>DAHXLF010000057.1 GCA_027371755.1 Acidimicrobiales bacterium
AATTTTGCACCCTATATCCTATGTGATGCAGGCCTTCTCCTTTTGTTTCCAAGTATTTTTTTACCGGAGACGCATCTGATATGGGAGTTATAGATCAAGAACCAAGACCTGGGTCTAGAAATACTACGGTGGCTTTTGTTCACCCCAAAACTTCATTTGGAACTTTAATAGAACTCGTTCAAGAATAACCTCTAAATTAAACTCTTGTTTAAATTAGACTGAATTTATAGATATTTAAGGAGAATGATATGCTGGATCAAAAAATAAAAGACTTAATAACGGAAGGCAAAAATTTTGCCTGTGTCAGTACTGTAGATTCCAAAGGATTTCCGCATTCTACGATTGTTTGGATCAGCTTTGAAGGGGATCAATTGGTATACAATACCGAAACTCATCGAAAGCAGTTCAAAAATATAGAGGCCAACCCAAACGTATCGGTCGCAATTTGGGATTCTCAAAACCCTTACAGGTATGCTGAAGTTGTCGGAAATGTCGTAAAGATCGAAACCGGCGATGACGCGAGAAAACATATAGACGAACTTTCAAATCACTACACGGGGGCAAACTACGGAATGGAGATTGTCTCCGAGCGGGTAAAGTTGTATGTGGAAGTTATTAAGCAGAGGATACAGGGTTAATCTTGTATTTTACGGCGTCGATTAGTTAATTTAGTTAGATATAGGCGGAAAATACCAAATATGGCAGGACATAGTATTCAAGATAAGATTGAAGATTTAAACAAGAAGAAACAGGAAGCTCAACATGCTGGATCTAAAAGATCCGTTGAGAGGCAACATTCTCAGGGCAAAATGACAGCCAGAGAAAGAATTGACTATCTTGTGGACGAAGGGTCTTTCCAAGAGCTGGATATGTTGGCCAGACATAGGGCTCACGGGATGGGAATTGAAAAAAATCGACCGTATACCGATGGCGTCATAACTGGTTTTGGAATAATTGAAGGTCGTAAAGTCTGCGTATTTAGCCAGGATTTTACCGTATTTGGAGGGGCTTTGGGGGAAGTTTTTGCCGAAAAAATTCATAAAATTATGGATTTGGCCGCTTCCATGGGAGTTCCTATGATAGGTCTTAATGATGGTGCTGGGGCAAGAATTCAAGAAGGCGTTGTGTCGTTGGCATCTTATGGAAAAATATTTCACAGGAACGTGAGGAACTCTGGAGTTATACCGCAGATAAGTGTTATTTTGGGACCTTGTGCCGGAGGCGCTGTTTATTCGCCGGCCATGACGGATTTCATATTTATGGTGCACGAGACGTCACACATGTTTATTACCGGTCCTGATGTCGTAAAAACCGTAACCGGTGAAGAAGTTACCTTAGAAGAGCTGGGCGGAGCAATGTCTCACGCAACTAAGTCTGGAGTCGCCACTTTTGTAAGTGCCGACGAGAAGGCCTGTTTGGACGAGGTCAAGTATCTTCTTTCATTCTTACCGGCCAATAACTTGGAAGAATCGCCAGTTGTAGAATGTGATGACGACCCGGAAAGACTTTGCCCGGAATTGATTGACCTTATCCCGAATTCTTCCAATATACCTTATGATATGAGAAAAGTGGTATCGTCAGTGGTGGACGACGGCGACCTGCTGGAGTATTTTCCGAATTGGGGTACCAGTTTAATCTGCGGTTTCGCCAGGCTTAACGGTAGAGCAGTTGGAATAGTTGGAAATCAGCCGCAGGTACTGGCGGGTGTTTTAAATATTGAATCCTCTGAAAAAGGAGCCCGATTTGTAAGAACTTGTGACTCCTTCAACATCCCGTTGATAACATTTGTGGATGTACCCGGGTTCATGCCTGGAACGGACCAGGAGTACGGCGGTATAATTAGGCACGGTGCAAAGCTACTTTATTCTTACTGTGAGGCGACAGTTCCTAGAATCCAAGTAATAACCAGGAAAGCTTATGGTGGCGCCTATGTGGTTATGGACTCAAAGTCAATCGGTTCGGATCTTGCATATGCATGGCCCAGCGCAGAGCTTGCGGTCATGGGTCCCCAAGGCGCAGTAGAGATTGTACACAGAAGAGAACTTTCGGACGCAGCCGATGCGGACGAGCAGAGGGCTAAATTGGTAGACGAATACACGGAAAAATTTTCCAATCCATATCTTGCTGCCGAAAGAGGCTTTATAGATGACGTTATCGATCCAAAGGATACCAGGAAGGTATTGATAAAATCTTTGGAGATGATATCTACAAAAAGAGAAGAACTTCCGAGAAGAAAACACGGGAATATGCCGCTGTAGCTAGATATGAATTTTTTCTCTTTAAGATTTAATTTTAAGACAGCGGTATCAGAGTGTTACTGGTTATTTAGACGGGCGTAGAGTTGTATGACAGGCGAATTGAATGCAAAAAATAAAGAAACGACATTTCGTGTGGAATCGGTCGGCGCTGAATTGACAGACTCACAGGAAGATTATGAAGCGGTCGCTGCCGTTGTTTCTGCCTTGACTATGTTGCTGGGGTCGTCGGGGACGCCAAATTCTCAGAGCCGTATTGAACCAAAAAAATCGACATGGAAGTTTTCCGGATTTTGGTGGGCACGCCCTGTGCCGATTGTTAGGGCACGTCCCTATTGAAGCTGACTGATGCCTGAAATAATCGGCGTTGAAGTTACGACTGTTGCCGATGATGAAGTGGTGCTTCACTACGTCGACGACGGAAAATCTATACCTAAGAGTTTTGTTGAACTTCCTTCTGATTCGGACATAGAGATTGACTCTCTTAGAATTCGAACACTACTTAGGCCACCCGGAGAACTTTTGTGTAAGTTTGCCACCGTCAACGATTTGCATTTAGGCGAATTGACGGCGGGTTTGATAGAGGGGATAAGCGAAATAAAAGGAATGAGTTCTTCAAATGAGGAGATGCCATACACGAAATTGATGTCGAAACAGGCGGTGGAAGAAATATCACAAATTAACCCTGCGGTCGTTTTGGCAAAAGGTGATTTGACTTCATCTGCATCCGACAGTGAGTTTAACGAGTTCATGAATCTGTATAAAACCGCATTTCAAGATAGACTCTATTTCACCATGGGAAATCACGACGCTAAATTAGAAGCGAATTTTAGTTGTGAATCTGTTCAATGCATCGATATTTCGGGGCTTAGAATACTTTTAATTGATACCTCAATTAAAGAACGGTATAACGGTCAGATAAGTAACGCAAACTTAGATGCAATTTCAGATTTGTCGCAACAGTCAAAAACACCTGTTCTGATATTTGGTCATCATAATATTTGGAACCCTTCCAGTCGAGTACGTCCCGAATCATACTTTGGCGTCAACCCAACGGATTCTGAAAAGTTTGTAACTTTAATGGCTGATATTGATAATATTAAAGGTTATTTTGCTGGACATACGCATAGAAATCGAGTTAGAAGATTTGAGTCGACAGATGACAAACCGTATGTCGAGGTAGCCGCATTAAAAGATTTTCCCGGAAGTTGGGCCGAATATAGGGTTTATGAGGGTGGCGTATTGCAAATTCATCGCAGACTTTCCTCAGAAGCGTGCTTAAGTTGGAGTGACAGGTGCAGAAATTTATACGGTGGGCGATATGCACAATATTCATTTGGCGAAATCGAAGATCGGTGCTTCAGAGTTTTTTAGATGCTGTCGATTGTTAGTAGAAGATACAGGTTTGGAGTTGTTTGACAGATGGCAGCGGCTTTCTCAATTGTTCTTTTGCTTTGTGCGGTAGGCGGAACTGTCGTTAAAATAAAGAAGATTCCCAATTGGGTCATTTCTTTTTTGTGTATGGCAATATATCTTGGAATATATTCTTATTCTGTCCCCGATCTGAGACATTTTTTAAGTTATTTGATCAAACCACTGCTATTCGTGTTGGCAATCGTCCCAATGGCTAAGCTACTTGATGATTACGGATTTTTCCGAACTGTTACCAAACTTGTTTACCGCAACAAACACAGTGACTTAAAGTTGTATATAGTATCAATCTTAACTGTGGCTACGATGAATTTGGATGCGGGCGTATCGCTTCAGACTCCGTTGGCAATGGATACGATTGACATCCAGACCAAGGAAAATAAGAACTATAGGAGCAGGGGCATATTGTACCAACCGGTCATTGCCGCCCTGCTGGCATCTAGTTTTTTGCCTATATCTAATTTGACAAATCTTATTGTAATATCTGCTGCAAATCTGTCTGTTATTGATTTTTTGATTTATTTGGGTATACCGTCTTTGGTAGGTCTTTTTATAAGCTGGCAATTTTATAAAATAAAGTTTGGCAAGATAAATCAATCAATAAAGTCAGAAGAGTTGACCACAGGCGAAAAACAATTTTTAATTATTGGATCTGTTTTTTTGGGAATTTGCTTAGTTGGTTTTGTCGTGGGATCCAAATTCGGCATCGACCCCTTTATGGTTGCCATTGCCGGAAATATTGTGTTGTTGGTATCCCCACTATTCTTTAAAAACAAAATTAGCTATCGCGGATTAAGTTCAAATGTCAAGACAATATTTAAGGCCATGCCTTATGGTACCTGCATTATTGCTATTTCTTTGTCAGTGCTGGCTTTTGGGTTTTCTAATTATTTTAATATTGAGCAATTTTTTATAGGGTCAAGTTTGCTTACACTGATACAAGTTATTTTAATTTCAGCGATTCTGGCGAATTTATTGGGAAACTTGTCTACGGTTTTGGTATTTGCGCCCTTCCTGGATCACATATCCAAGGATTCACTACTGTCGATTATTTTTGCAGTTAACATGGGCCCATGTCTACTTATGAGCGGCTCATTGGCCGCGCTGCTGTGGTTTAAACAGGTTCGTGACAGAAAGTTTCCAGTCAATTTAAAGAGTTATGTATCAACGATGGTGCCTATATGTATACCCGCTTTAGTTGTCTCAGAATTCTTATTGCAAGTTTTTATACGTATTTAATATAATTTTTGAGTTTAAGCTAATTAATTAAAAGCCAAATCTCTAAAGTTTTAAATTGGGATTAAAAAAATCGGTATACAAGCTTGAAGTTGTAAAAAAATCGTAGATGTTATCATAATCGAAGTTTTTGTTTAAAATTATTCTAAAAAAGTCCGAAGTATATAGTGTAGGTTTGGTTAAGCAATCTATAAATACACTATGTTGGTTGGTTATTTAAAGTACAAAATAACATAAGTCTTGATATAAAGTTTGTAGTGGATTAGACTCTGTTAATTAAATATATGGTAGAAATTTGACAGCGGATAGGATTTTAGTAGGTTTTAATACGAAAAGAAATTTAGTCAAATAACAAATGTTTAATACGGAAGTTAAGAAATACCGATATTCGGATAAGTTAAAAACGCCTCAGTGTCATTTAGTGGGATCGTGTTATTTAGTGGGATAAAAGTTGTGAAGATATTGAATATGAAAGAATCAGGTAGAAAAAGATAATGAAAAAGTTAGTTTTGAAATTGAGTATATTAATTGGAATCGTGCTTATTTTAAGCTCGTGCTCGTCTACCTCATCGAGTACGGTAAAACCAACTTCGACTACGGCACCATCTGGAATGCCGTCGTTTTATGCCATTCCTTCAAACATACCGTCAGCTGCCGGACGGTTGATAAAATCCGTTAAGGTTACAGTTCCGGGAATTGACGGTACAACATATCGGGTTATGTACACCTCAGTAAATGAACAAAATCAGGTTGAACCCGTAACTGGTTTGGTATTTGTCCCAACTACTCCGGCTCCCAAAGGTGGATATAGAGTAGTGGCGTGGAGTCACGGTACCAATGGGATGTCTATGCAATGCGCACCGTCGCTTCAACCGTCGCAAGCCGTACCATCGATCAATCAGCTCTTGAGCCAGGGCTGGGAGGTAACAGCATCAGACTACCAGGGTGAAGGTACTCCTCCTGGAATTTTGGCATATCTTGTGGGTAGTTTAGCCGCCAAGAATTCGCTGGATTTGGTTAAGGCAGTCCAGGGAAACACGGTATTTAAAGCAAGCAAAACATATATAGTTTGGGGTCATTCCGAAGGAGGGCAAACTGCGATGTTTGCTTGGGCGATCGGACCGTCATATGCTAAGAATTTGCATCTAGTAGGAGTGGTAGCAGGAGCTCCGCCTTCTCAGTTCGCTTTCATGTATGACGTACTGAAGACAAGTCCTTATTCGTTTTATCTTTACATGGGTGCTGTCGGATTTAATTTGGCATACGGGAATAAAGCTGCCCCGCTTAATGAAGTTGCCACTCCTTTGGCAATTAAACTTGTCAAGCAAGGGGTTGTGACAAAAGGATGTTATACATATTTGCAAAATACACTTGACAAATATTCTATGGTGCAATTGGTATCCAAGGATCCGTACACGGTACCGGCATGGAAAAAACTAATGATTGCAAACGATCCCGGACAGATTAATAAAAATAGCGGAGTGCCTCTTTTGCTAATCCAAGGTACGGCAGACGGTCAAATACCGCCTATATCAACTCAATTATTGGCAACTCATTTGTGCTCCATCGGTGCGGAAGTACAAAGATGGATGTATCCAGGTCAACACCATGCTCAAGTCATCGGCCCTTCTACACCCGATATGGTTCATTGGATGGGTGACAGGTTCAACGGTCAAAGCGTTCCAGACCCGTATGTCCCTACGGGGCTGCCAAATGTGCTGGATCAAAACTGCCATACTTCAGGCGGGTTTACTACTCCTGCTCCATAGAGAATGCCAATTGTAAACAGTTATTGGATTGTCTTTCACGTATAACAAATCAATTCTGTTAAATGTGCAAGGGATTATAATTATGCGCAATGTCCCGTTATTTTTTTAATATACTCGCATATGATATCTGCTTGATTGATTAATTGACTGGAAATTGTTAGTCCGAAACGGTTGCGGACTTTTCAACTATATTTACTAGATCGGTAATTATTTGACCGATCTCAAAGTCCTTGGGGGTATATATTGCAGCAACTCCCAGTTTTATTAATTCAGCGTGATCCCCTTGCGGAATTATTCCGCCAGCCACTACGGGGATGTTCGCATTGTTGCTTTTAAGTAAATTTAGAACTTCTGGAATTAATTCCATATGTGATCCGGACAGTATCGAAAGTCCTATTATGTCTACGTCTTCGTCAATTGCCGAGTTAACAATTTGCTCGGGGGTCAATCTGATTCCCTGATAAATAACTTCGAATCCGGCATCTCTTGCCGCAACGGCAATTTGTTCTGCTCCGTTGGAATGTCCATCAAGCCCGGGTTTAGCAACCAGAATTCGCGGCCGTCTTCCTGACTGCGAAATTAACTTAATTCTTTCTCTTGCTGGATTTAGCTCGTCGCCTCTGTGTCCTATGGCTCCTTGTATTCCGGTAGGAGCTCTATACTCTCCAAATACTTCTCGCAGAGTATCTGCCCATTCTCCGGTAGTACCTCCAGCAAGTGCAAATTCTATCGTTGCCTGCATGATGTTATCTTTCCCTTGGGCTGCTTGTTTCAACGATTGCGCCGTCTTGTTGACAAGTTCGCTATCTCTGCTTTTTCGATGTTCTTTAATCTCTTTAACCAGCTCTTCTTCGACTTTGGGATCCACTCTCAAAATTGACTCTTGTCCACTTTGGTTTTCAAGTAGAGGAGAAGACTCTGACTCGGTATAACAGTTTATGCCTACAACTTTTAGTTCGCCAGTCTCAATTTTTCTGACTCGGTCGGCTTGAGATCTAACTAACCTTGACTTTAATTCGTCAATTGCGTTAAATGCTCCTCCAAGATTTAAGATATCGTCAAGTTCCTCTTGAGCCGAATCGACTAAATCTTGGGTTTTTTTCTCAATTACAGTCGAGTTGTCGAATATGTCTTCGTTATCCAGTAGATCGGTTTCAAATGCTAAAACCTGTTGAATTCTTAAAGACCACTGCTGATCCCAAGGTCTGGGTAGCCCTAAGGCTTCGTTCCATGCAGGAAGTTGTATCGCTCTGGCACGCGCAAATTTAGATAAAGATACCCCCAGCATTTCTAGAACTATTCTCTGAATATTGTTTTCAGGCTGAGCTTCGGTTAACCCGAGTGAGTTAACCTGTACCCCGTACCTGAATCTTCTGAGAGTTGGATCTGTTACATTATAACGAGTTTGACAAATTACATCCCACATTTTAGTAAATGCCCGAACTTTACATATTTCTTCGACAAAGCGGATTCCGGAATTCACAAAAAATGAAATTCTTCCGACTACTTGGGGAAAATCTTCAGCCGGAACCGATCCAGATTCTTTAACCGCATCCAATACGTCAATTGCTGTTGCAAGCGCAAATGCAATCTCTTGGATCGGAGTTGCCCCAGCCTCCTGTAAATGGTAGCTGCATACATTAATCGGATTCCACTTGGGTACCTTTGAAACCGTATATGCAACCATGTCCACAATCAGTCTTTTGGAATTATCGGGCGGAAATATGAAAGTCCCCCTGGAAAGATATTCCTTTACTATGTCATTTTGAGTCGTGCCCGAAAGCAACTTAATGTCTACATTTTGATGTAAGGCATTTGCCACATACAGTCCCAACAGCCAAGCTGCAGTCGCGTTTATAGTCATTGACGTATTCATCTTGTCAACGGGAATTTGATCCAAGAGCTCAGTCATATGACCAATATGTGCCACGGGAACACCTACTTTACCGACTTCTCCTTTGGCCTGTGGCGCGTCGGGATCGTAGCCGATTTGCGTGGGAAGATCAAAAGCGATGGAAAGTCCAGTTTGACCTTTTTTGAGGTTTGTTCTATATAATCGGTTTGAGGCTTTTGCGTTCGAGTGACCAGAATAGGTCCGCATAACCCAGGGGCGGTCTGTCATACTTACTATTTTAATCTTAATTTAAATAAGTATCAGTAGGAATAAAATCCTTGTTTTGATTTTCGTCCGAGTTTGTTGGCCGCTACCATTCGTCTCAGCAGAGGTACCGCCGCATAATTAGGATCTCTAAACTCTTCGTATAAGGCATCAAGAATTGCTAACGACGTGTCTAGACCGACCAAATCCAAAAGAGCAAACGGACCCATCGGGAAACCACAGCCACCTTTCATTGCCAGATCAATATCTTCAAAACTTGCAACGCCCTGCTCGGCGAGCCTTACAGCATTGTTTAGATAGGGGAACAGAAGTGCATTTACAATGAAACCGGCTTGATCTTTAACGAGAACTGGTTCTTTTTCACATTTTCGAGCAAATTCCAGTGCAGTTTCGATAGTCTCATCGGATGCAGTGATCGGCTTGACCACTTCGACCAATTTCATAACCGTAGCGGGATTAAAGAAATGAATTCCGCAAACGTTTTCAGCCCTATTGGTTTCAATGGCCATTTCGACAACCGGTAATGTTGAAGTGTTGGTTGCCAAAATAGCTTCTTTTTTGGCTATAGAGTCGAGTTCTACCATGAGTTGAATTTTTGCGTCCAGCTCTTCCACGATTGATTCTATAATAAGATCGCAGTCGCTTAAATCGTTTAAGTTGTCGGTAATACGTACTCTGCTTAAGGTGTTTTGTTTCTGCTCTTCGGTTATCTTTTCTTTTTCTACTTGTTTAGAAAGAGACTTTTCCATAGTCGTTTTCATAGATTCAGCGTTGGCTAGACTACGTGATCTTAATATTACCTCAAATCCGTGAAAAGCGGCTGTTTCGGCTATTCCAGAGCCCATAATTCCGCTTCCTATAACTCCAATTTTATTTATAGACATGATTAATACAATACTATTGTTTTTGACCAGTTGGCAAATTGTTGCCCAAAGTGAGATTTTATTTATCTAGTAAGTTTGAGTCTTTTAGATCCTTTAATAGATCAACGATAATATCGTTGTGGTCAAATGCCAATTTAGGCAAGGCCGATGCGCTTATAAAGTCATAGTTTTTTGCATCGTCTTGAGCTTTTACTTCTGAAAAGAAGTTTGGATTTGAAGTAACAAAGCTGTAAACCACTGAAATTGTGCGGCCTCTGGGGTCTCTAAATGGTTTGCCATAAACTCCCAGCAGCTTTATATCCGAAATGTTTAAATCTACGTTCGTTTCTTCCTTAAGTTCTCGAATCGCGGCATCTTTCACGTCTTCGTTTTCTTCCACAAATCCTCCCGGAATGGCATAATTGCCTTTGAATGGTTCATTTCCTCTTTCGATTAAAAGGAGTTTTAGGTCGTCGTCGGTTTTGAGTACACAAATTACGTCGGCGGCCACCCGGGCGATGGGTGGAATATAGTTAGTGTTTGGATTTTCAGACATAGTAGCTATTGTAACAAGTTAGATATTGTTTTAAGTTGTGGGAACAGATTGTTAGCACGCGCAGGATCATTTTCGAGTGCTCTTTAATCGTGTATCTCATGGTTTGAATTGTTGTTGGGTGTTGTATCTTTGGTTGAAGATTTTATCGAATTAAGCAGCGATACTACCTTTAATTCGATTTCTTTTACAATCTGCAAAACTGTTGCCGCTTGTTTATCAGCTGGATCTTCCAAGGCCCAATCTAAGTAGGTCTTTCCTTTGAATATGGGGCATGTTTCTGAGCAACCCATGGTTATTACGTAGTCGGCGGCTTCTACGAATTCCGTAGTAAGCTTTTGAGGCTTGTGGTTTGCTGGGAGATACCCCAGATTGATAAGTGCTTCACTTACATGAGGATTTACTGTGTCTTTGGGTTCGGTTCCTGCTGAAATTACCGTGACATATTCGGGTTTTAAACTTTCCGCGATCGTTTGGGCCGCGTATGACCGGCCGGCATTATGTGTGCAGGCAAAAAGTATCGTTACCTTATGTTGCTTTTGAATATCTTTGGCCACTATAACTCCTTTAAGGCGGGTGCCGTATATGCGTTAATTTTTAAATTTGGGTTTTAAACTTCTGGCGAAATAAGTAAGTCCAACAAGGACTGGAATTTCTACCATAGGGCCTGTTATCCCCGCCAGAGCTTGATTGGAGGCGATACCAAAAACGCCGATTGCTACCGCGATCGCCAATTCAAAGTTGTTTCCTGAGGCCGTAAAGGCTAGACTTACAGTTTTCTTGTAGCCGAAGTTAAGTTTATAAGCCGTAAAAAATGCAACAGAAAACATAACGACAAAATATATGACTAAAGCAAGTGCAACATTAAGAATTAGAAGCGGTTGCTTTAAAAAATACTTCCCCGAAATACTGAAAAGCATGAATACTGTAAAAAGTAATCCAGCGGTAGCTACGTGACCTATCTTTGGACAAAAATGAGTTTCATACCGGTCACGATCATAAATTTTCTCATATATAATTCGAACGGCTACCGCTAAAATTAGGGGAGTTCCGAGGTAAATAAGTATGTTTACAGCTATTAGAGAGAATTTTATGTTAATTAGAGAGCCTGACAAGTCAAGAAAGTGCGGTAAAGTCCAAAGATAGAAATAGGCTAAAAGTGAAAATGCGACAAGTTGGAAAATGCTGTTAAGCACTACCAGCATGCCGGTAAGTTCCGAATCACCTTTAGCCATATCGGACCACAATACGACCATAGCTATGCAGCGTGCTATCCCAACCAGTATTAATCCTGTTCTTAGTGACGGGCTGTTTGCAAGGAATATCCAGGCCAATGCGAACATCAAAGTTGGGCCAATTATCCAATTAAACAGTATTGAAACGGATATTGCCTTAATGTTCATGGCCGTTGGTTTAAATTCATAAAACTTTATCTTTGCCAACGGAGGATACAGCATTAATAACAACCCCAAAAAGATAATCAAGGATACACCGTTTGTAACCTGAAGGGAATTGATTTTGGCTATTGTGTTACCGCCGACTTTACCGACGGCCAATCCCAATGCCATTGCCAAAGCAATTAAAACCGGCAAAAGTTTGTCGGTTGTATCGAGTTTGGCGTCGTTTGAATCGAGAACTACGTGGCCTTTTGGCTTTTCTATGTATCGTTTTGGTGTATTTGGGATCATTAATTTAGTGTCTGTAGTGTTCTATTCTCCAGTTAAAGTTAACCTAGGTGAGTGTACGGTTAGAGGAGCTTGTTTAATCTTTATTAAAATGTTTAAAAATACCTACGTCATCTTAAACATGTAATATCGAGTCGTCTTTTAATGCGGCGGTAAGCAAAGGTTCAATTTGCGGATTGATCGAGTAGTAAGCCCAATTGGCTTTCTTGGTTTTATTGAGAACTTGGGCATCTTTTAAAATCTTAAGGTGATGAGAAAGGGTGGGCTGTGAAATATCAAACGAAAGGTTTAAGTTACAAACACAGGAAGACTTGTCGTCGGCCTGAATAAGTAAAAGCACAATTTTTAGGCGAATAGGGTCACCCAGTGCTTTTAAAATCGTACTTAGTCGATTTATTTGTCCTAAGTTGTGGTCAATCGATAGGTATCGTACGTCACACTCGGAAATATCGCCACCAGTATTGGTCTTAAAATCGACATTTTCATTAAATATTTCGGGTTCTTTATTCAATCTTGATACAGTTTGAACCGTATTATCTAAGTTTTTATGGCGGGTTTCATCTTCGTACATTGACATATTGATATATTAGCATATAGAGATGTATCTATATACGGTTTTTTTATTTAGAATATATCAATAAAAAATCTAATTGGGTGACAGGATCGTATTTTTTGACAATTATTTGGGCAAAGTCGCAGATCAAATGCTCAATTACCGTAATATGGATTATGGTATCGCATTATTATAGTTATTACGATATAATCACATAACAAATATTGTCTGATAGAATTTATAATATTAGATAAGGAGGTGACCTCATGGCTGAGCTAAGCGATTCATTCGGGGTCGATGAGCATACAGGTTCGGAATTTACCGAAGAGGTAGTATGTTATGCAACCTCTGATGCTTTTGAAAATCAGGCGATTTCTGTTTACAAGCCGCTATCCAGCTGGCTTTCTGGTCTAAACAATAATTTAGACAAATTATTAGAAGTAGTTTTTATAAGAGGGGAAGATTGCAACTCTCGGGAACACTATAAGTGCTCTACGAAAGTCAAGTTTTTTAGGCATATGGTTATGAATGAATTACTAAGTTGTCCCGCAAAAGAAAGTTGCGGAAACTACCGTATGCGAGAGGGGCATCCCCAAAAAGGAAGGAATTTACAAAATGTCAGAGATAAAGGAAGGCCAGAAGGATCTGACCAACGATACAACTCTGCAAAATCCTGTTCCCGAAAGTTCAGGAAATGAATCGAATGCAGTCGGTTCAGAAAACTCCGCAAGGAAAAATGCAGTAAAACAGGGTTTTCAAAAGCCCAAAATCGGCGATGTACGACCCGCTCCCTCTCAGAAGGCATCGGTCGCGGCGGCAAAAGAACCTCAAATCGAAAATGGTTCTGGCCAAAATCAAAATGCTTCTTCGGCGAAACCCAAAATCGGCGATGCACGTCCTGCTCCCAAAAAAACTTCGAATTCACGACGTACCGAAAGAAAAGGGAATACTAAATCTTCGTCGTCTAAAGATACAAGGCGTTCATCGTCCTCGGTAAAAGTCGACGTTGTATCGGACACTTCACTGCCAAAAGAGACAGTTAAACTTGAGATGTCTAATGCTACTGGAAGATATTTGGCATGTGTGCACGTAACTCAGACTCATACTCAACTTGCGGTGTTGGAAGGTAGGACTCTTGTTGAACATTATGTCTCTAAAAATGCAGATGAAATCTCGGAGTTGGATGGGAATATATATATCGGTGAGATAAAAAACATACTTCCAGGGATGGAAGCCGCCTTCGTGGACATAGGGACTCCCAAAAATGCGGTGTTGTATCAACATGACGTGAAAAGCGATATGGAAGAGTTTGAAGATGCCGATACCGAGATTGACAACGTTCGAATCGAACAAGTACTTAAAAATGGTCAGACAATTTTATGCCAAGTAATAAAAAATCCGATCGGAGTAAAGGGCGCTCGTCTGACTCAGAGTGTTTCTTTGGCCGGCAGATATACGGTATTAGTACCCGGCGGCAAGTCTATCGGTATCTCCAAAAGGTTGGATGATCAGGAAAGACGTCGTTTGAGACGAGTTGTTGAAAAGATTCGACAATAATTCCTCTGCCTCCGCACTCTGGGCAGGTATGCGAAAGTGACTCGACCAATCCTTCTGAAACACGCTTTCTGGTCATTTCAACAAGACCGAGTTCGGATATGTCAAATGCCTGCGTCCTGGTCTTATCACGAGCGAGCGCCGATCTGAAAGCTGAAATTACATCGATTCTGTTTTGTTTTATCGTCATATCGA
>DAHXLF010000058.1 GCA_027371755.1 Acidimicrobiales bacterium
AGGAACCAAAGTAATACTAGCCCGATAATTGCAATGGCAAAGTAATGATGCCATCCTGGAGATTTTTTTGTGGAATTTCCTTTTTCTAATATACTCACGACTTAAATTCCAATCACTTTAAATTCCGTCACTATTTAAATCTTATCAGGATACCGCTCAAGACATATCTCATGGAACAAAGGTTCACTCTATGTAACCGCTTGAATTCATTGTCCGGATAATATCGATTTAGATACTCCAAGCTACAGTTAACAATTTTATTTTTCAGATAACTTTAAGAATACGTCTTCAAGTGTTGGTCTTTTGACTTCTAGACCAACCAGTTCTATATCACTGCCCAAAGCCAATGTTGTTAATTTATGAAGAATTTTAGTGGGCTCGGGGGTATTGATAATAATTTTTGAGTCAAGGTTTTGCACATCGCAGTTTAAACTGGTCAAATCCATTTTGTCATCCACGCCAAAGCTAATTTGGACGTTATGAGTAAACTTATTTCGAAGTTGACTCGGAGTTCCTTCTGCAATTATCGGGCTAGTATTACTTTGGTTCCTGTTTTTCGTCGTTTCGACTGTGATATCAATTTTTGCAATCGTTATCAAAGTAGCAATTGTTCTTGCTGTAATTTTCGTATTAGCAAAAATTATTTTGTGACCCCTTTCCACTTAACGCTCTTTTTGAAGATGCCTTATATTGTTCTGTCAAGAACTAACGGCATCGCCTATTACTAAGTGACCGTATGTCGTTAAGGCGTTAGAAATTAATGGTTAATTTGCTTGAATCCGGGTGTTTGTACCCCTGGAAAAGTATTACCTTAACGATTTTCTCAGATTATGTCCGCTATGACGTTTAGTCTTTATTAGAATAGATATTTCAAAAGCTGTTTAATCATAGATAGTTACGACAATAGTCGATGGCGGCGTGGTCGAGTGGTTTAGGCAGGGGCCTGCAAAGCCTCGTACGGCGGTTCGATTCCGCCCGCCGCCTCCATCTATCTATGTTTTTTCTGTATTGTTCAGTTGTGAAGGTATTTCCGATAACTATCGTTTGCGATAAACCAATTTAATTTTTACAAGTTGACCCAGGGGTAACGGTTACAGTAATATGGGCAGATACTTGTGTTTGGTGAAGAATCAAAACCGTTGAACAGGCATTGGATATAACTTTAGCCCCCACTGCGGTAACTGAATAACCAGAAGGGAAATCAAGTTTCGGAGTCAATATTGTGGTAGTTGCACCGTTGGCGAAATGTCCATTTGAGGCAGCCTTGGCAGAAGACCATTGGTAGTTTAAAACATGACTGGCGGCATCATAAGTCAGCGAAACAGGGGTGCCAGCAGTCACGAGAGGATATGGTTGAACCAGCTCATTTACTACAGGGGTGTCAATGTTAGCCCCGATTGGAGGGTTTTGCGAATTCAACAAGACGTTGGTGCCGGCTGCCGGAGAACATGCAATATTGCAGTTATTAAACACCCAGTATGTCCATGACATTAAATAGTTATTGGCAGCGGAGGTTTCCATACCGATTGTGGTGGCGTTATCATTTATCGAGCTGAACTCAGTGTTTAATAATGGTCCGTTATGAGTCTGAGTCCATTTGAGAGCATTGCTAAATACGTTATCCACTCCGATTTGAGATTGAGTGTATTGATGAAACGACAATCCGACGTTTTTGGCTCCAGTAGGAATGGCAACTGAAGTAGGGGTACCAAAATTAAATAGAACAAAAGGTTCCATAAAGATCAAATGAGATGGATCTACTTTTCTAATTGCCGCGATAGCTTTAGCGTAGAAGGGATCTAGCTCGGTTTTATCTAAGGTTGGACAAGCATCCTTGCCGATAAGGCATTGCTTCCAGGAGTTTCCCGGCCAAGGCTCATTTAAAATTTCATATCCCAATACCCAGGGATTGTTTACAACTCTTTGCGCTACCGCTTGAAGCATCTCAAAATAGTATTCCTGAATCCCCAAGCCATGTTTAATTTTAGAGTTGTCCCAAAAAGATTGAAAGGCTTGTTGAAGAGCAGGATCATTTATATAGTCAAACGGAAAATTAGTTTGTTTATTTTGTTTTCCGTTGGTAATTGTCATCCAAGTGGGCATACCGTCAGCCCTAAAGGAAGTACCCTTCTCGTTAAAATATCTTCCATAATCATCTTGATGCCAATCAAGTAAAACAAATATATGTTGACTTGTAAGCGTGTTAACCGTGGAGATTAAGTGGTTAATATAATTTTGGCTGATGCGGCCTTTGGTTGGCATTTCACCCGACGGCAACACTCCCAATCGAACTACATCTAGCCCGTTTGTATTCAGCCAAACGGCATCCTGCCCGTTGAAATTAAAAGAGCATGGATAATAAGGTTTGTTCTTGGCAACTACATTAACTCCGTGCAATATTACGACCGCTCCATTTTGGTCTACCATCCACCGCCTCGTCCCTTTAAGCGGACCGATAGGATAGCCAGCTTTGATAGCGGGCCTCATTGGCCCAATCTTACAGTTGGCACTGGCAGTCGCATTATACGTCGTGATGGCACTCGATTGAATCGACGACGACGAGCATGCCGTAAGTGCAAACGCTAAAATTCCGATCACAATACACGAAATTATATATTTTGATTTAAACAATGGGTTCATATTTGACAACTCTACATTTTATTTGAAACTTTAAGACATTACTTCAACAGCCATCTAATGAAAATATAACTGCAAGCAATTAATATCTATGACTGTATTTACAGTCTAAATAACTGTAGTTTAATATTGCAATTTTGAATTGCAATATTTTATGATGTAGCAAAAGTGTCTAGTGGCTGATATTTTTAGGGCGAAAAATTACCAAATATTTATTAATTTAATAATTTCTAATGTGGCAATTTTGCAATTTTTAATAGTATTTCTTTCAGTTAGCTCTATTAGGTGTCGATATAGCTATACAAATATTATTATGGGGTATTACGCAAGGAGGCTAGATGAGAACTCTTGTTTCGCCATGGGCCGAATTTGGATTAAAGACATGGGATCCGTTTGTAATTATTGATTCAGTCTTAGAACGCATTGTAGAGGCGGTACCGTCTTGCGATGGAGCGTCACTTGAGATGTTGAGTTCCGATAATTATCTTATATACGTTAATTGTGCCGGCAAACTGAAACCCTTTGTAGGTTTAACTGTCGATGTAAAAGGTAGCTTGTCCGGTAAAGCTATGATAACGGGGGAGACTCAAATCAGCTCCGATGCATTTAATGATGCTGAAGCCGACAGACAGGCCTGTGAAATTACAGGGATTCGCTCGATGGCTCTTTTGCCGTTAAGATACAATCTCCAGGTTTTCGGAGTATTAAAAATTTCCTCTTCGGTACCGAATTCAATCACACAAAGCGATGTTGAACTAGTTGAGCTTCTGGCTGAGTTTGTGGCACTGGCAGTAGGATCTTTGTCTGAATTGTCGACATTGGCGTCACGTTATTTAGCATTTGCTCAAGGGCATCACATAAGGACCGAGACTTCAGATAAGGCCATGGAAGTCGTAGATGAGTTCGTGAGTAAAATTCTGGCGCCGCATGCAACAACTAAACTAAAAAAAAGACAAGATGTTGAATCGTTATTTGTAGCTGGCAAACTTAACATTGTGTTTCAACCTATCGTTGATCTAGTTTCAGGAACGACTTGTTCAATTGAGGCACTTTCGCGCTTTAAAACGGATCCCTACAGAAGTCCCGATCTCTGGTATAAAGACGCCAATGAGGTGCACTTAGGAGTTGAATTGGAACTTCATGCTATCGATCTCATATTAAAGAAGATAAATCAGATACCAGATCACATTGAAATCAGTCTAAACGTCTCACCAGAAGCGATAATGTCCTATCATTTGAGTGACCTTTTGGATAGTTTAACTTTTGAAACTTCGAGGCGTCTTATATTGGAAATCACTGAGCACGTTGTCGTAGAAGATTATGCCGAACTTAATTTTATATTGAAAAAATTCAGAGAAAATGGCATAAAGGTAGCCATCGATGACACGGGATCGGGCATTTCAAGCTTAACGCATATTTTAGAGATATCTCCGGATATAATCAAATTAGATAGGTCCCTTATAACCAATATTGATAGCGATCCAGTTCGCTTTTCTCTTGCTAAAGCGCTTGTCGTATTTGCGAATAAGATTAATGCAACTGTTGTTGCAGAAGGAATTGAAACAGAACAAGAATTGAAAACCGTAGGAGAATTGGGAATTAATATGGGGCAGGGATTTTTTTTAGCACGCCCAGCACCTTTGTCTGATCTGTTTTAGCAATCGGTTTCAAAAATTTGATTATCGAATGTAATTATTGGATTTTAATTTTATCAATGAGCTAAAGTCCTCAGGCCACGTGTCAGATATAACCAATATTTCAAGTTATTTTAAGTTTAAAATAACTTGAAATTTGGTGTGCTACAGATGTGTGTTTTTAATTCATTTTAAACATTAACATCGTTAAGTTGGGCTGCCGATCAATTTGCATGTAATATAAGGTTGAGGGCTAACTATCAAGGTTGAATTTAGGAAATATTGGCGATGAAAATATTGGCTAAATTACTCATGAAAATTGATAATATGCTAGGCTTGCCTTCATTAGCGATATTTTCGTAAGATGATTTGTTTTAAACTAACGGGTTAAAACTTTTAGAAAATTAAGTCAAGCAGAATTCACATAATGATAGAGTCGGGGTTTACGATGAATGAATTAATTGTTAATTGTATGGGGAAGTCTATAACATTATCTCCGGGACAAGTTGTTATATTGGGCAGGGGCCAAATGTCAACTATTAGTCTTGAAGATCCGAGGGTATCAAGAGAACAAGTTAGGCTTTCGTATTTGGAATCTGGATGGATATTTGAAAATATTGGCAAATCTCCGGCATTTTTGAACGGGAATCCAGTTTCGTCTCAGTTGATAATTGCACCGTGCGACATTCAGTTGGCTGGTAATGACGGTCCTATTATTAACCTATATGTGGTAACTCAGCAGACCATCCCGCAAGATATTAGTGGCGTAAGACAAACGGACCCACGGTTACAAGATTATTCACATCTGCCTCCTCCTCCTATACAGTCGCCAGTGCAGGCTCAAATACCAGGTGCATGGGGGCAATATCCGCCAGGCATTCAGGTGCCTCCTTCAGGATTATATCCGAGTGCACAATACACGGCGGGAAATCAGTACCCACAGGGCCAACACCCGTATCCCGGTTCGCCGCCAGTAACAACAGGTGCAATCACTGCAAGTACGACCAAAGAAATTTTAAATATTTTCTTTCCGATTAAATCTTGGCTAAAAAATAAGAAGTTATTTGAACTTCCGCGTATATTGGTAGCGGTTTACGGACTAGCTCCTATTGCATTTTTAGCTATATTCATATCGGGTTCCACGAGCGGAGCTTCCCTTGGACAGTTTAGTTGGGCCTTTTCGCTATTTTTTGCTCCGTTATGGGCCATTGTGTTCTGGTACATTATCAAGCCTGGAAAAATTACTACTAAAGGTTACTGGTATATTGTCGTCGTATTGATTTCTGAAATAATCTTGTGGGGCGGTGCGGGTAATTCAATTGTGGCGAGCCTTGAAAATGGAACCGGCATAAAATCGCTCTCCAATCCATTTTTAGATCTTTTGAGTCCTGGGATTATTGAAGAGGGATCAAAGTTATTGCCAGTCTTAATTTTGGCACTTTTGAATATCAAAAATAAAGAATTTGGAGTAAAATTTTGGATGTTTTTGGGATCAATTTCCGGAATAATGGCCGGTACTTTGGAAGCTCAGGGATACATAGCCAATTCGGTAATTAATTTTCCCGTTACGGTAACGTCAAATACCGGTCAGATGGTCAATGCTAATATCCCCGGAGTGGATATTACTGGACTGTTTTTGGTTGCTTTCAGAAGTCTTGATGACGCATTTTCTCATTCGATTTGGGTCGCTATATCTGCTTCCTTTGTTGGCCTGGCTATTTTTTTCCCGCGCCGAAAAATTCAACTTATAATCGGTGGTCTTTTGATTCCGGTAATTTTGCATGCCTTGAATGACTATTTCACTTCTCTTAACACTACAATAGGAAGTTACTTATGGTTAGCCGTTCAAATGTTTTCGGTTTTCATGTTTCTCGCGTACACTGTATCGCTAATGACAATAGAAAAAAGTGTTAAACACAGTAGTTTGTTCAGAGGTGATTCAATTTATATGGACGATCCGTCAATCGCAAGCGATCCTCATGAAGAATGACTATTAAGTATTAAAATTTTATTTACATATTTACTAATTGGCCGACTAAGTAAGAATAAAGTACCAAGTGAGTAAACCTTTAGCGTTAATTGTATTATTAAGTTAGGTTGCTGCAACTACGCCGAGATGGCTTTTTAATGATAATGAACGATAACGAAACTAGTGTTCATGTGTTTGATTTAAATTGTACCGTAACTTATTAAAACTGCAAAGTTATACCAATTATTCGATGATGGGCGCTTTTGACTATTTGACAAAGTTGACAAAGTCGATTTTTGGGCAGATCGAGAATCTATCGTCTCTGTCCTATGTTAGCCGTCACTAAGTTATATGTGATTTAGTTAACCAAACAGGCTGTCCCAGTTTGCAGTGGATTGCCACCAGTTTATTAATGAATTGCCCTTTGCCCCAGGGTGTCCGATCGACCCCACAACTATATCTTGATTGTCGACTGTTGACACGATAAAAGGAGTATTTTGATACGAGAATTCTGAAATACGCCCGCGATTAACACTTGAAACGCTATAAGCCTCTTCGCAATTAACTATAAAGTTTGTGAAGTTACCGCATGAAGTTTGGTTTTGAGTTATTCCGTATTTAGAAAGCAAATAGTTGTAATAGGTGTACAGACTTGCATTAGAACTGAAAATAAGATATTCTTCCTGGCTGATAGGCAGGTTGGCGGCCGAAGACGCAACGCAGGTAATGGCCACAACGGCACCGCTTTTAATAGTTGAACCTTGAGTACATGATCCCGATTGCACGAGAGTAGTCGGAATATATGATTTCAATCTATTTAGGTATGACTGATTGGAACTACTTACAATTGTGGTTGACGTTGAAGTGGTTCCTGAGTTCCCCAAAGTTGTGCTTGGCGAAGATGGGGTTGTGGTTGACGAAGTTTTCGCAAATGGAGGAAGATGCGAGGTACCTGCAATCACAAAGTATGCTACAACCAGTAGGATTACGATTGCTAATATAATTAAACTTTTATTGTTAGATTTTGAAACTACGGCTTGCGGTTGTTGCGGATAATAAGTCGGCGGTGTATTGGCGTAATAAGGGGGCGAAGTTTGGTTGGCGGGGAATTGTTGAGCAGTGGGTTGCATACCGGGATGAACCTGATTGGAGTAATCAGTGGGTTGAACTTGTCCAATAAACTGTTGATCTGCTCGCGGGAGTTGAGGAGTGGGCGCCTCTACAATTGTTGAGGAATCATTGATTGGTCCAGGTGTAAATTGAATCGGCGGTTGTGTCGCTACTAAAACAGGACCAGTCTGCACGTTTGGAGATGCCGATACCGGAAGTGCTTGGCTATCGACTTCATAACCTAAAACTCTTGCATATTGGCTTACAACCCAAAGACTGGCGTCATTAGAAATGGAACTTTTTGCCGTTAGTGAGTCGGCTGCTAGTTTTATTGCGTTAGTTACGCCAACTGCGTTTACCTGTTGTTGCAGGAGCGCCACAACGTCTGACTTAGCGGCCGTAACCAGCAATGATGCCTCTTTTGGAAAGTCCGAAAGCCTATCTTCACAGATACCCTCTAGAATTGATGAATCTGCCAGTGCCTTGATTCCAAATCTGGAGATTACAATTTGGAGAACTTCTAAAGATTCTGCGTTTATATCAGCTTCCGGCATTAAATGCTTCCCCTTTTTGATAATGATATTAACTTTATCTGGCTATAAAAATTTTAGCACAACATTTAAATGAGCTTAAGAGTCGTATCTAAGCAAGCTATTTTATGTAAAATAAGTTAATAGGCAAAGTTTTGCATGTTCGCTGACCGGGCCTTGGATGCTTGTGTTTTTAGCCTTGCTTGTACACGATTGTAATATACGTTAACCAACTTTAAAATATTAATAAATGAAACATGCGCTATGCATTTATAATAAGATTTTTTTGATCGATAATGTTTTCATTGTTAAATTTAAAGACAGATTTCTGACTTGTAGGTAGAATTTGATATTGGTAATTGTTTTGAGTGATTTTGAATAAGTTCGATGCTAGGCTTAGGAAATATACCTATTGGACTCTCGGACTTATATCATTGATTTGTAAAATTGGAAGTGATATTTAAATGATGATGTACTCTAAATTAAATAAGTACATAATGGATATTTATAAATCATTGATTAGACGAAGAATGTAATGAACGATCTTAATTCATTAATGCCCGGAGGGGGGATATCAAGAAGATCGCTTCATTTTTTCATTCTTGCGGATTGTTCGGGATCGATGAAAGTAGACGGTAGAATTCAATCTTTAAATTATGCGATCGCAAGTATAGCCCCGACTTTGATTAATTGGGAAAGGGAACAAGAACAGGCTCAAATATTTGTTCGGGCAATAGCTTTTGCGGATCAGGCATGGTGGCACATAGAGTCACCTCAGCCAATTGATCTATTGAACTGGGTACCATTAACTCACGTGGAAAAGGGCTTAACTTCAATGGGGGCGGCAATCCGAATGGTCGCTGACGCTATTTCGCCGGAGAAATTCGAACCCAGGTCTCTTAGACCTGTAATTTTATTGATTACAGACGGTAAACCTACCGATGTGGAGGAGTTTGAAATAGGTTTGAGGGAACTGTTCTCGCTTCCGGCAGGCAAAGCTGCAATTAGACTGGCGGTAGCTATCGGTCAGGGTGCAAACGTTAGCTACTTAAGTCGGTTTATTAACGATCCAGATATTCCGGTTTTGGTTGCTGAAAATGTGGATCAGATAGCAGTCAAACTTACCGCCGCAACGCTGGCTATTTCAAAGATGTCTAGTATTGGAAGCGATAGAAAACAGGTATCAGAGCAGATTATTTTACCCGCCGTAAATAGTTTTATTCAAGCTGATGACGACACAATTGTTTGAAAAGACGTTGGAACAATTCTGGTACGTTGAAATGACCAGCGAAAAAGGTTTCATGCATATTCGAAACAACATGCCATTACAGGATTCTATCTCGAGTTCGGGTAATTTGTATTCAGAAGCTGGGCCAATCTTTTTAGCGGTTGCGGACGGACATGGCGACATCTCTCATTTTAGAAGTAGTACTGGTGCGTCAATCGCAACGTCGCTTACCATAGAGATATTGCAACAATTTGCAGATAAGGTTCAACTTGCCGGCCAAACTGAAAAAGATAGACTGATAAGCTCTGACAATATCGTCGAAACTGTTTTAAAGGACATCGTCTCCAATTGGAAAACTGCAGTTTTAGACGATTTAGCGAATAATCCGTTTAACTCAAATGAGATAAAGACAATTGAAGCTCGCAAACTGACAGATTATGAATCAAATCCAACTGTTGCATATGGGACGACCCTTATTGGATGCACTATAATCGGCTCGGTAGTGTTATTTGTGCAAATTGGCGATGGTGATGTCGTGGTCATGGCTGGTGACGGTAGTGTTTATAATCCCATTCCGATTGACCCTTCGTTGGTGTCTAATCGGACAACCAGTCTGTGTCAAAAGAATCCGATACAATCCTTTCGAATTTCTGTAATAAACATTGAAAGCACTCCGATCGATATGATTATGTTGTCTACGGATGGTTTTGGGAATTCTCAAATAGAACCCAACTGGTACAAAGGGGTGTTGACAGATATTGCGTCGTTTTCTCAGAAGCATGGGATGCTGTGGGTAAGAGAGAATCTACCGAATTGGGCTAAGTTATGCGCTTCACGTGAAGGTAGTGGAGACGATACTACGATTGGTTTAATAGTTTCTGAACATCTTTTAAATAGACATGAGTATGGTGGTAAAATTTGAATTCCCTCAATGAAGTGCTTTATCCGTCCGTCGGCGATGAAGTTAAAATGAAGCGAACTAATACCGTAATCAAGATAGAATCTCGAGTGGCAGAAGGAGGTCAAGGAGTAGTTTTTCGGGGAGTGGATTCAGGTGGGCACGATTTGGCAGTTAAGTGGTACCGTAAAAACAAATACCTAGAACGTCAATATAATCAAATTGAAAACCTAACTAACTATTCGAGGCCCCATCCGTCGTTTGCTTGGCCGATAGATATTGTAAATCACCCAACGATAGTTGGATTCGGTTATACGATGGAATGGGTTGAGGCTCGGTTTGTTTCCTTAGTGGAAGTACTAAAAAAGAAAGTTCAGCCAAATTTCAGAACACTAATTACAATTGGAATCGAATTGAATGAGGCTTTTTCGGCGCTGCATTCAAGAGGACTTTGCTATCGCGATATTAATTTTGGCAATTTATTGGTAGATCCTTATCGAGGTGATGTATCAATCGTAGATAATGACAATATCGGCAGTGAATCTTCCCGACAGGGCATCAAAGGAACGCTTAGATTTATGGCACCGGAATTGATCTTGGGTAATTCATCTCCGTCTATAGTAACGGATCTGTATTCGCTTGCCGTATTTCTTTTTTACCTGTTTATGCATGGCCATCCGCTTGAAGGTCAAAAAGTTAACGCCTCATATACCTGGGACAAAGGTCAAGAACAATCTGAGACTGTTAAAGTTACGCATTTTTTTGGCAGAGAACCCTTGTTCGTGTATGATCCGTCAGATGCTTCCAACCGACCCGAATATGACAGCCCTGTATTGAGATGGTGGGACATATATCCAGAATTCTTTAAAGGTGTTTTTGTCAAGGCTTTTACGACTGGTTTAAAAGAACCTTCGCTTATGAAAAGGGTTACAGAGACTCAGTGGCGAGGTGCACTTCATCAACTTAACGACCAGTTGTTTTCCTGCGGGTGCGGTGCTGCCGTTTTCAAAGATTTTGATATTCCTGATAAAAGATGCTGGAACTGTTCGATGACACCGTCGAGTGTGCCGATTCTGGAGGCACCATCAGGTGCTTGCGTATTATCTCCGGGTTTCAAACTCACGAGACATCACCTGTTTAAAGACTTTGATTACAAAGACTCCATCGGGTCAGTCGAGCCCCATCCCAATATTCCCGGAGAGTTAATATTTAGGAATACTTCTAATATTTCGTGGATTATCGAACCGGTGGGGGAAGGAGTCAAAGAGGTGAAACCGGGTCAGCGAATGCAGGTCAGACCAATGAAAATGCATTTTGACAAAATAGGCACTACAATTTCAAATCCTTGATCTTAACTGGTTTTGGCTGGTTTTAACTGAAGTGTCTGGATCAAAGTATATTAAAAAACTTCCAAATTTGCTTGCTTACGGGCGTCATAAGGTTTAGTTCCTCATAGAGCTTTCGTACTTTAGTCAAAGCAACTTTTGTTTCTTCATTATGGTTTTTATTTTCTCTGTAAGCCTTTCGAATTACTTCTTTTGGAATATTAAACTCTTCAATCACCTGTCTGGGTGCTTGAAGCATCATTTTTGCCATAGATCCCAAAATAATAGGCACGGCTATGGAAACTACCGTGGTAGAAATGAAATTCAGCCTCGGCACGTTCAACTTAAGATAGTGCCGCGCAAAAGAAAGATGCCTTGCTTCTTCGGTTACATGAATTTTCATTATAGTTTTAAGGAGGGGGTGTATCTGATTATCCGATTTTAGGGCTTTACGCTGTAAATAGTCGATCGGATCTTCGCCGCCCAAAACAAAAAAGAAGAATAAGCTTGGAAAGTATCCACCAAGCTTGATAATCAACGATGTTCCAAATAGGTCCAGTTTTGAAAGCCCTTTGATTTCCAGACCGGTTCGATTTACAAATTCTTGAAACATTAGTGAATGTTGTGCTTCTTCGATCACTTCATGGTATGCGTATCTAAATTCAGGCGAATTATTCGGAAGCTTTGCTGCATACTCAAGTAACCCCCGTTTAAGTATTGATTCAAATTGCAAGCCATATTTCATACGTATTGCCACAGAATACAGCCCAAGTCGATCTTTTGTTGAATCATCCAAATCTTTATACCATCTAGTGTCACCAATCGGGTCTAAGTATCCATTCTCTAAAATCCAATCGCCGTTTTCCAACGTGATTTGCATATCGTCAGATTCCCAATCAATATCTTCGTAAGCTCCAAAATGTTTATCTATGCTCTGTTTGGAAAGCCGTTGAATCAAGGCGTGATATTTTTGCAGCAAGTTACCGTCGACGGATGCTTCTTCGTCTAAATTTGAAATTGTATCTGTCATCTGTTTTTCCTAACCTATATCTAAATTTTGTTTTATTTTGAATAGATGTTGACTCCACTGTCTATAGCTATTCCTTCAAATCCTGACCAAATTAAATTCACCAGATAATCCACCATACGCTGTCGGCTGAGTATCTTATGTTCGATCCACCATTCAGTAGCCTGTCCAACCATACCGATAATGGAATTGCCCCACAGTTCTGCGGGTCCAGTGTCCATGTTGTAATGATGTAAAAATTCGTCAAGCGAAACAGATACCTGTTTGGCAATTATTGTTACAAAGCTATTGCTTAAGGTGGATTTGGATAAATTCTGCTTTAAGAAAAAGTAAAGATTTTGATTTTGCTCCATAAAGCATACGTAGGCATATATAGCCGAAGTGATTACCGCTCTAGGATCATTATAAATCGTCTCTATTCCATAAGTTAGGGCTTTGTTCACCTCTGATGTAATCGAATGTTCCGAATACTCACTTACCGCCGCGATCAATCCGTCTCTGTCTTTAAATACCTTATAGATAATTGGCTTTGATACTCCGGCTTGATTTGCTATCTGCTCCATTGAACACGAAGGTCCGTATTCATCAATGGCAATTATCGCAGCCGTTAAGTAGTTTATCTTTTTTTCTTCCAGCGTCATATGTTTTTTCTTTGGCGAAAGCTGATTCAGTTTCGTGGTTGCCTCAATAACCTTTTCGGAAACATCTTCTACTTTCGTGATCATGTTATCAACGACGGGTTGAACAACTTTGTCAAAAGAATTTTTTATTACTTGCGATTTGGTTCTTTTTGGATCGGCTCCGGTGGTGTCTTCGGAAATCGATAGTATGTCTACGTCTTCAAGAGACGATGGTTTAATTTTACTCATGTTACATATTGTAACAGTTACTTGGAGTAACTTTTGTGTTTTAATATAAATTTCTTATCATTTGACGCAGAATTGATAAATCCGTAGTGGTTTAATGACTAAGCGTGGTTTAAGTATGAAACCTTTATAATACTAATTGTTCATTCCAAATATGATAAGTTCTATATACATAATTTATTGGTTATCGGTTCAGTATGGATTTAAAGCTGTGTTATGCAGCTTATTGTAATCGGATCGGCTTATTTCTGTGCGGTTGGTAAAAATATAAATTGGGCCGTTGGCGCAGTCTGGTTAGCGCACTTGCATGACACGCAAGGGGTCACAGGTTCAAATCCTGTACGGCCCACAAGGAGAAAGCGGTTTGTCAATATGTAATGTCTAAAAATATGTCTTAAGTAGGCATATGACATTTATCCAGGTTGACAAAGACATATATCGGGATAGCAATAGTTCCAACCGCTGGCGTATCCGTTATTGGGATGGACGATTCCAGAGATAAAAAGTTAGATCAAAAGTTATTACCGGTG
>DAHXLF010000059.1 GCA_027371755.1 Acidimicrobiales bacterium
CTCTCTATCGGCTCTCCCGCAATAACTATTTAAACATAAACTAAGATTGAAGTGGTGGAATATACCTGAATAGTTACAAAAAAAGTAATTATTAAAAGCTAGGAGAATATTATGGCATTTATAGAAACCGATGAACAACAGATGCTACGGCAAGCTGTCCGGCAGATAGCCGATAAATATGGACACAAATATTTCGTTGAAAAAGCTAACGCCAACCTGAAACAGACAGAACTGTGGGCCGAGCTTGCGGCTCAAGGCTATTTAGGCGTAAATTTACCAGAGGAATATGGTGGCGGAGGCATGGGGTTATCCGAGTTGGCGATAGTTCAAGAAGAATTGTCTTGCGTGGGCTGTCCGCTGTTGCTTCTGGTTGTTTCTCCGGCCATAGTCGGGCCTATCTTGGCTAAATACGGTAATGATGAGCAAAAACAACGATGGCTTAAGCCCATAGCTACAGGCGAAAAAATTATGGCATTTGCAATTACTGAACCGGACGCGGGGTCAAACTCTCACAATATATCTGTAACTGCCACCAAAGACGGTGATATTTACAGACTTAACGGCACAAAGTATTACATTTCTGGAGTCGACGAAGCCGAGGCAATTTTGGTAGTTACAAGAACAGGGATTGACAAAAAGACAAAACGAGGACAGCTTTCGCTTTTTATGGTGGATGTCGATTCACCGGGATTGGAAAAGCATATACTGCCGGTTGAAATTAAAGCTCCGGAAAAGCAGTTTACGGTGTTTTTCGACAATGTCGAGGTACCAAAGGAAAATTTGATCGGCAATGAAGGACATGGGTTACGACAAGTATTCACCGGGCTTAATCCTGAAAGGATAATGGTTGCCGCCATGGCGATCGGATCAGGAAGATATGCTTTGGACAAAGCATCTGAATACGCCAGGACAAGAGAAGTCTGGGGAATGCCAATCGGAGCCCATCAGGGGCTTTCACATCCATTGGCAATTGCAAAGATTAATTTGGAGTTAGCCGCACTAATGAATAAAAAAGCGGCTTGGCTTTTTGATAATGACTTAGATGCATCTGAGGCCGCCAATATGGCAAAATACTCCGCTGCCGAAGCATCAATTGCCGCTTTGGATCAAGCTATGCAGACACATGGAGGAAATGGCATTTCCACCGAATATGGTTTAGCGGACTATTGGGGTGCTGTTAGGTTGATGAGGACTGCTCCTGTGTCGCGAGAAATGATCCTAAACTTTGTTGCCCAGCATAGCCTCGGATTGCCTAAGTCTTACTGATAATTTATTTAAATAACGGTTTGTTTGCTTTTTGTAAAAGATTTGAAAAAATCTATGTAACATAATTTCTTAAATGGAATTTTGGATTACAAGTCGTAGCTCCTTATCTTGGATCGGCTTATAATTTGTCGGTAATATTGATATACGCATTTGCAGCTCGAAAATTTCATAGTTCAAAAATTCTTGAATTCAGTATTGGACGCGTATCTTTGAATTGTAATTAATCAGAATCGGGGTAATTTTTGATCCTTGAAGTATTATGCTTTTTGTCCCTGATGGATTTGTTGAGCTATATAACGTGGTTGTTTGTGCTCTATTTAAAAGCCTGCTTTCAATACTAAATTGCAACCCCTGAACTAAAATATAGTGAGCTGAGATAATTTCAATGCGATCTTATTTTGAAAAGGAGCACAATTGAAAAGTTATCATCAACTCACCATAGAACAACGTTATCAGATCAAAGCATTTAGAGATGGTGCTACCAGCATTCATAAAGAGTAGCTGTTGGAATATTTAGTCTTCTAGACAGTTCCTGTATTTCTCCTGACACCACAGAACCATTCTCTATCTGTTTTCTAAAAGTTTCCAACGCTTCTTCTTTTTGAGCTCTAGAATAACGAGTCTCCATAATTTATACTCCATTTCTTACCCTCAAGTTTAATTGTTCATGCGACAACTTTCCTGATACTGAGGGTTAGGAACACTTGTAAATTGAGTAAAAAATCAATATTTAGATCAGTTGTGCGTCCAGCATGCACGCGCATGAAAGAAAAGGAGTAATCCAATGATGACATAAATGAGCATTAAGCTCATAATAACTAGATAAACACGTATATTCCATGGTATTTACTTAAACTCAATTGCGATGATGTGATGTGGATAGTCAGATAGTTTTGGTAAACGTGGTCTTAACTAGTAAGTGTTATAGGTGAATGATATCGGAAAGCCGTGTGTGGTAGAACCGCATACACGGTTTGATCGGGGGCCGCTGATAAGAGGTAAGTAACTCTTGATTGTGATGCTGGTCTCGGGTCGGTGTGATGGAAACTGCCACCGTTAAGGCCTGATCGAGACCTCTATTGCACATGCTATGTGCTGAACTAGTGGCCTACCTTACCAACTTTAATATTACGTTTGTTTAGAATAATATTTTGCTATGACCCGTTCGCATCTCCAAGGTTCGTCATCCGTCATCCTATTTGGACTTTCCCTGTTAATAATAATAATCCACTGCGCATTGCATTGATAATATGGACAATGATTAAGAAATGTGAGGTAATCAATGGCATATGTGGTTGACTTTGAAAATGTATCTACCGTAGGACTTGAATCTTCGCCTGTAGCTGAGGCCCTAGCAGGATTGAGAGCAAACGAAGCTCGGTATTTTAAGAATAAGTACGGACATGACTTCACTGTATTTTCTGCCAAAGATACTAAGCATACTGTCGATTTTGTAAAAAAAATCTTAAAAGAAGAACGAAACATTGAATTTTCAGCCAAGCCATTGGAGACAGCACGCTTTCAGGTGGCCAATATTAAGTGGGCATTTGTCTTCTTTGATGATGGCCTGGGTGTAAATGTGTTATATACGCTGGACGGCGACAAGAAGAGAGCGGTCGGTTTCAAACTTAGCGAAGGCATGGAAGTACCTGTTGAACTTGAAGGTAAATTTAAATTTGCACGGCAGAAATCAAAGTTAGCAGGTGTAATAAGAGGATCATATTTTGTAATTAAAAATGAATATGACGCATAGTTTGTAGTGTAAAAAACTTGCTGAAATTTTTAATAAAGTCGTCCACACAAAATTATACAATTTTTGTTTTAAATTTAATTTGACAGAAAAAGTTTGTCTTGGTGGTCGGGCTCATTTGATGCAACATCGGTTTTGTTTGGTTTGGTAAGTCTTTTAATTTCAATTATGAGCCCTCCGACACCGATTATTGGTACAATCAGCATAACCAGAATGATCGGAATTCCCAGGCTGCTTAAGTTGTGAATGTGGATCCCTGTTGAAATCGAAAATGAAGCCAACGAAGGGAAGACCAAACCGAAAGCTCCAGCAGCGACAAAGGCTATCCCACCCCATTTGAGTGTCCTAAATGATGTCTTCAGAGCAACTGTTTTGATGTCATTTTCTGTCAGACCTTTCATCTTGGTTATGGATCCAAATATCCCACCTGCGATAACTTGTATCAGCATAGTGCCCAGTCCGAAAAAAGCGCCCGGAATCCAAGCCAACCATGCACTGTGCATTCCGGGAGCCAATACGGTCAATATTATTAATGCAAAAGCACCTAATCCCCATCCCGCAATAAATCCGTGAATCAAAGGCATGTATGATTTTAAATCTGAGATATCTTCTGAATGGTTTTTGTTATTGTCTTCGTCAACGTGTCCCAGCTTGTGGTAAAACTTAGAACCGAGAAAGTGCATGTGGACGCTTTGGCCTTTCTTTACCATCAAGTATCCAGAAATGGCCATAACGACTCCAACAATCAGATATATGATATTGTTAGCGTTTTCAGATTTTAAAAAATTAACCAATCCAAAATAACCAAGTTCGGCTAAAATTGCCCGTTGAATTGTAAAAGCCAATGAAAAGAGAAATCCCTTTTTCATACCTTTCTTGGTAGAGTAACTGCTGACTGCGTAACTAAATGTAATCGGCCAAGTGTGTTCATCGGGGGTAACTCCGTGAATCATGCCCAACAAAAACGCGGTGATAAGAATCGATCCGACACTAACTGCCATTGGGTTCCATATATTTATAATTGCATTCATTATCGCACTTCAATGCTTTGACAGTTTTTGCAGATCCCCTCAAGTATTAAGGTATGACTTAAAACTTGAAAATCCATATCTAAAACAGCTTTTTTTATTGATGTTTCGAAGAATTCACACGGAATTTGGGACACCGTCTGACATTTTTGACAAACAAGGTGGTCGTGGTGTCTTTTGGTGATTTCAAAGTGAGACTTGCCGTCATTTAGCTCCACTTTGTTTAAGACGCCTTCTTCCTCTAATTTCTGGGAGGCTCGAAAGATCGAAGAGAAATCGGCAGCTACCCCGGCTGAGTTTAACGAATGCTGAATCTCTTCTATTGTCCAGCAGTCTCTGTCGCCGCCAGTCAGCAACCCTACAATCGCTTGCGGTATCCTCGATATTCTTCCCATGAGTAGTAGTATAGCTTATTATGCAAGTAAGTTGCGCAAATAACTTGCAAAAAGTATTAAATTTGTTTAAAACTATCCGTAAAATATTACAAAATTTAGATAAAATGGCTTTTCTAAAGCTTTCGATTAAGTTAAGGCATCTTTTTCATCATCACATAAAATAATTAAGTCTCGGTAAATCGATTTATTGGGTCTAAACATCAGGAATTAAATCACTTAGGAGCTTATTTTTGAACGCACTAAGGCGCATATGGTCGATATCTATTTATTGAATATCAAACCAAAGCAATACCTTGTTAAGTTGATAAGTTGAATAATCGGTACTTCTGAAATAAAATATTTTAAACAAATTTAATAGGAAAGAATTTAATATGACATCCGAGATTACTGATCATCAGAATATGGAAATGAGAAAAGCGGTTCCGCAAATTACAGTGGAGACATTTTTCATAAAATCTTTAGGTCTCCAAATAGACAAATACGACCCCGATGAAGTTACTGTCATGCTGCCATTTAGAGAAGAACTTACAAATGACGGAATCCACTATCACGGCGGAGTTATAGCAGCAGCTATGGATACGGCCGGCGCTATGGCCGCTTTTTCAAACCATGATTTTAACAAAGGTCACAACGCCTCTACTATTTCACTAACAATAAATTATGTGGGAGTTGCAAAGAAATCAAACTTAATTTGTGAGGCCACAACAAAAAAACGAGGTAAAGAGTTAATTTTTACAGAAGTTACCGCATATGATTCGGAAGCTAGAGTTGTTGCTCATGCCATTCAAACTTATCGGATTGCCTGAAAGTTAGTCATTGGTCTAATGTTGATTTTCCGTCTGGAGGCCAACTAGTTAGATGCTCTTCAAGTGTGACTCCCAATGAAAGCAACAGCTGGCTTATTAACTTCCAAGTGACGGCAATGCCTATAATTTCAAGCGCAAATCTGTCCTTTTCTTCTTCGACACAATCATAAAGGTCTCGCATTGTTTTTTGGGTAACGCAGTCGTTATTTTTGAGTTCGTCAGCACAATTTAATACGGTTAACTCGGTTGAATTAAAAATATCTGCACTGAGGGTTGGTTGGCGAATCCCGATAATTTGGTTTTCTTCTACTTTATATGCTTTTGCGATTTCGTAATGGTGAGTCCACTCGTAGTCACAACCATGTAACCATCCCGTACGCATAATGAGTAGTTCTCTTAACTTCGAATCAATTTTATTTTTAAAAAGGAAAGTTTCAAGAAGCGAGTTAATTGACGAAGCCAAGTCGGGGTGTTTAAGTAAAGTCCTGAAAATGTTAAGTTCGGCAATTGGTTCTAACAAACCCATTTTTTGGCCGATTTCAATAGCTTGGTTTCTGCCAAGCATCTCTATTGTAGGTTCGTTTTGGTTCATAAATATCTCCTTGAATTATTTTATTATTTGTGCGGGTTAATAAGGCAATGGAGCGCATCTTGGCTCCCTTCACTAAGTTCGACCAGCAGGTTTTGCGCTCCAGAAAATCCAATCTCAAGTCGAGAGAGACTTTCAAACGGGAATTCTGAGGAGTTAAGTATTTCAACAGCCCTTGAGTATGAATGGATATCGACTCCCAATGCACCCAAAATACGCAATTCCTTGTAAATTATTGAATCGATGGACAGGTTATCTGCGCCGACTGTCCCTTTTGTGCCCGCAACGACCACCGTTCCTCCCTCGCAACATAGGTTGATCGCTTGGCCCAAGGCAGTTGTGGACTTGGCCGTGACATCGACTACGACATTAGCTAGCGAACCGACGGCAGATTTAAGTTCTCTTATCGGGTCTTGATGCTCGATGTCTACAACTAAGTCGGCGCCAAATGTCTTGGCTACTTCAAGCCTCTTTTTATCACGTGGACCGTAACCGGTTATCATAACAAATTTCGCCCCGGCAAGTTTTGCGGCAACTATCCCGGCTATTCCCCTTATTCCAGGACCGAGTATTGCAACAACATCACCTTCTTGGGTTTGGGGTATCTCTGCGGCCCATCTTAATCCGGCACCGAGTGGATTAAAAAGTGTGGCAAGTTGCGGGTCGAGCCTTTCGGGTAGTTTTATTACCATGGCGTCTTTAGACAGATAGAGGTGAGATGCATATCCGCCCCACAGACTGGGAGGTTTAGACGTGGGAATAAACCCATACATGTCAAAAAGCCCATGGTGGTTACAGTGCCGGTAGTCCCCATTTAAACAGTATTGGCAATTCCTGCAAGACTGAAAAACTTCTACCGCAACCAAATCTCCGATGTCCACTTTGAATCGTAATTTAGCATTTTGCCCAATCCGCACAATTCTGCCGACCGTTTCATGACCTGGGATAACCGGACCCGAAGTGGGCAGGATTCCTGAAAATTGCTCGTGATCGGTGCCACACAAACCGCAAGCCTCTACTTCTATTAAGGCATCGTCATCGGTAATTTCGGGAAGAGAAAATTCTTCTAAAACTAAATTCCGCGGTCTCTGAAGTACCAGTGCTTTGGCAACGGCTTGAGTGTTCACTTATATGATTTTATTATCAGGTTATCGTTAATTCAAATTGACCAATGGTATAAGTTTATTAATTTACCGCAGATTTAACGTTTTTTATATAATAAATTTTGGAAAACAATATAATAAAAAGATCAAACAACATAGATACGTGAACATACTTATACATCACAGGCGAAATGTCTCATAATTATGAACTATGTGTACACAACAGGTTAAAGTTGGCAATGATGGTTATTAACCTTCATTAATAACACGGCGTGATCTAAATGAAATACCGATTGTCATTAAAATTAATTTATAAGGAAAATGGAACGTTGTCTAGAAGTCGCCCTTAAATCGACAATTAAAACGTTACGTTTGTATAAGCGAAAGAATTGCAAAATATGTTACCTTCAGATTCGAGTCTATACAGAGACTCCAGGATTTATAGAAGATCGAGGCGAAATCAGAGAAAACGAATCAGGCTATTGATTGTTATATGTATTTTGATTTTGATTGTCGTTTATTTTTTATGGCCGTCTTCTTCTGGAGGTAATAGCCCTAGGAGTAGTACTTCGCCGGTCGCCGGATCGACAACTACTACTCTGGCTCCTATGATTCAGGCTCAAAATTTACCGATAGTTTTAACTGTAGATGTTTCAAGAGAGGCGGTAGTTTTTGATCCCAGCCTAAGTGCTTCTTCTTTGATACTTGTCGGAGGGCTGTTTGCAAGTGGTACTACTACTCCGAATGTGGCTACTGTTAATTTTACCTCTGGCGCAGAAACGTTGTTGGGAACTATGGCTCAGCCAGTACATGATACAACGGCTCAGATTGACGGAAACTCATTGATCGTTTTAGGCGGAGGGGCTACAAGCGTTCTGGCGAGTGTACAAGTGGGAACATTTAACGGACTCGGCCCTAACAGCCTGTCCTTCACTCAGGGACAGGGATTGCCCCAGCCGAGAGCCGATTTAACATCTGTTGAGCATAACGGACAGATATATGTTTTGGACGGGTACGACGGTAATACCATGGACGGTACGATTCTATCAACGGCAACGGGAGCGACTTTTAATTCAGTTGGAACTTTATCGGTACCGATCAGATATGGTGCAGCGGTTGCAACGACAAATGCCATCTATGTTTTTGGAGGGTTGAATCAATCCGGACAAATTGTGACGACGATTCAACGTTACAGTTTTAGGAAAAAAAATACTACGATTGTTGGGAATTTACCAGTGGGATTGGCGGGTGCAAGTGTCGGGCTGTTGAGCAATAACATCTATCTTGCCGGAGGACAAAGCGCAAATGGCACTTCGACTGCCATTTATGAATTTAATACAAAAACTGATCAAATTGGAAATGCTGGCACCATGGCGATACCGGAGGCTTACGCAGGGTATACGGTTGCAAATAACAATTTGTATATTGTCGGCGGTGAAAATGCGGGGAAGCTTACAAACAATATTCAACAGCTTACTCCCAACCTTACGTTGGGACATGTAAGCTAACGCTTATTTAGCAAGTACGTTTCTAAGATGCTAGGACATTAATTTGTGTGGATTGGGTGTAATGTTCTCGCAAACTTGTTTCATAATGCAGTTTGAAATTGAATTATGCATCCTGACAAAATACATTGAATAAAGTTTGACTGCTTAATATTCGGATCGATTATAAAGATTTAAGATTGGAAATTGTTGCTATGAACTGCGGATTTTATTTGTCGACTATGTCGTTCTTCGCGGCAACTCAATTTAATACTATTTGATATAGTTGTCAGTAGCATAAATTCAAATAAAGGCTAAAAAGCATTGTTAAAGTTAAATCGGTTTTAAAACAACTATAGGCATACGAAGTCACATGGCAAATTATTACAAAAAACCGACCAAATCGACACTCTTGTTTAGATGGATAGTTCTGGTAGTATGCCTACTGGCTATTTTTGCGGCGGGGTGGTACGCAATCGGATATATAAACCGAGCCGTCAGTCCCGCACCAACCACAACTTCGGTTGCCAATACGGGCGCAACGCCCACTGGCTCTAACTCCGGATCTACCTCTTCGTTACCGCCGATATCTCAGTATTCAGTAGGATATCAAATGTTTGCTTTAAGCGAGACAACGGCAACCGGAATCAGGAATATCCCCACATTATTGTGTTTCCCGACTTTAGCCAATTCTACGACACCTGCTATGGCTTACGGACCATTCCCATTTGTAGTATTCTCTCAGGGTTTTGACATATCTTATAAAAGTTATATGGGGTTGATAGACTATTGGGTTCAAAACGGTTTTGTCGTAGCGGTGCCGCAGTATCCTTTTACAGACCCAAGTTATTCCGCCGGAGTTTTAAGATCCGATATTGTCAATCATCCCGCGGATCTGAGTTTTGTCATCGACTATTTTAAAAATTACTTTCAGGCTCCGGGTGAGTTTCACCTGTTAATTAATAACAATGAAATCGGTGCAGCGGGACAATCTGACGGCGGAGACGTTACGCTGGCTTCAACCACCGATTCAGTATACAAAGATCCTCAAATTAAAGCTGCCGTATTGTTGTCGGCAGCCGAATACAGTGCGTTTTCCGGAAAGTATTTTTCGGCATCTTCGGTCCCGATGTATATATCTCAAGGTACAAGCGATACGGTTAATCCGCCATACTGTTCAATTCAAATCTACGATTCGGCGGGACCTCCGAAATATTATGTGGAGCTGTTTGGGGCCGATCATTTGGAAGCGTATACCCAAAATAACAGTTATTCGACTGTAGTTGATCAGACGTCCACTACTTTTTTAGAGCAATACCTTGCAGGGAAAAACGTGATTTCTAACCTGCAATCTCAAGCTAACGTGTCTAACGTGTCCACCCTTGTTACTTCAAGCTACATAACTCCGACTAACACAAACTGTCCGGGCGCACCGTAGATTTTCCATTCGACACATCGTCCAATTTCTTAATGTCTATTCGGTCTGCGGCCGCATTCTTGTAAACTAAAGTTTGCCTTTAAATCGGAGCGAAACGCTACTGATTCGGTTTGTTTGCAGACATTATTACTGCTTCAGCTACTATTTTTTCATATTTAATGTCGGTAAAGCCGGCGTTTGTAAGATTTTCAACCCATGTTTCAATCGGAACCGGTCTTTCGCTGAATCGCAGCGAGTATCTAAATACATTTTTGATTATTCTTAACCATCCGCCAGGACCCCTTTTAATCAAAGCGGTAAGCTTACCTTTTATAATTTCCCGGTCCCTGGAATCAGACCCTCTCCCGAACATCATATCGCCGATGATTACCTGTCCACCTGGTTTGAGCCAACCGAATATAGATTTTGCTATCAGTGATTTGTCGGAGTCCAGTAAATGGTGAAGTGCATAATTTGTAACAACAAAATCTACAGACGAAGGGTCGAATTTAACTTCTTCGATTGAGCCGGCTACTGGCTTTATGTTTTCAATTCCCTGCTGTCCGGCCCTATCTACCAGCTGTTCGAGCATAGGAGGGCTGATATCAACTGCATAAACACTTTTGGAACGCTTGGCAAGAGGAATGGTTAATTGTCCCGACCCTGAGCCTAAGTCTACAATAACTGATTCAGCATTGCAGTCAACTTCATCTACTAACGTGTCTACAACTTTTGTAAGGCCCATTCCGCCTTCGTCCCACGTGGCGGACATTTTTATCCATCTAGATTTTTGATGTTTTAACAAAGTTTTTCTTAGAAGTTCTAGCATTTTAGATTTCCTGGGTAGTTCGAAATTTCAATTTTATTAAAAATTATAGAATGCCTTATTGCGGTGCATAAAGCTCGTTTCTAAATTTTAGCCTAGGATACTTTAGCCTAAATACCCATGAGGCTAAATTCATCTTTTGATTTCCGAGAGCAATATTCTTAAAATAATCTATAAGTTCTCTTAAACCTGACTTCATCATTTTAAAATGTTGTCAAACAAATTTACCTAAATGTAATAAAATATTGATTGAATCTTTTGTGTTTCCGATCATTAAAAGAAAACAGTTTAAAGGGATTGCGGAAAATTTCTTCGAATAGGAAAGCGAAATTTGTTGTTGTCATTTGATTGCAAAGTTTATATGTTGTATCTTCCCAGGCAAAGCCATCATTCTCAGTCATTTATATTTAACTTTTGTAATAATTAACCATGCCATACGACTATCGCCGCCAGGCTCCGGTAAACAGACCGAGACTAAAATATCCGCGAAGAATTAGGCGTCGACGACGTATTATTGGCATGCTGACAATTATTGTCATTCTTGCTGTTTTAATTGGATATTCGGTTACTCTAATTAAATCCCCTACCAAAAATGTCGTGGCTACCACAACCACGAGCGTTCCTAAACCCTCTACGACGGCTACAGACACCTCAACAGGCGCAGAAACATGGAGGGTGGTATGGGGAGCGCCAATGGCATGGGGGAACAATATTGTTACAAATGCAAGTTTGAGAGAAATAATAAAATCGCCGACAGCCGGCAGTGCGTTGGAGATTCAGATTTCAAATTTATTTGGAACTGCCCCTTTGAATCTTGAAGATTTAAATATCGCTGAGGTTTCAAGCGGCGCAAACTTAATTCAATCTACCATGTCACCCTTGACTTTTTCAGGTTCGACTTCGGTTTCGGTTCCGGTCGGACAGCAGTTGCTGTCAGATCCAATACAAATGAATGTAAGCGAGGGTGAAACTCTGGCGGTTAGTTTTTACGTCCTAGGATCGGATCTGGTGACGATACACCCGTGCTGTACCGTCGGTAAAAATTCATTTTTTACGCCGAACGGCAGACCGAATGTCGCAAATTCAACCAGCGGAGCGGCGTTTGGTTACTCTTCGCCCTACCCTCGTTTTGTGGATGCTATGTTTTTAGAACAGGGTTCGGCTCAGGCTTCATCTGCGGGTTCGATAGTAATTATAGGGGATTCGATAACCGACGGCTATAATTCAGCCACGAGATGGCCGGATTTTTTGCAGGATCGAATCGATAAACTTCCAGTTAATCAGCAACGAGCGGTGGTTAATGAAGGAATCACGGCAAACGCTCTTCTAAGTTCACCGCCATTGCCCAGAGATGATTCAAAAGACGGTGGAGGTCCGTCGGGACTGTCCAGGCTAAATATGGACGCATTATCGTTTCCAGGGGTCGGGACGGTTGTATTGTTTCTGGGAACTAATGACCTGTGGTTCGGTGCAACCGCAACTCAATTGATACAGGGTATGCAACAGTTTATAAGCGAAGTTAAAGCGGCCGGCATACAGGTGATAGGCGTTACCTTGTTGCCACGAATGACTTCGATGAAAGAAATTTGGACTCCTTTACAGCAGTCGTATTTGGAACAAGTCAATAATTGGATATTGACCAGCGGTTCGTTTAACGCAGTTATCAACTTGACCTCTGTGATTTCTGATACATACAATGGTCAGTGTAGCCCTACGACCATTTTCCCTCCATACAATTCGGGAGATAATTTACACCCTTCGCCGGCAGGAGATTTGGCCATGGCAGATGCAGTACCCGGCAACTTGTTCGGATTTTCCAACCTCCCATTATTAAATCCAATGGTTGCGGCAACGCCAACGCCAGGTTGCCTAGGAGTTACGGGTATACCTTCTTCGGCTCAACTGCAACAACAGTTGGGTAATTAGAACCTAAGCTGAACTGATTTTACAACTTTGGCTCAAATATCCAATTGAAATTTTATAAAGCTTTCTTTGGTCTTAGCGACTAAAGTCCCAAGGTTGCTAAAACCAAGTTTTTCATAAAACCTAACTGCGTCAGATTCGGCGGGTGTGACAAGTTCAATCCGCGATATGTTTTGGCTTTCACATTGATCTTTAAGCATTTTAATCATGGTAGTGGCAATTCCTAAGCGACGATATTCTTTGTCCGTAAAAATGTGGGTCAGCTCGGCAATTCTTAGCGGTTCGTGTTTGTTTGAATCATCGACCATATCGGCTGGGGAGTCGGATTTGGGATTCGAAGACATCTTCATTATTATTGACTTCAGTGAACTTTTGATTGATCTTAGTGTCATTTTAGAAATTCCTTGAAGATAGTAAATTCCTCGAGTTTGTAGCAGCTTAAATAGAAAAGTCGGCTTTGATAACGAAGCTTTTGTCGCCGCAAACGTCAGAGACCAAATGTGATGCCTAAAAATGTATCTGTAATGATTTGACGGATCCAGGGCTACTAACATTGCCCCGGCAACTATTATTTGGGAAGGATCTGAATTTAAATCTTCTTCGCTTTCGCTTTCTATTGCCACGATATTATAACTATAAGGCGAATCTATCCACGCCTTATAGTAAATGTTTAAAAACCCTGATCCAAATCCGGTTAAAAATTCGTCGTCCAATGCGACTCTATGATGTTTTGCCGTTTGTATTATATAGGCGTCTTCAATGGTTTTGAATACGATTGGTTTCATAAATGGATTTTAGGTTATAAATGAGACGAAATTTGTAGTTTTTAAGTTTTTCACACTGTCCGTCAAATTAGTGAAAAGCAGATACTGCTGAAAAGCATAAACAGTGCCGAAATCAGATTCGTAATTTAAATTATAAAAAACGTTTGCGTTAGTCCTAATTTAAGTTATATTGCAGTATTTAAATATCGTCGTGCGATGGCATTGGGCTACGTTATTGCAAAACCATTTTAAATTAATTAAGAGGTAGAAGCGAATATTCTACGATCTCGAATATATAGTTACTCTGAATAAGCTATTTTTTTTGCTAATCGGTTAAATGTAAATTTAGAAGTTTTTGTAAGTCTGCAGACACAAACTTTTAAGGACTTTTAAGAAAA
>DAHXLF010000005.1 GCA_027371755.1 Acidimicrobiales bacterium
CTACTCATTGGCGGGCAAGCGCGTCCATGGGTTCAACGCACTGTTCGCAACTGCTTCAATCGACGCGGCAAAACGATACTATTCAGAGTTTTCTGACCAGCAGAGAGACTTGCCGTCCGATCGCAAGCTCAAGATTGGAATCATCTATTCATACGTCCCCAACGAAGACGTCGGGGACGACTATCTCGATGAAGAGGGCTTCGAGACCAACGCGCTTGACAAACCATCGCGTGACTTTCTTGACGATGCAGTCAAGGAGTACAATACTATCTTTGGCACAAGTTTCGACACTTCTTCGGACAAGTTCCAGAACTATTACAAAGATCTGTCGCTTCGACTGAAGAACCGAGAGATCGACCTTGTCATTGTCGTAAACATGTTTCTCACTGGCTTCGATGCTACAACCTTGAACACGCTTTTTGCTGACAAACGCTTTGTCAATCACGGGCTCCTCCAGGCCTACTCACGCACCAACCGTATTCTGAATTCAGTGAAGAATTACGGGAATATCGTCTCCTTTCGTGACTTAGAAAAAGAGACCAATAATGCCATCGCCTTGTTTGGGAACAAAGATGCCCGTGGCGTTGTTCTGCTCAAGCCTTACAGCGACTACTTCGTCGAGTACGACGACCGTACCCAAGAGCTACTCACAAAGTACCCCCTTGGTGAGCTAATTATCGGCGAAGAGGCACAGAAAGATTTCATTTCGCTCTTCGGTGCAATTCTTCGCCTACAGAATATCCTGACCTGCTTCGACGAGTTCGCTGGCAACGAGATTCTGACCGACCGGCAAAGTCAGGAGTACCGCGGTGTGTATATCAATCTCTATGGCAACTTCAGGCGAACAAGTGACAGCGAAAAGGAGTCAATTAACGACGACATCATTTTTGAGATTGAGCTCATCAAACAGGTCGAGATCAACGTTGACTATATTCTTATGCTCGTGAAGAAATGGCGTGAAACCTGTGGAGACGGTGCAGATCAGGAACTGGAAACTATCACGCATATCCAGCGCGCGATCGACTCCGGTCTTTCTTTACGCAATAAAAAGGATCTCATTATGGCATTCGTTAATTCAGTTACCGCCAGTGATAAAATTGATGAGGAGTGGCGCGCGTTTATCATTGCCAAACGAATCGCAGAACTTGACGCGATCATCGCCGAAGAAGAATTAAGTCCAGACGAGACTAGGAAGTTTATCGAGCGTGCTTTTCGTGACGGCGCCATTCCAACCACTGGAACTTCCGTCACAAAGATCCTCCCGGCAATCTCACGCTTCTCCTCCGACGGCAGTCACAGCGTGAAGAAACGGCATGTACTCTCACGACTAAGGGAATTCTTTGACCGCTTCTTAGGACTAGGTGTTGACGGAGGTGAATAGTGACAAATTATCTTATAAGTTTGACAAAACTTCGATTTGAATAATATATATCAACTTTTTGCTAGTACACCTTTGCTTTAAAATATTTTCGATCATTTATTATGACAAACGATACATCGCAAAATGCCAACATTGGGCCTGTAATCTTTCGCTATTTTACCTTGGTTCAATTTAGCCTAGGCTAATTCAAAACTCAATAATATGTAGATGTGATAAACCAACAGCAGCGGCACCCAGGATAGGTCCCCTGTCACTTAATATTGAAGGTTGTATGATGGCCCCTCTGGTGAAGTCAAGCCGACAAATCCTGTCGATTTCTTTTTGGGCCGATTGGAAAAATATATCTTTGTACCCTAGGGCAACCGACCCAGCTACAAATGCCCGATCAATATCAAGCAAATTAAAAACCGAACCGACCGCTTTGCCAACAAGTTTACCCGTTCGAACCTTAATATTAGTCGATGCATTTTTTGGCGAAACTCCGTAGATTTTTTGAATAGCCGTTCCCGATGCCTCCGCTTCAAGACACCCTCGTGCGGAACAGCCGCATCTATGACCGTTGCTCACGACATTGACATGACCAATATGTCCGCAGTTGCCTTTGTCTCCGCCCAAAATTCTGTTCTCAAGAAAAATTCCCCCTCCTATGCCGGTAGAGACCACCATGGAAATAAAATTGTTTAAGCCACCAGCGGCGCCCAACCATTTTTCAGCCAGAGTTAAGGCTTTTGCATCGTTGTCAATATATACATCGAGGTTTAAATCTTGTTGAAGCTTCGAAACCAACGGGAAGTCTCTAAAGGCACTTATATTAACGGGTGAGACCTCTCCTTTGGTTAAATCCATCGGCCCTCCGCATCCAATCGAACCAAATTTTACCTTTAAGTTAGGTGAGATATTTTTAAGGATATCGGTTGCTCCTGTCTTGATCGCGCCGTATAACCGTTCTGTGGTTACCATATTTGGAGTTTTATATTTTTGCGAAGCATGGATCGTGCCATCGTAACCAACAACGGCCACCTCAAATTTAGTGCCACCTATATCTATGGCTAAAACTGCGTTATTAGAAAACTTCATCTGAACTCTTCATCATTAATTCTGCAGGTGTGAATATTGCATTTATTGGATACTTAATAGTTAAGTTGACTTTACAACACTACTTGATTAAGAAGTAGCATAGTTGATTAAGAAGTAGCATAGTTGATTAGAAGTAGCATAGTTAGATAAATATCCAATATTAAATCATGATTAATTCAACTACATGAAATATGCCACACATTTAATACAAAAGTCAAAACCATACCGAAAATTTGTATACCTTCAAATTTAATAAGGATTTAGCGAACACTTGCAACAACGAGCCGATCAAATTTAGCACAGCCAAATTTATAACCGGTGGAAACTTTTAAATCATAGATTTAAAATCCCATTTAACAATTCGAACAAAAATATTCTAAAATTGCCATTAGGCCTCGCTCCAACTCTATAAGTTATATCAGCAACTGTGACGGCTTAAATAACAAAAATTCACTCTGATAAGTTCAATAAGCCCTCAACGATTCATTATTTTGAGCCTCTGAGAAATTTGAGTATCTGAAAATAGTTCGAAATTTATTGTTTCGAAAAAATCGCAGCAGATTAATCTTCCCTGTTAAACTTATCCCTAAATTTATGTCTCATTTCATTAACAGCGTCAGGAAGCCCTGAGTTCTTAATGGTTTTATTTGCATCGTACCAACTTGCGTTACCGATCCGTTTGAGGTTTCGTTCAATAAAAAGAGCAGATCCAAACATAATTGCAAATCCGACAAAAGAAAGCGGAATCGAACGAGAGAGCATAAATATTAAATCTGCCAACCCGACAAGCACACCGAATACTCCAAGCAGCGTAGATTTACCTGCATATTTATATACGGAACTTGAAGTGACTTTATCGACAAGCTCTTTGTCTTGCGCATAAAGCCTTTGCTCCATTTCATGCAATATTCTTTGTTCTTCTTCGGATAATGGCATACTTTACTTAAATTATACTTTATTTTTTTTATTCTTTTATTTCCAAATTTTATTTTTTTTTATTTTTTTGGATTTTTTAATTAACTTTTCTTCCGTATAAACATCTACGTATATTATTTTATTAAGATTCAGTCTATAATATTCGGAAAATTAAGACCCAATCTTAATAGCATAAATTGGTCCTATTTCGTCACAAAAGGCCACGAAAAACGAAGAAACCACCGTAGTGGACTCTGCCAATTCGTCTTGAACTTTACCCTTCATGTTTTTAGCTTAGTTCAGTCTGGACCGTCAGTCAATACCATTAAAGGCTAATAGATTTTATTAAAACTCCTCATAATTCAAATTTTCCGAGCTTAACCCAACTCCTTGACGCAACGGGAGAATCAATTACCGTTGAACTGTTTACACAATCTTTCTCATAGTCCCCCACACACTCTGCCAGGTTCATACGTACAATACAGCACAACACCAACGAATACTATTACGTGCAAGACTGACAACAGTTATTAGCCCCATTGAGCCTCTCCCCGCTTTTTTGTCACAAGTTTGCCCTCTTTAATCAAACTGGCCGATCCTATGGAATCTAACCCAAAACGATCTTTTACATTGTACAACACTTCGGTTATTTTGCTCAAAGCGGTCTGTTCGAATAAGTTTTGCTGCGACAATATTTCTGGTTCGTTTAGATTAGTTAGTCCCAATCCAAAAAGCCTTATCGGCGTATTGAGAATACCGTCTACCGACATTGAGTTAAAGTATTGCTCTGTAACGACTCTCTTGGCGCCCTCCAATATCTTAAAGATGTCATCCGTAGGCTTAGCCATCGTATTGGATCTGGTTATAATCTTGAAATCTTTGTCTTTAATTTTTACGACAATTGTCCTTGCCGTTAAATTATTTGCTTTAAGCCGAACAGTTAGATTGTCAGCCAATTTCGGTATTTCATTTAAAATCTGTTCGCAACGGGTAAGGTCAGTTTCATATGTAGTCTCAATTGAAATTGATTTTGGGACGGATTCAACTTCAACGGATCTTTCGTCTCTGGCATTTAAAACATCTTGAAGCCATTTTGCCCCCGAAGGTTTAAGAATTGACTCCAGAAATTCTTTCGTTACTTTATTAACATCACCAACTTTTAAAATTCCGTAAGAATTTAATTTGGCCACCGTCTTGGGACCGATACCCCATATCTCTTTTAATTCAAGATTTGACATAAACACAAGCTCGTCACCCGGCGGTACCTCAAAAATTCTGCTACCTCTTAAAACAATTTGATTGGGCATGGTAACTTTAGGTTTTGCTTTTTTTGAGGCTATTTTTGCTACCAGCTTAGAGGTTCCTATACCGACACAACAATCCAGGTCTAAGGATGTCTTCACTGAAGCAATAATTGAATTTGCAATTTGTATATTTGAACCAAATATTTTATGTCCGTGAGTGACATCCAAAAAAGCTTCATCTAAGGATACGAATTCAACATAAGGGCTATAAGATTGCAGAATTTCGGCAAGCTGTTTACTGATCTGAGCATAACGGTTATATCTCCCAGATAGAAATACGGCCTGAGGACTAAGTTTCTTAGCCATCAGTATCGACATACCAGATTTAACTCCATACGCTCGTGCTTCATAGGTACAAGCTGCCACAACTCCGCGACTGGAAAGCCCCCCCACAACCACCGGTTTGCCCTTTAACTCAGGATTATCCTTTACCTCCACAGATGCAAAAAACGCATCCATATCAACGTGCAAGATATCCATGTTTAATAATCTGAGCTGTTCAAAACTATTCTTCTAAAATTTTCGGCATAAGCTATATCTCCCAACTTACCGTCTCTTTGAGCACTTTTTCGTAAAAATTCAGAGATATACGATGCGTCATTTTTAACACGAGACTCGTATGCCAATACTGCCTTAATTTTTTGATCTATTCCGTCTGAAACGTCTACTGCAGTATCGGGATGTAAGGTTCCGCTAAGCAATACAGTAGGGACCTGGTACGGTTCTCCGGCTTCCCTATGATAAAAGGGCATGGCCGCTTCGGGAGAGATACAATCCATAACTGCAAGCCCGGTAGTTCTGTGATCACGATGATTATAGTAGTTGCCAGGAAAAAAGACCGCAGTAGGGTCCGGACAAATTACCACATTCGGCCTAAAGGATCTTATCTGTTTTACAATCTTAAACCTAAGATCTTCGGTTTCAGAAATCTCGCCATCTGGAATCATGTAACTTTCAACCGAATCAATGCCTAAATGTAAGGCTGCGTTGTTAGCTTCAAATTGTCTTATTTCGGCAACCCGGCTCGGCTCTAAAGACATATCAAAACTTCCTTTGTCACCCGCGGCAAGGTATATCAATTTGACGCTGGAGCCGTTTTTGGCAAAAGTTGCCAACGTTCCACCACAGGCAGTCTCGGCATCGTCAGGATGAGCAAATATGGCCAAAACCCTCGTAGGTAAATCTTTAAAAATCCCCACCATCATTCGACCGATCCAAGGCTAAACGTCAAAGGTTCGACAACTCCTTGTTGAAATCTTCAAGATCGTTAAATCCTTTGTATACGCTTACAAACCTCATGTACGACACGTTATCTAACTCTTTCAGTTTAGAAAGTATCAATTCACCGATCTGTTTTGTCTGAGCAATAAAACTTTCGGCAAAAATTTGATCTTCAATGTCTTGGACAATCACTTTAATCGTCAAATCATTTATGGGACGATTTTTACAGGCTGCAGTTATGCCAGCCACCATCTTGTCTTCGTTAAACAACTCTTTGTCCCCAGATCGCTTTACGACCTGAAATTGCGGTTGCAAATATTCATAAGTCGTAAATCTAAAATGACACTTCATACATTCCCTGCGACGTCTAATTCCCGACCCATTTTTAATGGATCGGGAATCAATCACTTTATCTTGATCTTGGTTGCACGTAGGACATCGCATATATCTGATATTCTAATACATTGTTATCTGCTATTGCCTTATAACGATCTTTTCTCCCACATACAGAGCTGACGAATTCGTCTGGGCATTAATCTGAGCGATCAGCGCCTGAGGATTCGTCGGATCCAATTTAGCCGCCAACGATGCGGCGGTCTGCCCCTTACCTACGGTAATTACGGTAGATGACACATTATGTGGTGTAGTCGACTTAAAGAAACTATGAAACGCAATGCTAGGACCAAACAGGAGTACAAACATAAATATAGTTAATAAAACCACCTTAGCAACCTTTGTTTTTAAGCATCTTGCAACTGACCCATAAAGCTCTTTTGTTTCACTAACATAACCAGAAGCAACCTTAGAATTCTTCACGACAGTTTTTGAAATTAGTTTAGGACTCGAAGTTTTATGTGAACTTCGCACGTAGGTATCGTTTATAGGTACAATTTTTTTTGCGGAGACCGTGTTAACCTTGGCTGAGAATGTTGATGAGATACGATCTTCAGCCGAAGACCTTTCAAGATCGTCGGTTTGATTATCTAAAGCAAGAGCTCCGTCACAAAAATCATTAAAATCCGCATATGATTCGGATACCAACCGAGGAAGGGGTCTCTTACGCAGAACAACTTTCCTGTTAGCGCTATTTGTTTGACGGTAATTCGTTTGGTCCATAATCTTCTCCATTCCGCTTTAAATTCTGCCGTTATAGTTTTTAAACTGTTCCTGTTTTTAAACCTATTAATTAGATATTCTCCGTATAATAATTTCTAAACAATTACTTTTAAGTACTCGTACATATGTTCTGATATTAGCTTAACACCAAACTGTTACATTTTGTGGATTTTTTCGTACATATGTTTGCTTTTTTTATTTTCTTGCGCTAAAATTGAAATAATTCGATCTTAATAAGTTGAATAACATAAGGAGCCAGGCTAATGGATGACAAAATACTTACTAAAAAACGACTCGAAATTCTTACCTATATTGAATCATGCGTTAGAGACAAAGGTTTTCCGCCATCAGTGCGTGAAATTGCCCAATCAGTCAATCTGTCGTCGGCATCATCAGTCCACTCGCATTTAAACACGCTAGTAAACGGGGGTTTTCTTATCAGAGACCCCGCCAAACCCAGAGCAATTAGGGTCAATATGAGCGGTAACGCGCATATGCCAGCTTCGGACAAATCAAATTCGGCTACGTCCAAAACTACTGTCGAGAACGATGCAAAGATTTTACAAGTTCCCGTATTGGGGTCGGTAGCTGCGGGCACCGGAGTTTTGGCCGAGCAGAACATCGAAGAATACTTAGACATCTCAACGTCGTTATTGGGGAGCGGGTCTTTTTTTGGGCTTCACGTCAGAGGCGAATCAATGATAAATGCAGGAATATTTAATGATGATCTGTTGATTTGCAGATCACAAAATACCGCCGAAATCGGTCAGATAGTCGTAGCGGGAATTAACGAAGACGAAGCAACGGTAAAGTACTACCATCGTGACAAAACTGACATATTACTCAAGCCGGCAAACGATAACTTCAAAGCCATTAAAGCTAAAGAAGACGAAGTCACTATCTTTGGTAAAGCCGTTACCGTTATAAGATCTTTGAATTAATCTTCTTTTTTTTAAATAATCTTTAAACAGCGATCTGGCGATAAAGCGGTAACGATTAAATTGTAAGAGATTCCAGATGTGATAGCTGGATTTAAACAATCGGCTGGATTTAAACAATCGGCTAGGAATACCAGCCAAAAACATCTACGATCACTTGAGTACTGCCGAAAGCATTGGTGATGTTAATTTGTCCAGAACCAAGAATTACTTCATCCATGTTTGAAGTCGCCCATATTGCTTGAGACCAATTTAAGTCAGACGTATTCGGCTCTGTTTGTCCCGGAGGCCACGCCGTCAAAAAAGACCATTGCGTAGTACTTGCAACCGTAATATTGGCGACTACAGCAACTGGAGGGGAAGTCGAAGTTAACGACGGAACGGAACTGGTTCCCGACGACTGCCCAGCCACAGTCACCGACAAATTTTCTCCGGTTGAATTCAAAGATTTATTTGCACACTGATTACCAGAAGTCAACCTTGTATCACAAATCCTAAAAGGCACTATGGGATTAAAAAAACCTTCGCTGCCCTGAACGGTTCCGGGTATGTCCTGGGGTCCCGTAAAATACCCTTCGACGTCAACAACTAAATCGGCCGTGCCAAATGCGTTATAGACGCTTATTTGCCCATAACTACTCGAATTTTGACTCACTCCGACTACAATTCTGTTGGCAACTGTTTGTCCGCTGTCCCAATTCAGCACAGAAGTTTGTGGCATTGACGCTCCGGTCGGCCAGACTGTGAAATAACCGCCGTTTGAAGTGGTGTTCGTAGCCGTAATTTCTAGCACAACGGCGGCAACGCCGCTTGATGGTACGTTTCCGATACCGGTTATTTGGAAATCGATAGTCGTATTTTGAAGCAAAGTACTTGCGGAACCCTCATAACCACTGTTTACTCGAGTGTCAATCAACCTGTTCGGTGGCAGAGCGATAAAAGCTCCTTGATCCGATGCAGTCGAATAGGATACATAATACCCCATTAAGTCGACAATAACATCAGTTGACCCGATTGGCCCGTCAGTAATGTCAATCTGCCCGTTTTGTCCTATCTGCACCACAACCAAAGTGGCTTTACTCTGATCGCTGTTCCAATTAATATTTGATACGTTCGGTTCGGAAGCACCCGCCGGATAAACTGTTAAAAATCCCCCAGTCGACTGAGTATTCGTAACCGTCAGACTAACAACGACCGCGCTGGCATTGGTCGGAATAATCTGAGTCCCAAAAGTACCCGTGACCGTAAGCGAATCGGTCTGATTCGGTTGCATCGTCTGACCTTGATACTGGTATCCGCTGTTAGATCTGGTATCCATTATTCTCACAGGAGTCAGCGCGAAATACGGATAGCCTTCAAGATATTCAAATTGATCAGTTCCCGAAGAAGCCGATGTTCCAGTTGAATTAGTTACATAGACGTTCACGGTCGACGCATTCGACGTAGACGGAGAAACCGCAATTATTTCAGTTGACGACACTACGGAAATGGAAGCAGCAGGTTGCGTTCCAAATGAGACAGAAGATCCACTGGTAAAATTAGTTCCTAAAATTTCAACCGAGGTATTGCCTGAAATCGGGCCTGACGGTGGCGTCAAACTGGCAATTACCGGAAGGCCCGAAGTTGAAGGAGTCACCGTATTGGAATCAGCCGACGGAAGCGAGGTTCCAAACTTGTCAGTTGCTTCAACCGTAAAATAGTAATTAGTGCCGTTTGTAAGTGAATTAATCGTTACATAATTATTCGGCGGTGTACCTGTTATCGAGTCTGACGTAATCAAATTACCTCCAGAATAAACGTTGATCGTATAACTGGTAAGCTGAGAATAGTTTAAAGGTGCTATCCAAGTAACCGTTGCCTGCGAATTTCCGGCCGCCGCAACAACGCTCGTAGGAGCCGCTGGTGGCTGTCCCACAGAAATTTGAGAGTTGGCCGTAACAAGAGAAATACCGCCGGGAGTAAGCACCTGGACTCCATAAACTCCATGCGACAGCTGAGGCACAGTAAAACTTAGTTGAGTACTGGACACTGAATTAAACGAATTTACAACTGTCGAACCTATTACCAGCTCCATAACATTAGTTAAATTCGATCCGTAAACCGTCAATTGTTGCCCAGATTGTATGGACGAACTTGACAGGCTCGAAATTGCGGGAGCCGGTGTTAAATTTGCTAATACCTGAGCCCAGGTAAATTGATAACTCAGCTGAGTCCCCGAAGTGTCACCGACGAATATTTCCGTATAACTTGGAGCGTATACAGTTCCGCCAATTGGCTGGGGACTAGTCGTAAAACCGTCACCTTGGCTGCAGGGGTTGCAGCTATAAGAACCCAGAATATTGTCTCTGTGACCCCAACATCCCGTAGTGTTGGTCGAAGTGCAATCCAAATTTGCCGATCCCGGTCCGTCCTCATACATCCACATGTAATCAGCGGCCAAAACCGACTGCATGCCTCCGGCCCAATTCGACCCGTACGAAGTATAACTGTATCCGGAAGGAATAATTGGATCAGTAGAGTCGACGGCCGCTGTCTGAGCGACAGTATCCAATGCGGACGTAGTCCCTGTAATGGGAGTCAATCCCCTGGCCACCCGTTCTTCGTTTGCGATTACAAAAAGTTGTTGAGTATAACTTAACGACATATAGTTAGAAGGCATGTCAACAGGGGTTGCGCCTTCCAGCAAAATAGCATTATCTATAGCGGCAAGCGCACTCAAATAGCACCCTTGTGAGTTATCTGGTTGACCGTTTTGGACACAAACATTGTTGTAATTCGGATTTGGAGAAACATTAGAAGCGGGATTATTTGGCGGTAATATCCCCGATGCGTCCGCAAATTTACTGCCATAGAGCGATCCGCAGAGCCCAACGATCAAAATCGTAAATGAGGCTGCAAAAAAACCCATCTTTTTTAATTTGCCTGTCATGCATATTACCCGTGTCATGTATATTACCTGTATTTTTAAATATCTTTATAATACATATCGGCAAGTTCGTATATACAATATAGTTTCCGCGACAAAACGTAACATAAATGTAACCGGCGATTCATAGTCTGCCGACTATATAGATTTTATTAAAAACAGACTTTGTGGAAAATAAAGTTAGGTAAACACATATCGGCATAAACGCCGCAAAAACGCTGTATTCTACAGTTTCATTTGTTGGAACTTATTTGTAGTTCATAAGTGCCATCAAACCCGCGGCCATACCTATGACCCCACCGATCAAGTACCAATTGGACGGACTTCCCGGCAAAATGGATGCCGTGTAGTTGATGATTATTGTAAGCAACGCTAATACAATAATTGCCAAACATATAGGTGCGTACCACCTAGGAGATTTGCCGTAAGACTTAGGGGTCTTCGGAGTATATCTGCCGCTTTGAATCGATGTGGTTGTCGACGATTTCTTTGATGATACCGAATTTGACTGTGCTCGACCACCAGAAGATTTTTTAGAGGATTTTTTATTTTTTGTAGCCATAGGTGTTTAATTAATCAGACGTCAACAATTTTAATTCAAATACAGTTTAGTTAAATCAGTTTAGTTAAATTTTAATCAACGCTATTTTCACCCCAAATTGGATAACGCCCATCAAACCACCAACATTAAAATACATTCATCGTATATATTTTATAAAGGCCAATAAACCAATAGTTTTCACATAGTGCCGTTACGATCTAAAGTTTCGCGACTTTCAGCTGAAATCCACAATTTGGTTCTAATTTAACTTAAATCAATTACCACATATCCCTAAACTTCTATCGAAGGCAAAGTCCGCAGCACACAGAGACAAACGGTGTATGGCTTCAAATAAGCTAAAGTGAATATATGGCACAGAGGGTACTTATAATAGACAATTACGACTCATTCACGTACAATCTTGTACAAGAGCTCGGAGAGTTAGGTGCCGAACCGACGGTATTTAGAAACGACGCTATTAAAGTTGACGAACTGGCTCAAATGAATTTTGATAAAGTTGTAATCTCTCCGGGGCCTGGACGACCTGAAAATTCAGGCATATCCGTGGAAACCATCAAAGTTTTAGGGGCTGAAATGTCAATTCCGGTATTGGGGGTATGCCTCGGTCACCAAAGTCTGGCGTATCTATACGGAGGTGAAATCGTACTAGCCCCTGAAGTAATGCACGGAAAAATATCGGAAATAACGCATGATAACAGTGCTCTGTTCTACGAAATTGAATCTCCTTTTAAAGCTACACGATACCATTCACTGATTGTAGAAAGACAAACTCTTCCAGAATGCCTTAAAATAACCGCCGAAAGTGCCGACGGGTTGATAATGGGTCTCTCGCATGAGACGTATCCGTTACATTCCGTACAGTTCCACCCCGAATCCTTATTTACTGAGGTAGGCTTAAGAATTCTCAACAATTTTTTGGCAATTTACTAACCAACTGACCTTTTTTAAAGGACTCAGATAATAGAGATAGCAGTTATACAGACTTACCTTATCTGGACCACCTTTAAGTTTCCTTGTATTTCCCTTTAACCAATATATTTCCAAGGCATCTTAAATTATTAAGCCTGCATCGAAGTTACACGTAATTCAAAACAATATTTAAGGTCTCCTCGTTTTGTAGCTGATATTATTTCGATCACATTATGCGCAGACACCGTCTTTTCGACTTTCTTTTTGAATTGCAAGCTTTTACCAAAGGATGGCTGCTTCAGTCCGCAAAAATAGATGTTAATTTTTTCTACGAACGAATACCAAATACGAGACACTGCGACGGATTCTCAATAATGCGACAGACCCTTAAAAAATCGGCATTTAGCAACAGACCTCTTTTTGTTATTACCCCTTAATGGAGCCCAGAGAGCACCATTGTGCATTATTTGTTATCGCTTTAGGGCGGCCATAGAGATATGTAATTGCCTTTACCGCAGATTTATGATTAATTGCCCGAGATACAATAATGCAACCAATATGACTTGTCGTTATATATCGGTATATCTTTTGCATTGTTGATTCTGATGGGGGCAGTTGATTTAAGTGGAAAATATATAGAAAATTAGTTAACGGATCTGCGGGAGCCGTATCGGTAATTTTGTGGGCCAGATCATTTGTGCCGTACCCACTCGTAATTCGATAGCGAAACCCGCTTTGAGATAGATAAATTAGGGGAGGTCCGTTGGCGATGTCTCCTGCGGGGTACTCGTAGACGATTGCATTTTTCGGAATCTGTTTGCCGGAATTTAAATTACCGCCTGCGGGAATGGCTTGACGCGACGTATAAGTGCTCAATGTCAGCAGTACGATATTGGCAATTAAAAATGCAACAATAATTCCCTTAATAGGTATCTTAGAAAAACGAGATTTGCCAAATCTTGGGGCATTTTGTAAGACGGTAATAACCGGTATGCCGATTAGAAAAAGTGCAAAATAAATAAACCTTCCAAAGATTGCCTGAGAGATTATGGGCAATGTGTTTAAGAATAAATGTATAGGGTTGGGCACTACAGAAACATCCGGCAGTAATGTGATCTCCGTGCCAAGTGTGGATACCATTAGTATCCCCGCAAACACCAAACAGTAGCGAGCTAATTTGCTTGTCCATATTTGACGAACTCTCAGTATAACCATTGCTACCAATAGAATCGGGACAGCAATGTATGTAAAGTGTATTGAAAATATATTAATGCTATTAAATGAAGAATTTCTTGCGAACAGTAGATCCGAAATGCTCATTGCAAATTCGCTGTTGTGTATTGATCCGTTATTGCTTAATGCATGGCCTGGGCCGTAAGCAAAAAAATATGCCGCATAACCGGTAGCGATGGACGTCAATACAACTGCTACAGAAGTTACGACCATTAGATCTTTTAATTTATATTTAACCGTTGGATAATTTATTACCAAAGCAATAGCCCCCAGAGCGCAACCCCAGAACAGCACAGTAGCAAACACTTCTAATGACGCATAAAATTGAAGGGTTAGCAAGACCCCCAGCCAAATTCCATACCCGTAGGGACTCCTCTTTGAAGCCGTTATCACCTTGTAGTAAATATAAAAGATCAGTGGTGGAGCAAACTCCCAACCGACTTGAAATAGCGAGAATGTTGCGTCATTAAGAATCGCCGGCGAAAATCCCACCGCCGAAGCAGCCACGAAAGCACCTAGTGGATACTTAGTGATTTTAAAATACACCACAAATGCACTAAAAGCAGATATTACAGGGGTCAGAATAATAGCTAAATTATCGCTGACTACCGGTCCGAACAAGAGTGTTATTGGGGCCATCACGAGTGATTGCACAAACATACCAGGTGTCGCCATCGTATTTAATCCATACGGGGCGAACTCATACGCCGAATGCAGTGGGTTTTTTAAGTGAAGTGCGGCAAAAGGTATCCAGCCCATATTAATAACGCCGATTCCAAAGTCACCTGTAAACATTGACGGTTCAGACGATGCCAGACCGTGAAGCCATATATTATGAAACAGCGCCAATGAACCAAGAAGGTAAACACTTCCTACCAGAATATATACTCTTCTGGAAGTTAAATTACTGGCAGAAAAAGTCTGCTCGATTGAATCGAGGTCTTGGTCGGTTGCTGACTCAGTGGTTAACGTCATCAGTTACAGGAATGCACATTTATACTATTATAATAACGTAAATTTGACGGCTTGATGCGACCTTATTAAAACTTATACTATAACGTGGCTGCAAGCACAACGTTTCCCTCTTTTTCGCAATCACTGTTCCAGTCGACACAATGCTATTTTGTTGCTTTTTTGTTCATTTTAATTTTATTTTGTACCTCATAATCAGACATATCAAAAAAAGTACAGCTTGACAAGCCGTATCTCGACAAAACCTAACCTTCGACGCCATAAAACGGAGATAATCTCATCTAGATGATGCGGCACTTCTGGTACTTTGTGAGACGTAAACATAACTACCGCCTTCTAAAACCGAAAACCAGTGAAATTCGATATCTAAGTAATGGTTACAATCGACACCCTACGATCAATCATTAAGAGATACCGTTGCAAGATTTAAGTCAGCCTCGTCGACCTGAACTTTATAATGTCCATTATTCTGTCCATAAGGGATTCTACACATATGGGCAAAAGGAGTTGCTGCCGCTTGTACCAGAAGCTGTCGATGTACCAGAAGCTGTCGATGTAGTTGAAGTTGTCGTTGTCGTAGTAGGCGAACTCGTAGACACGACCGATGACGTAGTGGTAGTATTGGGCGATACGCCGACAAATAACGTAACGCTTTGACCCGGTGCCGCCGATACTCCTCCTAACGGATTTTGAGTAACCACTAACCCGTAGTCAGCCGAACAAGTCACTTCATCTACAATTGTAATACTAAAGTTATAGGGGGACCCTTGCAATTCGGTCTGAGCGGTGGTTTGAGTATCCCCTACTACCAACGGCATCGTTACTGAACTGGGTCCGCTAGAAATAACCAAATTAATCGGCGTATTAGTATCTACTGTTGAATTTGGTGCCGGCTGCGTAGAAATGACTGACCCCTGAGGAATTGATGTAGACGACTGCTGAGTTATAGTACCGACGGCCAAATTATCTTTACCAAGCTGATAAACCGCAGCGGACTGAGTCACACCCGTTAGATTTGGAACTACTACAGATGCCGAAGGATCTGAATAAGTTATCGTCACCGTACCTCCTTGGCTTAAAGAGGCTCCAGCCTTGGGGAATTGATTTGTTACCTGATAAGCCGGTGCCGACGAAGCTATACCCTGGGCTGTTACCTTAAACCCTGCCTTTGTTAAGATAGTCTCGGCGTCAACAAGCTGTTTAAAATCTACGGGTGGAACCAATTGAGTTGGGGCACCTTTTGAAACTTCAAGGATAACGGTATCACCTTTAGAAACCTTTGAGCTTATCGGCGACTGATTAAAAACTGTTCCGGCTACCGAATCATTAAAATATCGCTTTATTGTGTAATTTAAACCAACGGCTCCAAGATCTTGTTCTGCCTGGGTCAGCGGAAGATTGGTCACCTTGGGCACCGCAAACGATTGCGGAGCTCCAAAATAACCCAAGTTTCTTCCACCCACATAAACCAACAGAGCAAATATCAAAAGACAGGCTGCAATTGCAGCCGCATAGATCGGAGTCTTCGACTTGGGTGGTGCTGTTTCTACCCGAATCGGTCTTCGCGCCGGTCGACCGTCTTCACGTTCTCCGACCGCCGATACAACACTAGTCAACCCACCATCACCATCTACCTGACTTACCGCAGTTGTAGCGTCATAGGCAGCTACCGGCTTACCAAGCCTGAACCTATCTAAATCGTCACCCAACTCCCCCGCACTGACATATCTAAGATCTGCATTTTTGCTCATAGCTTTATTAACTATGGCCTCAAAAGACTCTGGAACGTCCGGGACTAAAGATTTTAAAGGAGGCATTTCATCTTTAACATGTTTTAAAGCTATTGCAACCGGAGTATCTCCAGTAAAAGGAGGTCGGCCGGAAACCATTTCATATAAAACTACTCCCAATGAATAGATATCACTTCGCCCGTCTGAACCGTGTCCCTGAGCCTGTTCAGGTGAAAAATAAGTTGCCGTGCCCATTACTAATCCGGTCTGGGTTAAATTTTCATCAACACCGGTTGCTCTGGCAATTCCAAAATCGGTAACTTTTACCCTGTTGTCTAAAGTAATTAATACGTTTCCCGGTTTAATGTCACGATGTATGACACCGTGGCTGTGTGCATAAGCCAGAGCCGAAGCAACCGCAGAGCCTATAAATGCGGCATCGGGAACAGGTATATGACCTTCTGATCTAAGTTTCGAAGACAAAGACCTTCCGTCAACATATTCCATAACAATAAAATATGTATTTTCAAACTCTCCCCAATCATATACCGAAACTATATTTGGGTGATTTAAGTTTGCCGCCGCCTGAGCTTCCCTTCTGAATCTTTCCACAAAGCTGCTATCCACGCTCAACTCGGGGAACAGCATTTTAACGGCGACTTGGCGATCCAGCTTTAAGTCCTTGGCCAAATATACCCTTGCAGTCCCTCCTCTTGCAATCTGGGACTGAAGTTCATATCTGTTTAATACAATTCTGTTGTTGTCATCTGCCATTAAAATATACCCTTATTAAATAATAAATTAATGAAACACAAATTCAATTCATTAACCCAATTTTTCATAAAATTTAGCTCTCTACAACCGCTTAGAGATTTATGGCGACTTAAATTAATTGAACTTATCGAAATTATTTTCACTCTATAAACCCAAACTAATTGCAGTTTCAAGTACACTTGCGGCAACTGGGCCCGCTATTTGATCTCCGGTAGTATCTGTACCTATTCCCGGGTAGTACGGAACTACGGCAGCTACGGCAACCAAAGGTTTTGAGGTTCCATTATTGGGACCAAAGGTCACCAACCAGTTGTTGGATCCCGCACCCGCAACAGTCTGTGCGGTACCTGTTTTGGCGGCAATTTGTTGACTCGACGGGAACCCCAAATTGTTGGCAGTTCCCTGGGGTCCCGAGACTACTAGTTCCATATCTTTCGTAACTGATTTTGCCGTAGATGGACTGGTTGCAAATTTATATGGTTTGGGAACGTAAGTCTGAACCGTTTGACCAAACGAATCAACCACTTTGCTCATCAAATGAGGAGTCATAATTACCCCGCCGTTTGCCACTCCTGCGACGACCATTGCCATCTGCAGGCAAGAAGCCTGGACGTTTCCCTGTCCGATTGCGGAATATGCCAAAAACGGAAGTTGGTTTGCGAAGCTGGCCGCAGAAGGAAAGTTTGATGCTACGGCACCGGTTAAATCGATTGGAGGAACTTGATCAAACCCGAATGCGAGTGCCTCATTTGACAAATTTTGAGCACCGAGTGCCAATCCGATCTGAGCATAACCCGTGTCACATGAAACCTCCAACAGCACGGGCATAGTTCCTCCACAACTTTCGTATGCGTAGTTATGTAACGTGTTACTGGTGTCAGGAAGCGAGATTTGCGTGACGTAAGGGTAGTAATGAGTTGCGATACTAGGATTATCCTGGTAAACCGCCGACGATGTAACTACCTTAAATGTAGAACCAGGAGCAAATCTTTGCTGGTATGCCTCAGACAGAAGCGGAGTACTCAGAGATGTGGGGTTAAGTGCCTGATAGGCAGCCTGTTCGGCGTGAATGCTGTGTTGAGCCAAAAGGTTCGGGTTAAATGTCGGCTTCCCGTACATAGCCAAAATATCGCCGTTAGATGGGTCTATGGCCACAACGGCGCCATACTTATACTTTGCCAATGCCTGTTGAGCAACACGTTGCAGCTGTAAATTTAAAGTAGTGACTATATTGTCGGTTGTCGGTCCCGTCGTAAGAAGGCCATGCAGAGAACTGGCAGGCTGGTTGTGGGTAGTCAATATCGAGTCGTAATAATTTTCCAATCCCGAAGTCCCATAATAAATTGAATCGTAACCTGTGATATCTTCCGTAAGCGAACTCAACGGGTATTCACGCTGATATTTGTAAACATCTTTAACGGGAACCGATTCGGCCAGTACCGTACCGTCGGAAGCTAAAATTTCACCCCGCGGCAGATATACCTGTTTTGAAACTTTCTGTAAATTATATTTTGAATCCAACAAACTGGATGCGCTTTTATATTGCAAATTATTTAATTGCAAAAACAAAATGCCAAAACATACGACAAAGACAATAGCGATAATATGTAATCGTTTGTCGAGCACCTTCAAACCACCATCCTTTTTCTACTTAATTCAGGCACGTTTAGCTTCGAAAATAACCTATTTACAAAGGCGGTTTTGAGATTACAAACTTGCTGTAAGTACGATGAAGACATTAATAAAAACCTCATGTTGTTTGCGTCAATAGTTGCGTAAAAGGAATTGTTGTAGTGGTTGTATTCTGACCGAGACCCATCTTTTTTTCCTGAGCCTTTAAATCATTTATCAATTGATAAGCTCCGTTCAGTGAAGATACTTCAACACCTTTTTGTAACGCAGTTGCCTGATTCGGCAATACATCATATTTAGTAAGGTTAGTCGTCGATACCAATTTAGGTTTGAAAAAATATTGACCTCCAGGGCGCCCATGGTAAACGGCTATATTGTTTCCACTTAAGCCAACATAGTATGAATTATCCGCGAACCATCTGATTGCCCCATAAACGCTCAGGGAAACTGCGACCATTAAAGCTATAAAAACTATAGTTCTGAAAGTCAAAAAAGGCACTCTAGTGTCAATCTGGTCGGACTCGTCATACTCATCGGAGAGATCATAAATCAGTGTTCCCTTAAGCTTTATCTTGACTTGCTTAGATTTTGTTTTTAAAACTACGGATTCTTCTGGTTCACCCACCGGAATTAAAGGCAAGCTCTCGTTGTCAGTTATCGTGGCCATATTTTCGTTAAAAGCGGGAAAGTCCAACAAAGTAGCTTCGTCAGTGCTATCTTGGGTCAAAAATTGCGCTGAAGTCGTATTCAGTTCGGCCGATGACGCTGCATCAGACTGGTAGCTGTCACCAAATGTTCCCAAGCTGGAATCAATTTGTTCATCGGCGCCAGCGGTAACTGGTAGAATATCGTCAGCCAAAGATTCACTTTTTACATCAAGTGAAGAGGCAGCATCTTTAATTTTTATAATTACCGTCGTAATGTTGTCCTTGCCTCCATGAGCTTTTGCGAGCCTGACAAGATCTTCGGCCTTTTGTTGGGCGATATGATCCGAAGCCAAAAGCGTTACAATTTCATTTTCTGAAAGCTCGTTAGACAGTCCGTCTGAGCACAGCAATATAATATCGCCACTTTCAAGATTAACTTTAAAAGAGTCCACAAGAATATTGGGCTCAACTCCCAAAGCACGAGTAAGCGTGTGACGCCGTTTGTCAACTTGCGCCTGAGTCTCAGTTAACTTACCCTGACGAACCAACTCTTCGACAACTGTGTGATCTTCGGTAAGCTGGCTGAGCTCCCCTTCTCGTAAGATATAAGCCCTTGAATCACCTACATGGCTCAGATACAGTGTCAATTGATCCGAACTTTCGGTTAAAGTTCCGGCAGTTAGAGTCGTTCCCATACCTCTTAAGGACGGATCGTCCATCCCTTTAGTCCACACGGCTAAATTCGCGCCTCGAATGGCAGCTGCCAACCCTTTGCCCGTGGGGTCAGTCTTGAAAGACTTTAAAAGTTCTTCTAGTGCCAATTCGGCTGCAACTTCTCCGCCCACGTGACCGCCCATACCGTCGGCCACGGCAAATAATCGACTAGTTGCCAAAGCTCTGTCTTGATTTATCTCTCTGACTTTACCTGCGTCGGTATAAGCACCGATATCAATTTCCACTACCTGTAAACCTCAAAAACAGTATTACCTACCTGAACAATATCTCCTCGTTCTATACTCGTAGGTCTTGAAACCTCTTTTTCATTCACAAAAGTGCCGTTAGTTGACTGCAAATCCTCGATCCACAATTTATCATCTTTTACAAATATTCGTGCATGCACGGACGAAGAAAAATCGTCAAAATCAATCGGTATCGTGCATGTATTTGCCCTACCGATAGTCGCATTATCTACAATTTCAAAACTAGTACCGGCTAAATCTTCTGGATCTATAATTCTTAATTTTAGCGGAGCCAATCTAGAGCCCGAAGCTCTATTTAACCGATCGGCGGCTTCTTCCAATGCCTTACGCTGTTGCCTAACTTCTACCCAAACGGCTCTAATCGCACGAATAAAAAATATCCAAAGCAGCGCCAAGAAAATCCATGTAAGTACCTGTATCAACGAATGCGACATGAAATTGATTGCCCTAAACTATAAAACCTGAAAATAAAATGAGATCGATCCTATCGTAATTTCATCCCCGTCATTCAATCTCTGCCTAGTAATGAGAGCTCCATTAACTCGTGTTCCGTTCGTAGATCCCAAATCTAAAATCACAACATCATTGCCCGCTCTGTGAAATTCCGCATGCCGTCTGGATGCCTTTGTATCGCTTATAACGATATCACACTCGGGTAACCGACCAATCACCAACGGAGCATTTGCAATAATATATCGAGTACCATCAGGTCCGACCAGCGAAGCTCCGGGAAGTCCGTCCTTGTTGGCCAGCACTTCAGAGTCTATATAAAACCGGGAACTCGTCAGCTCCTCATCGACATCCATATCGATTCTAACCGTACCGACGAACAGATATCGTTCTTGACGGGCATGCTTTCTGGCCGTTTCAACAAGGTCTCTAATCAAAGCGGCTTGAAAAGAGCTAAAACGACTTGCGTCATCCGGCGATAGCTTAATAACATACACGTTGGGCACGATAACTCCGTTAGGAGCCACCTGCCTTTTTAAATCCATCTCACGCGTTAACTTGCGTCCTATTTCAACAGGCTGGAGCCCGCCTTTAAAGACTTTTGCAAAGGTGCCCTCTACCAAGCCCTCTAATTTTTTTTCAAATTGGAACAGTCCCATAAATATCCTAGATAACAATTTTAGATTGCAAACGATTGCCATAAGGTCCAAAAGAAAACTTTTTTACAGTATTTAAATTTTAAGCTAAAGTATTTAATGGTTCGGGCGAGTGGCGGAATTGGTAGACGCGCAGGATTCAGGTTCCTGTGAAGGCAACTTTGTGGGGGTTCAAGTCCCCCCTCGCCCACTCTTAAATCATCAACTAAATTCAGAAACACTTCGGCTAACGGGCGCAGACAAATTCAATTTTAAAAAAATACACCGCGGATTCCAATACCGATTTTCACAATTTTGCAACTTAAGGATTCATAATTTACAAAATAGAGCCGTATTCGCGGTATCCGCACACATGCACTGGGTGCCCAAATTTCCGAATTTCGACAATAGCTCTTTTTATTTTTCCAAAATCTCCTTTAAGTTGGTAATAGCATTGCCACCAGCGGCTGCTATCACCAAAGCCAAGGTTGCCGGAGTCGCCGTCGCCTGATAGCTTACGAGACACGAATTCTCACTTATGTCATATACGTCAATCGTGGATTTGTGGTCTACAACCAGCGGTATTATTAAGGAATACTCGAATCTCATCACAGTCGGATCGTTTGTTACTATAACTTCCGGAAAAATCATTCCCGCTGCTGTTTCAATTTGTCTTTTGTTCCCTTCGACAGAAACCGAAACAATTCCGGGGAACCATTCGGTTAATCTTATCGGCTGACCGATATAATCCCAAGCCTCTTTAGCGGGTCTGTAAATAACGACATGACGCCTCACGTTAGCTACGGTTGGGAACGGAAGCTCCAGAACATTCAAAGTTTCAACGGTATGCAAATTTTCATTCATTCTTTTACACTTTGATTGTCAAACTATTACCAATATCCGTCAGCAGACCGTGGTCGGAATTTCTAATCGAAACAATGAGACGCATTGGTTTACTTAATAACTTATCAATAAAGAAGCCATAATTGCAAAACAGTCATGATTTTCTTGTGAAAAACAGGATTGTGTCAAAAAAGAACTAACCTCATTGCGATATCAGTTGCGGCTAAAAGACGTCAATAATAACAAAAACCTTTTATTAATTTAAAAAACTTATGCGAACATACACCATTGAAGACAGCGATGGGGACAGCGACTTTAAGAATTTTAGAGATCCTATAGTCAATAAACTTTCTGACTTATGAGCCAATAAGTATTTCAAATACAAGCTAAGTCTCTTGACATTATTAAATCTGTTGCAACATATACAAAATTATGGATTAAAATATACGTGTCCTTGCTATTTGCTTAAGAACACAAACTTAATTCGGAACACCAGTCGGCAAAACATAAAAATGCAGGCTTAAGATTTAAGTAGTTTGCTAACTTATTTTTCATTTTCGCAAAAAAACCACCAACCAAACATTGGATGTTTTGCAACGTCAATGTGGAAATATTGCGAATTTATATCAACGAATCCTATTTCGATAGAGTTAAGGCCTATAGAGCAAAGTCGATACAAAATCAGACAAAAAATCCTATGTTCAAATAGAACAACAAAGAAATTAAATTTATCAAAATATGAAAACCGAATTAACCACCCGAAACGAACTTAGAAACATTGCAATCGTGGCACATGTCGATCACGGAAAAACTACGCTGGTCGACAAAATGCTAATGCAGACTGGATCCATCTCGAATCGAGGCGAGGTCAAAGACAGGGTTATGGATTCCAACGACCTGGAAAAAGAAAAAGGGATCACCATACTTGCCAAACATACCTCAGTAGTTTATAATGACACTGTAATAACAATAGTAGACACGCCCGGGCATGCCGACTTTGGAGGGGAAGTAGAACGGAGCCTTACGATGGTGGACGGGGTCTTACTGTTGGTTGATGCCTCCGAAGGGCCCTTGCCTCAAACCCGATATGTTTTGCGAAAAGCACTTAAACTTCGCCTCCCGGTTATAGTAGTAATAAACAAAGTTGACAGGGAAGATTCCAGAATTGACGAAGTAATAACCGAAATAGAGGAGTTGTTCTTAGATTTGGACGCCGATGAAGACCAGATCCTCTTTCCTATCTTGTTTGCAAGTGCCAAAAATGGCTGGTGCTCAAATCAAAAAGGAGAGACAGGAACCGACTTAAGCCCTCTATTTGAAGAAATCTTGTCTACAATACCACCGCCCTCCTATGAGCCCGATAAAAAGTTCCAGGCACTTGTAACTAATCTGGACGCATCCTTATACCTCGGAAGGCTTGCGCTAGTCAGAGTTAAAAATGGTTATGTAAAAAAGGGTCAAACGGTAATGTGGATAAAGCTGGACGGTTCGTCTGAATCGGTAAAAATCTCAGAGCTTTATACGACGAAAGGTCTTGAACGAGTCTCGTGTGACGCCGTAGGACCCGGAGAGATTGCCGCCGTAGCGGGAATCGATCAGATCACAATTGGCGAAACTTTGACCGACGCCGATTTTCCCGAAAGACTTCCGGTAATTACGGTTGACGAACCTTCGCTTGCAATGACTTTGGGTATAAACACATCTCCTTTTTCCGGAAGAGAAGGAACTAAACTTACTTCGCGAATCCTAAAGGACCGATTAGATCAAGAAACCATAGGCAACGTATCCATCCAAGTTCGCAGCACCGAAAAACCAGAAACATATGAAGTATTGGGCAGAGGCGAACTTCAGCTTGCCGTTTTAATAGAAACCATGCGAAGAGAAGGATTTGAACTGACAGTAGGGAAACCAAAGGTCATAACCAAAGAGATCGACGGTAAAACATTCGAACCCTTTGAACGCGTTACCGTGGATATTCCCGAAGATTATTTGGGAATTGTAACCCAACTGCTTGCATTGAGAAAAGGTACTCTTAACGAAATGGTTAATCACGGTTCTGGTTGGATCAGACTAGACTATCGAATCCCCGCAAGAGGCCTAATCGGATTGAGAAACGAATTCCTAACTGAAACCCGAGGAACCGGTGTATTAAATCATATATACGACGGTTACGATGAATACGCCGGAGACTTAAAGCTGAAACGTAACGGAAGTCTTATTGCAGACAGGCAAGGATCGACCACATCCTATGCCCTAACATCCTTGCAGGAAAGAGGAGTTCTCTTTGTTGCACCGGGTACGGAAGTTTACGAAGGAATGGTTGTCGGTGAAAACTCTCGAACCGACTCTATGGACGTAAACCCGACCAAAGAAAAGAAGTTAACAAACATGCGTTCATCAACATCAGAAGTTTTCGAAAAACTTACACCGGCAAAAATACTGAATCTGGAACAAGCTCTGGAATTTATCACCGAAGATGAGTGTGTCGAAGTAACGCCAAAAAATACCAGGATAAGGAAGGTCGTTTTGGCAGCTCAGTCCAGAGCAAAAACCAGAACCCGGTAAACTACCTACGGTTTGATTTAAGCACCGAATAAAAGGTTTTACAGACAAGCTAATTCTCGCAAAAGATAAATATATTGTGAAAAATCAAAATTTAGGTTAAGATATTAGTGATAACCGATGAGTAATGAAACTGAAGACTTTGACGAAACGTCATCATATTCTCTCAAGGGTCTGATTGATCTTCCGATAATATGCGGTAGCGAATCAGCTCTTGAACAGCAAGATCACATACGTGATGATCAAATAGTAGGCAAAGTTATAGACATGGTAGCTCGCTTCGACGAAGAAAGCTATCCGCCGGTAACCGGACTCTTAATGATTTCTCACGGATCCGAATTTTTTATACCCATAAGGTACGTTCTCCAAATAAAACCCACCAAAATTGTTCTGGCTCCAAACAGTCCGACCAATTACGAACCGTTTCTAAGGAGACCGATGGAAGCCTTACTGGCTCGAGATATTTTAAATCATAAATTAATTCACATAAGCAAGCAACACCACCCAAGCTTAGTTAAAGCCGATGATTTCCAAATAACTCAATTGGACAGCAGTTGGTCTCTCACTTCATTGATGCAGCTTCGACAGGGAAAAATAAAGTCTATATTTAAGCGAAAACAGCCCGAAGTACACCTGCACCACAAAATAGATTTTTTAAATGTGGAACCGTTTATGAGTCACGTGCCGACCTCAAAACTAAGACTTCGACACAATAAATTGGCCGAGATTCATCCAAGTGAACTTGCAGATTTACTTGAATCAGCTAATCCAGCTGAATCAGAGGAAATTCTCGATGCCGTAGGAGAAAACGAAGAACTTGAAGCCGACGTAATTGAGGAGCTGGAAGACGACCACCAAGTTCACATTGTATCAAAACGGTCAAACGAAGAGATTGCCGAACTGCTTTCAAATATGGAACCCGATGACGCCGCAGATCTCATTGCCGAGTTGACGCAGGAAAGACGGGAACCGGTACTTCGACTGATACCCTTTCAAAAGCAGCAAGATCTACGAAAGCTGTTAGGATATAATTCAGAGACCGCAGGCGGTTTAATGAATTCCGAGATCATCAAAGTAAATCCCGAAATAACTGTCGATAGAGTGTTACAAGAGTTAAAACACTTTAAATTAAATCCTACACTTATGGACACGGTATTCGTCGTAGACGACAACAACGTACTTTTAGGATACATACGAACGGCCGAATTGATTAAGTTAAATTTTGAAAACCTAGTTAAAGACGTGTTTCACAACGACGTTCCGACCATACAAACCGGTGCTGACTTTCCTGAGATTGTAACGTTGATGAGTGATTTCAATCTTTACTCACTAGCCGTCGTGGACGATGAAAACCGATTGATGGGAGCGATAACAGTCGACGATATTCTTGAAAAATTGGTGCCAGAAAATTGGCGAAAACGAGCTTTGGTTGACCGTAATTAAATTTAACGTGCCGTTTTTCGTCACAATAACCGCTTTATCGTCGAAGTTATAAATTATCGGTGGCATAACTATCAATTCTGATCTGATATAATTATAGATAGTTGCCAATAAATACTGGCTAAATTGCATATCGCGACCAATTCATCGGCCAAGATAAAATAAAATTGCGACCAATATTGTAGATAAGTCGATTTAGACAATAAAAAACAGGTTTTTTTGAAATTTGAATCGCCTAAACAATGGGCAGGTTGGGTACGACAATAGATAACTGCGACAAATAACCGACTTTCGATAGTGACTGAGTTATTAATTTATGTGGTTATTAATTTATGTGGTAATAATGCAAATTTAGAATTAGTAAAGTAACCGTTGTGAAGAATTTTATAGAAAAGGAGGAAGAGTTGACTAAGTCAGAACCCCCAAGTAAGACTTTGTTATCTAATGCCTCCGGAGCTATAAGACTGGTTTCAATTACCTAACAGTTGTCTTGAAAATCATCTAAACGGCTATTCCGGAGGTTCAATATAAATCCGTTGAACCGAAGAAAGGACCAAGATGAATGGCAGAATTCGCAGACCAAACTACTGAAAGTGCTACAGCAGCGCAATCAGTTACCCACGAAAATTTAAAAATCAAAGGCGCGCTCGGTAGCGTTTCGCTCCTCGACGATATCCCCAAAATGTCAGTGCTTAAAAAGCTTACGGCATTTGCGGCAATAGCGGGTCCTGGATTGATCGTCATGATCGGCGATAACGATGCGGGCGGGGTCGCAACATATGCGCAGGCAGGCCAGTCATACGGAACAACATTACTTTGGGTAGTATTTCTTCTGATCCCTGTGCTGATGATAGCCCAAGAGATGGTGGCTCGACTCGGGGCGGTAACTGGAATCGGTCACGGCAGACTTATTAAAGAGCGGTTTGGGAAATGGTGGGCAATGTTCTCGGTAATAGATTTATTTGTCCTCAACTTTTTGACACTTGCCACTGAGTTTATAGGTATTTCATTCGGCTTCAGTTATTTTGGCATAAGCAGCTATATTTCCGTGCCTTTGAGCGCATTCATTCTGTTTTTAATTGCGATTACAGGTTCTTTCAGCAGGTGGGAAAGATTTCTTTATATCTTAATTTTCATAACGCTAGTTGAATTTGTGATGATGTTTTCGGCTAGGCCTCAGCTTCATCCGATACTTAAAGGTCTGGTAGTTCCGTCTGCTTTGGGCGGTTGGAACACCGGCGCCGTAATGATGATAGTTGGAATCGTCGGCACGACCATCGCTCCTTGGCAGCTATTCTTTCAACAGTCCAATGTAATTGACAAGAGAATTACTCCAAGGTGGCTAAAGTATGAAAGAGCAGATACGTTCATCGGGGCGGCCATTACAAATATCGCCGCCATTGCGATAATGATAACTACGGCATTTGCCTTTGCAAACACAAAATATTTTAATAGCTTTACAAATTCGTTGGGAATAGCAAAGTCATTGGCGAATACGATAGGTTCGTACGCTGGAGACATGTTCTCAGTACTATTAATAGACGCCGCTCTTCTAGGAGCAGCAGCAGTATCGTTATCAAGCTCTTATGCCTACGGAGACATGTTTGGGCTAAAACATTCTCTTCACAAAAAATTCAGCGAAGCAAAAGGTTTTTATCTAACTTACGGTTTGCAAATAGCACTCGCAGCCGGTCTTATCCTAATACCCCACGTTCCGCTGGGACTAATAACCTACTACGTACAGATACTCGCCGGTATTTTGCTTCCGAGCGCAATAGTATTTTTATTGCTACTGTGTAACGACTCTGAACTGTTAGGCCCGTGGACAAACTCGTCCTGGTTAAATATCTTGGCGTCAATAATAGTATTTGCTCTTGTAGATCTTTCGCTAGTCATAACCATTAATACCGTATTCCCAAGTGTAAATTCGGTAGTCATTATGGAATGCCTGTTAATATTATCTTTGGCAATCGGAATACCCGTCGGAATTGTTAAAAGAGTCCGCCATAGACATTTACTGACAAAAAATACCAGCTTAACGGGTGAAAAAACAAGCAGACGCCATCGAAGAATGTTATTGGCCGAAAAAAGACAGCAGTGGTCGACTCCGTCGCTTGCGTTAATAAATAAACCCCAACGAACCATGCTGTTTAAAGTTTCCATGTTTGTACTAAGAGGATACCTTATTTTGGCCGTTATTGCTTTAGTCATAAAACTGGCCAGATTGTGGACAGGCTAGATGAACATTGTTAAAAAAATGAATAAAAATTTCAGCTAACCTATTATTTATGGATTTAACTTACCCACAAGAAACAGAAACTTTCAGACAGGAAATTAAAGCTTGGCTAAATGAAAACCTACCTAAAGGTTGGGGGCAAGAAGGTTTTGAAATGTCCGACGAGCAAAGAGCAAATTTTTCCAAAGAATGGGTTGAAAAATTAAACAATGGAGGTTGGATTTGTGCGGCATGGCCCAAAGAATACGGCGGAAAGGGTTTATCCTTAATCGAACTGGTTGTTTTAAACGAAGAGTTTGCCAATGCCAACGCCCCTATAAAAGCTGACTTTTTTGGCGACACTCTAGTGGGACCTACCATTTTACAATGGGGAACCGAAGAGCAAAAAAAGGAATTCTTACCAAAAATATTGTCTGGAGAAATTGCCTGGTGCCAAGGCTTCTCTGAACCTGACGCCGGATCTGATTTGGCCTCGCTTAAGACCAAAGCCGTTTTAGACGGAGACGAGTGGGTTATTAACGGTCAAAAAATATGGACCACACAAGCTCAACACGCTGACTACATATTTTTATTGGCAAGGACGGATCCCGATGTTCCAAAACACAAAGGAATTTCATATCTATTAGTACCGATGAAACAACCAGGGGTAGAGATAAGACCCATTATTCAAGTTGACGGAAGTGCAGAATTCAACGAAGTATTTTTTACAGATGCAAGATGCCCCAAAGATAACGTTGTAGGGGGCGTAAATAACGGTTGGGTCGTCGCCATGACAACTTTGGGATTCGAACGAGGTACGTCTGCAACCACTGGACACAGACGATTTGAAAAAGAGCTCAACAATATTATTCAAATCGCCAAAAACAACGGCAAGATTTCTGATTCAAAGATTCGACAGGGATTGGCTACAGCATATTCAAAAGTTAAAATCATGCAGATAAACGGACTCAGGTCTCTGACTTCGGCTTTAAACAACGATAACTCCTCTGCGGCATTAAGTGCCACGAATAAGATGTATTGGTCTGAATATCACAAAGACGCAATGGAACTAGCAATTGACATACTGGGTATGGAAGGACAAATCTTAACCGGATCATTAAATTCGGGTGAGTCGCCTTTGCCTGGACTTCCAGATCGAACAATTTTAAAGAATTATCCGGCGTCAACTCTTCAAGCCTCATTTTTCTTCTCAAGATCCGAAACGATTTGGGGAGGAACGGCACAGATTCAACGAAATATTGTGGCCGAAAGAATTCTAGGTTTACCCAAAGAGCCAAAGGCGAGTTAAGATCACAAAGCAACTTTTTGATTGCCAAAGTTATATCTGCGTAACGTCATTTTTTGTCATCGGATAAGCTTGACCTCTTCGCTTAAGTATAAAAGCGGCAATTAAAACTGCCAAAACAGTAGACAACCCTCCAAGCAAAATTGAGCTTCGAGGGTTAGTTTTTGCAGCCACGAAAGAAACGATAAAAGAACCTATCGGCGTAGATCCCAAAAAAGCAACCGAGTACAAAGACATCACGCGACCCCTATATTCAGGCTTAGACCTAATTTGCAGAAGAGTGTTGGACTGAGCCACGTATGCTATGGAAAATGCACCCATCGGCACCAATACAACATATGCCCATGTGACTTGTGGGGCCAAGGCCAAAACGCTTAAAGATATTCCAAACAAAAACGCCACAAATAAAAAGCTCCTATTCGTAGGGGTTTTCCTATTGGCAACCACTAATCCGCCGATTATTGCGCCCACCCCCATTAATGTAAAGAAAAGCCCAGATCTTCCGGCGCCAAGTTTAAATGTCTGCTTCGCCAATAACAGCAGCGTGACCTGAAAATTGTACGCCAAAGTTCCGATAATTGCCATTAATATCAGTGGGACCAAAAGGTCACGATTATGCGAAACGTACTTAAACCCCTCTCGCAATTGTTTTTTCTGCCGACTTACGGGAGGTATCAGAAATAGCTCATTTTTCGACATAAGATACAAAGCGAAAATTACTGCGACAAAACTTACTGCATTAAATACGAAGCTGTAACCAATACCAAGCGTTTCAATTAAAATTCCCGATACCCCCGGTCCGACGACTCTGGCCATATTTACTAAAACCGAATTGAGACTTACTGCATTAGAAACGTACTGTTTGCCAACCATTTCCAATACGAATGACTGCCTGGCAGGATTATCAAATACATTAACCATCCCCAGCAAAAATGCAAATACAATTACCCAGGCAAAGGTAGCTGTTCCGGTCAAAACCATTACGCCCAAGGACGCAGCCTGAATGGCTGAAACAGTTTGAGTAATAAAAAGTATGTTTCGCTTGTCGTATCTGTCGGCTATCAGCCCTCCCCAAGGCCCCAAAAATAGAATTGGTAAAAACTGAAATGCGGTTGTGATTCCCAAATCAACGGGGTCATTTTTTGTTAGCGTCAGGACCAGCCAGCCCTGTGCGAAACTTTGTGCCCAAGTTCCGCTAACAGAGATCACCTGACCGATAAAAAACAATCGGAAATTGCGAACCTTCAGCGATAAAAAAGTGCGACTTATTAAGCTTTTTACCGTAAGTCCTTTTTCGAATTTACAATCACAAACACGTCTTGATCTAGATATCTACATATTTACATATTAGGGACGTAAGACCCCGTACCCAGACTGTGTGATTCTTCAAAGCTCATGGAGTCATCTACCTCTCCGACCACTTGCTCCACCCAGGGCAATCTTCCTTTTAGTATTCTTTCCACTCCTGCCTCAAGAGTAGCGCCCGACAGCGCACATGACCCGCACGCTCCAGACAACTTGACTTTTACATATCCAATCTCATAGTCTACATCCACCAGCTCCAAATCTCCGCCGTCATCTTTTATGGCGGGGCGCATTAAATCAAGTACGCGCTTCAGCCCGGTTTGTCTCTCTTCTAACTCAGTTTGATCCAACATATATTCTCGCTTTTAAGATAGTTTATTTTCTATTTATAGGTTAATAAAAAATAACAACCCATCAGACCAAATCTTCTTAAACTACTGCTAATCTGGCGTATCAACTTCTTTTAAAATATATCCGATAAGCTTAATACTGGGTCACATTGGAAAATTTGGGTCATATTGGAATCGACAGAACAAAACTACAGAAGCAAAAGCGGAGAAAATTTAAAGTCTCTTGCGATCGTGGGTTGTATCAGTTTGGTTACAATCTTGGGCGAAGTTGCAGTTGGGATTTTTTCACATTCGTTGGCGCTTTTAGCAAATGCTGGACATGATTTTTCCGACAGTTTGGCTGTGGGGGTTTCAATCATCGCCGCTTATTTAATTACAAAAGCGCCAACGAATAAGAAGACATTCGGATATTTGCGCACTTCCATATTGGCTGCCGTATTCAACGCTGGAGTAATAGGGATTACTGCAGTTTTGTTGATTGTATTTTCAATAATAAGATTTGATCATCCAGTTCGAGTAATTCCGCTAAATCTGATCATTATGGGGTCGATTTCTGTTTTAAGCAACCTAGCGGTGGCTATTATTTCGAGTTCAAATTCAAAAACCGGATTTGGGTTGTCACATAAAGGTAATTTGATGACCACCTCTACGGCGGTACATTTTTTAATTGACGCAATTGGCTCGGTGATGATAGTTGCCGTCGGTCTGGCAACTATGGCAAACCGACAGTTAAAGATGCTAGATCCAATAGCCGCTATACTTATTTCTGCTTTTGCACTTTACACCACTTACAAATTAATTGTTAGGTCATGGAATATACTGATGGAGGCGACTCCGATAGATATAAATATTGAAGACGTTATTAAATCCGTTGAATCTATGGAAAATATTGCAAATATGCACGATGTACATATTTGGTCCATATCTTCGGACTATTATGCAATGTCAGCTCACATCATGCTGGAAAACAATTGCTCTTTGGATGCGGTTCAAGATCTGATCAACTCCGTAAAATCTTCACTCGCTAAAACCTATCATATAGATCATCTTACGATCGAACCCGAAACAATACGGTGTGATATCAGCGAAAATAACTGTCTTTAGATTACTTTTTGTTACTTAGCTTTTTAACGAACAACTTTCTGTCATCTTGAGTTGTGCATTTGCCGGACTCTAAGTCAAATTGCCATCCGTGCACGGTGCAAGTAAGAATATTCTGATCTATTTGACCATATTGATTTAAATCAGCTTTAAGGTGAGGACAATATCTTTGAATTCTGTAGCCGTTAATTTCTATCTCGTCAGAGATTTTCGGCATTTTTTCTAATACCGCTTCCAGATTTTCTATCGCTTCAGGCGAAAGTGCCATCAAAAATGCATAAACCAGGTCATTGTTAAAACCGTCCGACTCCGTTGCAAATCTACAGGAATAAAACAAGGCCTTAAAAGCTTCATTATTGCTCGATTTAATGGCTCGCTTCAAAACATCGTCTTCAATATAAAACTTAAATCTACATAGTTGACCAGAAAATTTCTCGATAGTTAAATCCAACAGATCGATAACGACCGACTCGGTATGCGTCGATATCAAAATTCTGCCATTTAAACCGGTCCTAATTAAATTTAACTCTGGGATGATGGGACCGATAAACTCGCGCAGCTTTTCCAATAGATAACTTTGTTTTAAAAGATCAGTTGTAGGCCGCTCTCTATCAGGCGTATTCTCGTTGCGTCTTTTGCTTGCCAAAGAGGTCAAATAGCTTTTTTTATCTACGTAGGCTATATCTAGACCGTTGCTTTGAAGATTTGGCGTAGTGAACTTTATTAAATTTCCTTTGATAACAATTTCGGTTTCTGGATACACCAATAACGTGTTTTCAATTCCATTATTTTGAAGATATTTTACGGCCGTATTGGCATCTACGAATAGCTTTGAACCTGTCTCAAAGCTATCGATATCGTTTAGATAGAACAGATCTTTATCCAGAAAACACGGCGGTCCACCGTAGGGCACCACAACTTTGGCATCAAAAGTCTTTATCACTTCCAAAAATCTTTGCATCTGCTCATTTCTTAACTGTTTACTTAAGATATCTTTGATTAATTCAGGATTTTCAGTCACCATGGGATACCAACCGGGCGCGGTAATTTGTGCAAAGTGAATATCATATTGTTCAAAAGTAGTCATATCTTTGCTTGTTTTTTCCAGTTGATTTGTCTGAACAAAAATATTATTCATGCCGTCGCCGATAGCAATGGTCGCAGTTGGCATTGCACCGTACACATTTGAGTTGTTTACTGACACTATTATTTCTAAAGAATTCGTTAATTTGAAAACAATATCGTTTGGGGTATGAATAAAATTACAAAAACCCAAGTCAATTAAAATATTTTGCAAATTGAAGCTTTTGAAGTCGGGAAGTATTACCGTCGCGGCTTTGTCGACTCTACCTAAAAACTCAACATCGCATCTATCTTGTCCGGAGCTTGAAATAAACAGAAAATCACAGTGAAGCAGTTTATCTTTTTCCACGTGCTCATTTGACGGGAACGGAATCCACGAGTTAAGATAAGCTTCATTAAACCAAGGATCGCACAGGATAGAAGTCGACTCGGTTTCTATTAGCAGACCCGCATGACCGAGACAGGTAATCTTCACATTTGGACTTGGCTATATACGTCCGCCACGTCTTGACTCGGCAGCGACTCCAACCATCGCGGAAACGACCATAAATCCCCCTACCAAAGCAGTCCAAATCCCAAATACAAGACCCAGTCCAATCAAAGCTGCGCCAATACCAAATATAAACGGCCAGACCGACGAATCGGGGAATGCAGCTACAATTCCGGCACCATCTTTTAAGGTTCCTTCATCTCTATCTTCAGGTCTTGGATCCATACGATGAGACCAAAACAGGTAATAAGATCCGGGGACGGCGGCCAACAATACCGAGCCAGCCAACATTATGCTTCCCGCATATTCCCTGGACCAAATGGAGTAGACCAAAGTTAGTACCAAAAAGAACGTTGCAATTACTAAAAGAAGTTTGGCTTCTACTTTCATAAAACTCTCCTTTAATTCCTAACCCGTATGAACCAATGACTTTAAGCTAGCCGGATGGGTATTTATCCAATTAACAAAATCACCCGGCGATACCGCTTTTATGCCAAACAACATTTCAGTATGATACACCCCGCAATATTGAGTACACCTTCCCGGATAGTAACCTGCTTTTACAATATTCAAATCAAAATAGTTCGTATATCCCGGTTGTGCGTAACGAGAAAAATTAAATGCCGGAACATAAAACCCATGGACTACGTCATTGGACACTAACGTAATTTTAATAGGCTCTCCCACCGGCATAACCGCAACAGGGACATTGCGGGTCGAATAGCTGCTACCGGCATCTGAGCCGAAAACCAGAGACTTTTTAATAACACCATTTTCATCAAATGTATAGGCAAATTGCCAACCCCACTGAAATGCCGTAACTTTCACGTTTACATAAGGGTGCGCACTTACGGCATCCACGTTATTTTCCGTCAATACCGTAAAATAAAAGAGTCCACAAACAATAATAAACGGGATAATCGTATATATAATTTCCACAATACGATTTTCGTGGAACTGCTTCGGTACCGAATCGTCACCCTTTTTGCGGCGATACCTAAACATAGCCCAAAACATCAGAAGCCATACGATGCCGCCCACAATCAGCGATGCTATAATAAATCCCACAAAAATCTTAAATGTATCTTGACCTTGAGTCGTAGAACCTCTGTACAATCCAAACGATGGGACTTGACATCCTCCCAAAAATATTCCCGCAACAGTTATTGAAACAACGGTAGAAATCTGTTTTGCGGATTTTTTATCTTTAAAATTTTTAATCAGTTTTAAATTCATATCTTATCTTTAAATCTTAATTCCATCTTTAGGTCAAACAACAGCTATCAATTAAAAGGCATAAGTGACGACATTCGACAATATATTTGAGTTTATTACGGGTTCATGTCATACATAGCGATTTTTCAAATCAACAGATTTCCAATACATATTATTATCTAATTTTAATTATTCAATCAATTATTTAGTTAATTACGACCTCTGATAAATATAAGTCGAACCGAATCTAAAATCGATTACAACGGCATCTGTAACCAAGCACATACCGGTTGCACGCAATATGCGCTTACTATTACATACTTTAACCGGTTATCCTCTACCCAAGTAAATATACTGCCATAAATCTATACTGCCATAAATCTATACTGCCAGTGTATTTACTATGTATATTTACGCTGCCCTAACAACTTCAATAGGTTATAAATACCTCTAAAACTTATCGAAATTGCCAGATCACGATTTTTAAAAACGACCCGATTCAACCGCTTTTTAAACAGCTGATCAATAAATTATTTTATCACTTCCACAACATTATGGTACACCTTTAATCAAGATTTCGACTTGACTAAATTTATCAAAATGAGCATTAATATTAAAAATTAAGGCGCAGGGCTCTAGCAGTTAACACTCGTGGATGCGCCTGCTATTCACTTAATTAGCTTAAACTAATATGATTCAAAACTATGTTTTAGACAATGAATTAAATGAAAGTTTGGCGCATCCGACTTTACTAACGACAATTTTTTACTAACGACAATTTATCATTTATTTAAACGATAATTTCGGTTCAACCAAGTGTCAAGGGAACTAGCTTCGTGTACGGAATTTATAGACTTGAGTGATTCCGCCGTTTGGATCACTACTAACAGATTCCAGAGATTTAAATCCTGTATATGTGTGCGTTTACAACTCAATATTTAAGGAGTTGCTGTTTGGTTGGATTACCGTTTAATAGAAAGTAGAAAACCTATATATAGGTTAAGGAAAGCCTATCAAAAAATAGTCAAACCGTCTGATGTTACAGATTAAGCAACCTTACTCGCTGCACAATATACGGTACACAATCTGTTGACTTCATACATCGCTAAATTAAAACTTTTAAAATAATCGATCTGATTGTCAAATTTTCTATTTTTGATCTTCAGTTGACGTAGTTTCTGATTTTGATCCTTCGGCTCCCTCTTCCAACCCTTTTTTAAATTCATGGGAAGCTGAACCCAGACCTCGGGCAAATTTTGGAAGCTTAGTTCCACCAAAAAGTAACAGCACTGCTACGATTACCAATATAATCGGAAGATCTCCGCCGAACAATTCTGCTAAAACAACAGACATAAAATACTCCATTTACAAGGGATCATTCTTAAGTGGACAATACTGACGATACTTAAGTGAACCTATTTATTAGTTTACATCAATTTTGGATCTAGATGTCATATATTGCCGTCGCGAAATTTGATTTCTTAAGTGCCTGAACAAGGTAATCGGTTCTTAGACCGTCGATGTATTTATCAGAACATTTAACCGTTACGATTTACACTTTTCTATAATTGTCATGGCATCAATTCCATGACAGACGATTACCCGGCTATAAATATACCCAAAACAAGCACCGCGATTGCCGAGGTCCCAGCAATAGATCCCCATGCTGCTATTGCTTTTTTGTTTTTTGCTTTTGTGTGCAAAAAGGAAGCCAGGCCCGTCACAACAACCAAAACAAGCTTTACTATAAAAACAACTTTCCATGCCCAAGAGGTAGCCGAAAAATCAATTGCCGATGCATTCCAAAGTCCGGTAAGCACCAAGACCACAAATGCCGGCCATGCCATTTTGGCAAATTGATTAGCAATTGCAGACAATACTTCGGGGCTGACCTTACGAATTTTCGGTACCAAACCCGCCAATACGATCTGTCCACCAACCCAAACGGCCGCAGCCAAAACGTGCAGGCTTAGCCTTATGCCGTTTAATGCAGAACTGAGGTGAGGTACGTTCGAACTTATCGATGAGACTGTTGAAATAAACATATCTAAGTATTCTAATATGGCAACTTGACCGGGAAAAACCTCGTTAAAATTATCTTTTTTTAAAGCATCCGGTGGGTTACAAAAATTAACCAAAACAAATTAGCCGAAAACCCAAGAAGCAGCGTTTTCAGCAAACAAGATCATGTTGCTTAATACGTAATCCAAAGGGCTAGTCTTGATCCTTTATGCGGTAAAAATTTCTTGTGACTGGTGAGCGAAACGGTACTGCATTGGCCGCATCGATCTAAAAAACTCCCAGGCGAGACTGCATTTATTAACCCATGGATTCAGAACGATAAAAAATTTTAGTTTAAATTGCGCCCCAGTTTGGCTTACGTTTTTCGGCGAAGGCAATCGCTCCCTCCATGGCGTCGGTTGAAACAAAGATTTGTCCGAATGCGGAATCTGAAATCTTCCAGGCATCGTCACCCGAAGAACTTAAGGTATCGTATATAACCTTCTTCGAGTTACGAACTGCGATCGGGGAATTATCCGCAATAACATTTGCCAACGAAAGCGCCTCTTCCAGAACCTTATCTTGAGGCACTACCCTATTAACCAGCCCCAGATTCATTGCTCGTTTTGCGTCAATTGGCTCTCCTGTAAGTGCTAATTCTAGGGCAATCGACAACGGCAGCCTTCTATGCAAGCGAATCAATCCTCCGCCTCCAGCAATAAGCCCCCTTTTGACCTCGGGAATTCCAAATATTGCAGTTTCAGAAGCTACCACCAAATCACATGAAAGCATTATCTCACATCCGCCGGCCAATGCCGCTCCGTTGACAGCAGCTATGATGGGTTTGGGGTAATTTCTCTTTGCAATACCTGCGAAACCGTATTTAGGAGAAGCAATCTCCCCTATTTGCCCAGCCGCAAATGCTTTAAGATCCATTCCGGCACAAAATGCCTTATCTCCCGCTCCAGTAATAATTACGACCCATATGTCTTTGTCTTCTTCAATTTCATCCAACGCACTGCCTATGGCCGTTGAGGTCGGTCCGTCAATTGCATTTCGGGCTTCGGGTCTGTTTATCGTTATAATTTCGACGTGATCTCTTTTTTCCCTAAGGATTGTCATGATATTACTCCTGTTATGTTCAATTTATTAGAAATAAGTGATTTATATTACTCTTGCAGTCTTTAATGCTATCAAAACGAGACACGGAAATGCAATTTTTTTTTCCGGTTGTTCAAATCAAATTAATTTTGCCCAAGATACCATCGCGGTTGCTCGCCTCTTATTTCAACTGTTTTGTCGACAAGTTCAACTTCTTTGAATTCATTTAAATCGCGCTCACCACAAGGCAATACTGCGCGCGATCCATCTCTTAATTCCAGTATTGCCGGTACCATAAAAACATCACCCATGGGACCGTAAGCAGGTGAAGCTGTAACTATTTTGGCACTCTGCGGTGTTAGCTCACCATTCTTTTGAACAGTTATCTCTTTCGAGTCGATTTGCCCTTGACCGTGTTGCGTATCAGCCATTTTAAAACCAGACATAGGCGGTTTATTCGAATAAATTCCGTAAGAATGCTTTGTAACATACCATCCGAGGCCACTTACCAAACCAAATCCATCGTTTTCTCTGAGAGTCTCAGTCATTTTTGCAATCGAATGGGATACGTAGTTATTGCCCGGTCCGCCAAAGTACGGCAGCCCGCCGGTAATCGTAAAACCCCTGGAGTCTTTATCAGAAAGTCCCAATGCCTTAATTGCAAGCTGGACCGGCGACGGGAAACATGAATAAAAATCAATAAAATTTATATCGTCAATCGTAATACCGGCAACCTCAAGACACGAAGTTGCCGCAAGATTGATTCCCTCTGAGATGTCATATTCGGGCCTAGCCGAAAAGTTCCAAATATCGGCGGCATCCGCACCCGAATGGACAAAAATTACCTCGTCTTGCATCTTAAGTGATTTTGCTACTGCCCACGAAGTCAGGATATACGCAGCACCCTGATCCGAGCCCAAGAATGCACAGTGCAACTTTAGGTAGGGATCTGCTATGGGTCTGTTGTCTTTTGATGCTTCGGCTAGCTCCTTTGGACCTAACGGGGTCTTAAACCAGGCAAACTCATTTTTTGCTGCAACCTCAGTAAAATGGGCAAACAGTTCCGAAATGTATTCCCTCTGCTGGAGTATGGATCTACCTTCATTTTTTGCAATTACGGCTTCAAACATCGGATAGACGTGGGCGGGCGATATCAAACCTGCCTCAATCTCTTGCTCGCTTAAACCTACTCTGTCTTCACCTAATAAAATATCGGATTGAACTTTATACTCTTTATCGACTTTGTCTAAGTTCGACAGAACTCCTTCAGTCTTCTGCTGTTTATATTTTTTGGAAGAAGCCATAGCTTCAGCTCCGGAAATTAAAACTGCCGTCGTTTTGCCTTCAGATATCTCTTTGGAATATTTATTTACCAAATACTGGGGGGTATTTCCGCCGACTGTAGTGTAATAACATTTAGCATCTTCGATCTTTAAGGATTGAGCTAGAAGCCCTGCAGGTGCTTCCTCCTTTTTACCCAAGATATTTACCACCACCACTTTGTCAATAAAGTTTTGAACTTGCATCCCCGAATGCTTCGAATTGGCTTCATCTACTACTATCTGGGCAGCTTCTGTGAGTAACTCCTGAGCCGCCTTAAGATCTTCTCCTTTGTACGTAACTTGTCCGACAGACAAAATTACCGGCATTCTATCTGGATCCATATCAGCCTTTCATCTTTATATTGCTGTGTCTCGGTATAATGCCAAACATTATCAGTTCAGTTATAAACACAGCCAAATCATGTGCACTCTTATTGTCGTCGGTAACAAATCTTCGATGTGCGAACTGAGTTATCAGTGATGTGATTGCAAATGCAATAAGCTTAGATGAACCTTTGATCACGTTACCTGTGTTCTGATAAAACACAATATTCTCTTCAAGCATGGTAGCGAAGCCGCCATAGATGTTGTACAGATGAGCCTCAAATCGATCTCCGAGCGCCAAAGAATCCCTAAAAAGCAACTTTAAAAGATCTTTATTGACAAAGTGGTGG
>DAHXLF010000060.1 GCA_027371755.1 Acidimicrobiales bacterium
CTTGATCGTGCAATTTTAGAAACAAAAGAAAGAGCGGAACTGCATGCCATTGCAGATGCCTTAAAGATTAAGGCTGGTTCGCGAGCAAAAAAGTCAGAGATTATTGACTTAATTTTGCAATTTGCATTGCACGGGTCAAGTTCAAATTATGTAAACCACAGCGGACCTACTGAAGCTGAGGCAAACAGTATTAAATTGAGTGCGACGGAGGCTGAAGGTAAGCTTCAGCAATCAACCGACACTAACCTTAGCGGGGTTTTTAATATTAATCAAAATAACGTTGATAGGGCGAACGGTGACACGGGATCTGAGTTAAATTCAGATGAGTTGGCATCTCCGCCTAGGGCAAATATTTCATTGATTAAAGAGGCTGAATTCAACGTCGGATATGACGACGGCGATAATGACGCTGATATTGAGGACTCCTTCGGTTTAGAATCAGTTTCTCAAAACGGGAAATCTACATCAAATAACTCGACTCCATCATCTGAATCAGCGGAAGCAGATTCCAGCTCACACCAAGTGATTCAAGCTAAAGAAACTAAGGCCGAGAAATCTAAATTTGATTCTGATACGGAGCAGAAAATGGCAAAGAGCAGTGATTCATCGGGGTCTACAAACTCTTCAAAAAGAAATAGAAGAAGACGCGGAAGTAATAAACAAGTCGATAAAAATAGAGGTGAGCAGGTCGAACAGGGGTTTGACGGGCAGCCGATTTATGTCGAGGGATTGTTGGACTTAAAAGAAGAAGGTTACGGATTCTTAAGGACAAACGGTTATTTTCCGTCAAACAAAGATGTCTATGTCTCCCTGAGCCAAGTTAGAAAATTTGCATTACGACGTGGAGACTGGCTTGTGGGAGGTTCGCGTCCGCCGGCTTCAAACGAAAAATACCCCGCTCTTTTGAAAATTGATTCGATAAATGGAATCGGAATTGAAGAAGCTAAGCTTAGGCCCAAATTTGAAGATTTGACTCCGTTGTTCCCTGACTCAAAGTTAACTTTGGAGCTTCCGATGGATCCTTCGAATTTAACGGCGCGAATTGTTGATTTGCTGAGTCCTATTGGTAAAGGACAAAGAGGATTGATCGTGTCACCGCCTAAAGCGGGTAAGACTACCATAATGAAGCAAATCGCACGTTCGATTGAAACCAACAATCCTGACGTAAAGTTAATGGTTTTGTTGGTCGACGAAAGACCCGAAGAGGTTACCGACATGAGAAGGACGGTAAAAGGCGAGGTAGTTGCTTCGACTTTTGATCGACCGCATGAAGAACATACAATTGTTGCAGAACTGACTATAGAGAGAGCAAAACGTTTGGTAGAACTCGGTCAAGACGTTGTAATAATACTTGACGGTATTACGCGTTTGGCCAGAGCTTATAACTTGGCTCAGCCTGCATCGGGCAGGGTAATGTCTGGTGGTGTTGACTCGGGTGCTTTGTATCCCCCCAAAAAATTCTTTGGGGCAGCGAGAAATACCGAAGAAGGTGGATCTTTAACGATCCTTGCCACCGCTTTGGTCGAAACTGGTTCTAAAATGGATGAAGTAATATTTGAAGAATTTAAAGGAACCGGAAATATGGAACTTCGGTTGGATCGAAGATTAGCCGAAAGACGTATATATCCAGCAATAGACGTTAATTCTTCGTCTACTAGGCACGAAGAATTGCTGTTTGACAGGGTGCAACTGCAGCAGGTCTGGAAATTAAGACGAGCTTTGAACATGCTTGCCGCTGAAGGCAATAATGCTCCTGGTCTCGAAGTGTTAATGGACAGACTGAAAAAGACGCATACCAATGATGAGTTCCTTGCCGAAATGGCAAAATCTCCTTCGATTTAATTTGTATATAAGATTGAACTTTTCGCATGACTTTTGATAATTCTGATACTTCACAAACCCCTGCAATCGATTCATACAGATTGGGAGCGTCAAGAAAGCGTTCTCAAATCAGAAAATCGGCAAAAAGGCGTAAGTTAAAAAGACGAGCTTTTATCGGGCTGATCATTTTTTTGGTTTTGATATTGGTTATGGTAGGGTCGGCTTTCGGATATTACGAATATATAACTTCTAAAATTAAACACATTACGGTGCAAGGCATGCACGGGACTACAAATGTAGCGCAGCCGGAAAATATCTTGTTGGTTGGTAACAATTCAAGATGTGCCTTAAATGGCCAACAGGCTTCACAGTTTGGAAGCTGCAGTCAAGTGGGCGGTGCAAGAAGCGACGTTTTAATGGTGGTACATCTTAATCCTGCTAATCACACGGCATATCTATTGTCGATACCGAGAGACCTTTTCGTCCCGCTATATAATTTTGCTGGTACAGCGGCGGGAAGATTGGATCACGCTAAAGTTGACGCAGCTTTAAACAACGGACCGAGTCAATTGGTGGCAGCGGTTGAAGAGGATTTTGGGATACCGATTTCCCATTACGTGTCACTTAACTTCGATACTTTTCAAGGTGTGGTGAATGATTTGGGCGGGATAAATATGTACTTTCCCACCGAAGTTAAAGATTACTATTCAAACCTTAGTGTAAACCAAACAGGGTGTCTTCATCTGAACGGGACTCAAGCGTTAGCATTGGTTCGCGCAAGGCATATGTATTATATGCAAAACGGGCAGTGGCTCTATGACGGTAACGGCGATATCTCCAGGATTACTAGAAATCATCTATTTTTGAAAGCACTTGCCGCCGAAGTTCGTCCGCAGTTAACCAATCCGTTTACGGATAATGCACTTCTGAATTCGTTGTTGCCGAATCTTCAGGTGGATCAAAACTTTAGTGTGAGTGATATGGTATCTCTGGTTTTGGCATTTAAAGACGTGAGCTTGGGCAGTATACCTACGGAGACTTTGGCAACCGTTGCAGAGGGTAGTTTTGATTACAAAAACGCAAATTTCGGTAGTGTTCTATTTCCGGTCCAACCGGCGGAAAGTCAGGTAATTTCTCAGTTTCTTGGATACACTCCGGGTCAAAATATAGTTCCGAACTCTTTTAGCCTTCAGGTATTAAACGGGACGGGTGCATACAATGTGGCAACTAATGTAGCCAGTTCATTGACGGCAGACGGTTTTAATATTACGTCTGCGGGAAATCAAGTTATTCCTTCGACTTCATATGGCTCAACGGCATTGGAATCAACTGTTTACTATAAGCCCGGATTTGAAGCGCAAGCGGAAAAACTTATGTCGAATTTAAGCGGCACGGTCATAATGGGGCAAGAAGACCAGGGATATACCGCTGACGTTACTTTGGTGGTTGGTAATCAACTTCAAGTAGCTCCGCCTTCTTCGAACACGACAACCGCACCTTCGAGCGGCAGTCAAACCAACCCGTCAAACTCGTCAATCAGTAGTCCTACGGTTGCGCCGACAACTACAACTACCAGTCCTTATGGTCCCGTTAATCCGTCTCAAGTATACCAGTCGAACAGACCAGTTCCTTGGTTTGATCCCGTTGCATGCACTCCAGGACAACCAGTTCAAACTCTTACGGGTTAAAAACCCTTGTGCTGTTAAAGTTCTAAGTGCTGTTAAAGTTTTAATTTGTGGAACGAACTAATCAAGTCACCGATATCATCCAAGACTTGATTTTTAAGAAAGTTAGATTTCTCGGGATCGTTTGTAACTGACGGGTTATATTCCAAATTATCAAAAGTATTGCCGATACAGTCCAGATTTGAAATTAATTGAGGGTGGCTACTGATCTGCTCAATATTTTTAAGTCTTTGCATGTATCTCAAAAACGATTCATTGGGTTTGTAAATTACATCATATTTTGAGCCTACTTTATTGAATTTTAAAATAATCTTTTCGCCAAAAGATAGCCGTCGAAATTTAATCAATTTGTTTATGAATAGATAAGAAGTGCCAACGAATATTAACGCGACCAGGATTGATAAGATCAAGAATATATTATTTTTTGCAAAATTTGCGGTGGCCCTAAGTATAATTTGTCCAGGAGACGGCGTTGAATACGGAACTACGGTCGTAGGATCGGTATCTTGCCACCCGCCGTTTGGTCCGTACCAGACTTGAACCCAAGCATGAGCATCGCTAGCTTTTACCTGATACAAGTTTGTAATCGGGTCATAAGAACCGGCAACATATCCAACTGCTTCCCGAGCAGGTATTTTAAGGGATCTGAGCATTACGACCAGAGCAGAACTGATCTGTTCGCAAAATCCGGTTTTTGTAACAAACAAGAATTGATCTACCGAATCTGCGTGATACGGCAGAGGTGGTATATTCAAAGAGTAGTGCATGTGGCTTCCCATCCAAGATTCCAAAGCCGTTACTATTTGATATGTACTTTTAGCTTTTGCAGCTTTTACAATTTTTTCTGCCAACAGTCTTACTCTTGTATAAGGTTTAGGCAGTTGAAGATCTGTCTTAAGTTCGGAGTTCGGCAGTCCGAAGGCATATGGTGTTCCCGACGGCATCACGTTTTGAAGTTGAGTTGGGTTAAGTCTTATATCTCTTGATATTACGGTGTAAATTGTACCGGATTCCATTGCATCTCTGGATCTAATCGAGCGACCAGGCCCTAAATAGAGGTGAGAGCCGGGGAAGTAAATTTCTATCGGGGATTCAGTCCCAAACAGCAGGTTGGGCAACGGTGTGGCGACATAAAATGTCTCAGTGTTTTGCTGAGCGCCGTATAGCAAATGAGGTGGTTCTCCAAGCAGTTTAAAAGGCAAATAAAAAGATGGTGTACCTGTCAATCTCTCGATGTTTGACGGTGACTGCGTCCACGACTGTCCGTTCCAGGTATTAAAAGTTTCTCCGAGCCAATAACCTGGTTCGGTCGCTCTTACTCTTAAAACAATTTGGTTCGACAGTGCTCCCCTTAAACTAGTATTTAAAGGACCTGAAAACCCTAAATATCCTCCGACTTGGACCTTACCTCCTGGTTGACCTGCTTTTGCCGGAGCCGTCGGATTTGACCCTCCCTGAGTTAACCCACCAGGATTTGAAACCGGCACTCGATTTTGAATTGATGACGGGAAGGTTATTGACTTAAGCGGTTGAGGAGGCGGGAGAACCAGTACAATTACAAACGAGATCATAGCCGCAAATATAATTGCCGATAAGGTATTTACAAAAGCATGTTTTGCAGTTTCCTTATTTGAAGTTTGTGACCTCCACAAGAGATTAAGACAAATTATGCCCACAATTAGCCAACACATAACGATAATAGAAAATGAATTGGCTATTGCTTGGGCAGCGGCAATAGCAACGAGACCTGCCGATCCGGAAAGGGAAAAAGTGAGATCTCTTCTGGCAGGCACATCAAAGCTATGGATAGCAATGGTCCACATAAAAAGCGCTGCCAGAGGAGCAAGAATAGACGGAACGTTCCTATTGGTTGCCGCATTTATTATCGAAAATAATGTGTTTAAAAAAATAGAGGTTGCTGCGACAGCCAAGATTATTTTGATCCAAGAATACGGCTTCTTTCTGGTTAAAGCCGAAAATATATTTCCGGCTATCGTTACCGCAGAAACTGAAATTAAATTCAGTAAAGTTATTTCACTCACGGTATAGCACGCGTAGATGCCCAAAATTACTTCGATAACTATTAGGACTCTTAACGTCGCCGAATTCTCCGGCGGAAGTGGTTCGTTGGCTTTTTTTATGAGATAGATAATTTTTCGGAAATTACTTTTATTTAAAATATCTTTTTGTTCAAAAGTTAATTCGTACTTGGCAATTTTGAGATTTCCACTTCGTTTGTTTTGCGTGTCAATTGCCATCTGAAGTTTCCGTTTTTGAATTGCTGATGATTGTCTTGTCGGCTTGAGCAAGTTGAATTTGAGCCTGCATTGAAGTAAGAATTTCCTGGCTGAATGGTTTTAAATTTACGAAAGTAACTAAAATTATTCCAAATGGGTGGATTTTCAGCAGATACTCCACAGTTCCCATAATCTGTTCCGCTTTGGACTCGATTTCATCCAAAGTTCCGTAAAAATTAGCGTGTACGGAATAGATCTGAGAACTTGTGACTTCGAATTCTTTGATTTGGAGTTTTCCGACGTGAGCTGTGGTTTTCCAATTTGCACTGCGCAGAGAATCTCCGTTTATATAATCACGTGAACCGCGTATCTCTCCTTGGGTGTTGAGACGCCATTGACTTTCTGAGTCATTTTTCATTAACGAAAAAACATAGTCTGGTTTATTGGCCGGAGGGAGTACTAGCATTTCGTGATCAAATTTAAACACCATCTTCCGGTACCACCAGACAATACCAAAAGGCGCTGCGGTAGATACAATAACGCTTATTTCTGACAGTCTGCCCATATAATGTGGAGTAAATTGAATCGGTGAGGGAGTCTTGGGAGATAAAAATTCCACATTACCGTGGTCTGTTGCAATTCTGCAGGTTTTTTGCGATTTAATTGTTATGGCATTTAAAGAGTTAGCGATTAAAAAATGGGGAACTTCTATTATGTGTAGTTTGTTTGTTAAGCTGATTATCATCGGGGCAACGATACCTAAGAAAATCAATGAAGAAACAATCGCCCCGACTACCTGAACCCAACCTGATCCACTCGCTCGTGCAACGCCTATAAGGGCGAACATGAGCGGAACCGTTCCAAATATCGGTCCCAAAAATTTTCGAGGTCGGGGAAAGGATTTGTATACGGTGTATTCCATTTGAGGTACCGCCTATTTGATCAAAGTGGAACTGGGAGACTTTCTATTAAGGTTTTTAAAACATCGCTGATTTGAGTACCCGGTTCCAGTATGAGTCGGTGTCCCAAAGTGAATTCCACGCAGTTTAAAATGTCATCGGGTGTGACAAAGCTTCGTCCGCAAATAATAGCTTCCGCTTTGGCTACTTCAATAAGTGAAAGACCCGCTCTTGGACTTGCGCCCAGTTTTATTCCCTCAAAATTTCTTGTAGCGGCTATTATCTTCACTACGTATGTAGCAATTTTTTTACTAACGGCAACATTGGCCGTAATTTGCCTGAGGTCTTTCCACTTTTCCACGCTAGCTATTGTTTTAATTGTGTTAGTTTTTAATTCCGAAGAACCGCTTGTCATGAGCTGTACCTCTTCTTCGAATTCGGGATAGCCTAACGAAGTAGATATTCCAAACCTGTCTACCTGACTTTCTACGAGAGGAAATGTACCGTATTGACTGATAGGATTTTGGGTGGCTACGATAAGATGCGGATCCGGAAGATCATAGGTAACTCCGTCAATCGTTACCTGTTTTTCTTCCATTGTCTCCAGAAGGGCAGACTGTGTTCTGGGCGGAGTTCTGTTTAACTCGTCAAGCAACACAATTTGAGAAAAAATGGGCCCTGGCTTAAATTCGAATTGTCCGAGTTCCTGTCTGTAAATATTAAATCCTGTAATATCACTAGGCAAAAGATCTGGCTGTCCCTGTATTCTAGAGACATCCGCTCCTAAAGAAGCCGCTAACGTTTTTGCTAGTACGGTCTTGCCAACTCCCGGAGTATCTTCGAGCAAAATATGTTTACCTGAAAGGCAAGCTAAAACTGCTGCTCTCACTGCGCGATTTGCACCAAAAATAACAGTTGACAAGTTGTCTATTAAGGCATTTGCGGTTTTGAAAGCTTCTTCAAAGTCTGACGTTTCAAGATTGTATTGATTGTTTTGATTGAACATAGGGTGCTTTGATTCGATCCAATTGTACCATTACTATTATTACTATTATCGGTCAAAGTTATTAATATCTGAGCTTCAAATAAGTATATTAGTTGAATTTTGACATTGCCGATCGTCATTATTCTAAATGAGTCGCAGAAATTAAAAAGAGCCAGCATAAATGGATATGAATGGATTAAATATGGTGATTTGAATCCTATAATATCGGCTATAATATTTGTATCATGAAAACTGGAATTCACCCCGAATACACCGAAACGGTGGTTAAATGTTCTTGCGGGAATACCTTTAAAACCAGGTCCACCAAAAGCGAACTTAACGTAGAGTTGTGCAATGAGTGCCACCCATTTTATACCGGTAAGCAGAAACTGGTTGATACGGGAGGAAGAGTGGAAAGGTTCCAAAGAAGGTACGGACAAAAAGCATCCAGAAAACAGGAAGTATCCAAAGAACAGGCTTCCGAGTAGTTTTTTGCATTAGAGGTGTTATATCGTCTCGAGGATTTTGTATCCGAATACGAAGAAATTGCTACGCGGCTGTCCGATCCCAAAGTTATCGCCGATAAGCGTGACTTTGCTGAACTGTCAAAAAGATTTAAGACTCTAGAGTCTTTGGTTGAAGTTTCTAAAGAGATTGAATCTTTAAAAGAGGATATTGAGACTGCAAAGCTTTTAATTACAGAATCAAATCCTCAAGATCGAGATTTGATGCGAGCAGAACTTGAGTCGTCACAATTAAAACTAGACAAAGCTAATAAGCGTCTTTCTATGCTTTTGGTTCCTGCCGATCCAAACGACGGAAGAAACGTTATCGTTTCAATAAGAGGGGCCGAAGGCGGCGAGGAAGCAAATCTGTTTGCAAGAGTACTTTTGGAAATGTATCTCAGATGGTCAGAATCCCGCCGTTGGAAAGCCGAAGTGCTCAGTGATGCGGTCTCCGATCGCGGCGGTGTGGAAGAGGCAACCTTTATTATCAAAGGTGAAGATGCGTGGCGACATCTTAAACATGAGGCAGGCCCACATCGAGTTCAAAGAGTACCGGTTACAGAATCCTCCGGAAGAATCCATACCTCATCGGCTGTAGTTACTGCAATCCCAGAAGTCGAAGACATCGAAATCGAAATTAATGAAACAGATTTAAAGATTGATATCTATAGATCTTCGGGCCCTGGAGGTCAGTCTGTTAATACAACAGATTCTGCGGTTAGAATTACTCATCTTCCAACAGGTTTGGTCGTGACGATGCAGGACGAGAGAAGTCAGTTGCAAAACAGGATAAGAGCTATGGCGGTGCTTAAAAGCAGATTGTTTGCCTTGGAGTCAGAGAAACGTAACCAGGAGCTGTCAAATACAAAAAAGGCTCAAGTAGGTTCTGGCGGCCGAGGTGACAAAATCCGAACTTATAACTATAAAGAGAATAGAGTCACCGATCATCGGATCGGGCTTACCTTATACAAGCTGGACAAAATTATTATGGGTGATTTGGATGAATTGTCTGAAGCTTTGGTTCAAGCGGAATTGGCCGAACAGCTGATGGAACCTGATAAATAATAATGGCTACAACCTATCGGCAGCTATTAAATTATGCGACCTCGGAGCTGAAAGGTAACAATCATGCACTGTGGCTGTTGCAAGCGGTGCTAGAAACAGATCGGACTGAGCTATATTTGAAACTGGATGAAAGTGTAGACGAGGTCGTTTTAAGAGATTTAACCGAAAAAATTGCAGAAGTTAAATCCGGTTTACCAATTCAATACGCTGTTGGCACCTGGCAATTTAGGTCTATAACTTTAAAGGTTGACAGACGTTGTTTAATCCCTAGAGTCGAGACCGAACATCTTGTAACGCTCGCAAATAATATCATTGACAAGCTGGATAAATTAGAACTAAATATTCTTGATTTGGGCACCGGATCGTTGTGCATTCCTCTGGCATTGGCATCTGAAAGTGTAAAAAAATTGAATATCTACGCTGTAGACATATCAGATGATGCCATCGAAATTGCTGAGGAAAACCTCAAAGCCAATCCTCGGCTTCATGATGCGATTTCTATTGTAAAAAGTAGGTGGTTTGATTGTCTAAACAAGGATCTTATTGGATCTTTCGATCTAATAATTTCCAATCCACCCTATTTAAACAATAATTCTATCGTGGATAAGTCGGTAATCGATTTTGAACCCCATATTGCACTTTTTTCTGAGGAGGCGGGATTTTCTGATACAAAACTGATTATAAGTGAGGCAAAAGCGTGGATGAGTGAAAAATCTTATCTGCTTTTGGAAACTGACCCAAGCTTAACGGATCGCATATTATTCGAATGCGGCAGAAATGGTTTTCAAAATTGCGAAATTATCAAAGACCAGTTCGATCGGTTTAGATTTGTAATGGCCGAGAGCTAAAAGAGAGTTTCATGTCATATTTCATTGCCGAATCCAAAGAACAGATAATAGATACGATATCAATAGGAGGAATTGCGATTTTCCCCACGGATACCGTATACGGTATCGGCTGCAAAATTGACAATCGTTTAGGCATTGAACAGATATATTCGTTAAAGAACAGACCGGCTAACATGTCTATTGCAGTTCTTGTCAACGGTATGGAATCGGCGGCTGAATTGGGTATATTTACTGCCGATCAATTGAATGCTTTAAACAATTTCTGGCCGGGAGCCTTGACCGCAATTGTAAATGCAAAATTAGATGCTGTTGGATACGGCATAAGTTCAGATAATTCCATAGGCTTGCGATGGCCCAACCAGCCCGAGTTAAACGAAATAATAAAAATGACGGGACCTTTGGCAACTACCAGCGTTAATATACACGGTACCAAACCTGCGGTTTGTCAACAAGATATTACAAATTTTCTAAATAATATTTCCGGCGGTAACCAAATTAGGATTTCGGTATCGTTAGGCAATGATACGTTAAGTAGACCGTCAACCGTTATAGATCTTAGAAACGAAACTGTACAGGTTGTAAGAGAAGGTTACTTCAGTGAAGAGGTAATTAAAAAAGCATTTAATCCAACTTGATAATGAAATTGTATTTTATGCCGAATTTGGTTATGAGTTTTTAACGTTACTAATACGGTAATTTATTTCACTAGAATTTAAATGTTGCCTCAAAAATCAGAAAAGAGTAATATTTTGAAAATTGCAGCAGGATCGGATCATGCCGGTTATTTAATGAAGACGCAATTGGTAGAGTTTCTGAAAGAGCTCGGCCATGAAGTAATAGATTGCGGTACTGACTCAACTGAATCCGTAGATTATCCGATATACGGTCAAAAAGTAGGACATCAGGTGGCAGAAGGTTTCGCGGAGATGGGGCTGTGTGTTTGCGGAACCGGTATCGGTATTTCAATTGCCGCCAATAAAGTTAAAGGCGTTAGGGCAGCAGTTGTCCATGATTGCAGTTCGGCAATTCTGGCTAGAGAACACAACAATGCAAACGTAATATGCTTTGGGGCTCGTTTAATCGGTGATCAGACGGCAAAAGATTCGCTGAAAGAGTTCTTGGATGCTGAGTTTTTAGGCGGACGACATTTAAGGCGCATAGAAGAGATTTCGGAGATGGAAAGATATGAGTGATACATTAAAAAATTCAATAGCCACGGGTAACAATGCTTTATCTTATTTGGAAAGCGTAGACGGTGAAATTTATGGGTTTATGTCTGAAGAGCTTGATCGACAGAGACGTACTCTTCAACTGATAGCCTCGGAAAACTTTGCATCGCCTGCAGTACTTGCAATTACCGGTAGCGCGTTAACTAATAAGTACGCCGAAGGCTATCCCCAACGCAGATATTATGGCGGTAATCAAATTATTGATGCGGTTGAAGAAATTGCCCGAAGCAGAGCAAAAGAACTCTTTAAAGCAGAGCACGTCAATGTTCAACCTCATTCTGGCTCTTCGGCAAATCTGGCCGTGTACCAGGCATTGCTAAATCCCGGTGATACGGTGTTGGCGATGCGTCTTGATCAGGGAGGTCATCTTACTCACGGTGCGCCGGCTTCGGTAACAGGTAAAATGTACAACTTCCAACCCTACGGACTGACTCCAAGATCACCAGAAAATGGTGAGAGAATAGATTTTGATTATTTGCGAGCGCTGGCAAAATCATCTCATCCAAAATTGATAGTCGCGGGAGCGACGGCATATCCCCGAGAGATCGATCCTTTAATGTTTAAAGAGATCGCAGATGAGGTAGGAGCACTTTTAATGTTTGATTCGGCTCATCCCATGGGTTTGATTGCAGCGGGGGTTCATGCATCCCCGATTGAGCTTGCTGATGTAGTTACTTTTACTACGCATAAAACGTTACGGGGTCCGCGAGGAGGGGCAATATTGTGCAAGGAACCGTTTGCTAAGAAGATTGATTCGGCGGTTTTTCCTGGACTGCAAGGCGGCCCGTTGGAACATGTTATTGCCGCCAAAGCCGTTGCATTTAAAGAGGCACAGACTCAAAATTTTGTTCGCTACGGCGCACAGATCAAAGAGAATGCTTCGGCATTGGGAGAAACGTTAATCGCCGAAGGTTTTAGATTGGTCTCAAACGGAACCGACAACCATTTGGTTTTGGTTGACTTAAGGGATTTCGACTCGGATCTGGACGGCAAAACCGCTCAGGAAGTCTTGGACAGCGCAGGAATTACCTGTAATAGAAATCAAATTCCAGATGATCCAAGAAAGCCCCTGATTACTTCTGGTCTTAGGCTAGGTACCGCGGCCATGACGACTGCCGGCATGAAGGTTGCTCAAATGCGACAAGTTGCCAAACTTATCGCAAATACGCTTCGTCATCGAAATGATGAAAATGAGCTTAAATTAATTAAAGGGGAAGTGGCAGAGTTGTGTATCGAATTCGATCCTTATCCAAGCGGAGAAATTTGGCCCGGTATGGATTGTTTCAAGGGCTAAAGCGTGGCACCCGAAATTATCGGATGCGCGATTGCGGGGTTAGTTGCTCTCGTCGTAACTTACTTAGTAACTCTGCCGACGATAAAATTTGCACATAAGCATAATTTAGTTGTTCCGCCCGACGAACGAAAAGTTCATAAAGTACCTTTGCCTGATGTTGGCGGAGCGGCAATGTTTATAGGTTTTATCGCCGGTATTTTAACGGGACTTTTGTTTTCTGGTCTTTCGTCGATTTATGATCTTGTACCCCAACTTTTAGGTCTTATTATTGGGGCGGGAGCGATTTTTTCAGTAGGATTTATCGACGATCGCCTTGATATGTCACCGCCGGCAAAGCTGGCCGGACAGGTTCTGTCGGCCATGATCTTATATTTTGTTGGCGACACCATGTATTGGTTTAAGATTCCGTTTGGGTCACTTTTGGTACTGTCTCCTACGATAACTCCGCTGATAACTGCAGTTTGGGTTATCATGATTGAAAATGCGATTAATTTAATTGACGGTCTAGACGGTTTAGCTGCAGGTATAGTCGCTATTGCTTCCGGCTCATTTGCAATTTATGCACTTAAATTAGTCGATATGGGGTTAATAGGTACTTCGAATTTTGGTCCGTTGGTGGCATCAATATGTTGTGGAATTGCTTTGGGATTTTTACCAAACAACTTTCATCCTTCCAAAATTATTATGGGAGATTCCGGCGCCCTCCTGCTGGGTTTTTTGCTGGCGGCATCGACATCGGTGGTTGGCGGCAGAACACCAGATACATCTGGCGAAGCTTATTTCTTCTTTGCTCCGCTTTTAATTCCAATAATCGTTCTAGGGGTTCCTCTGTTGGACGTCGCATTTGCAATTATACGTCGATCATATAAACGAGAAGGTTTTGCGCATGCGGACAAGGGTCATTTGCATCATAGACTTCTGCGTTTGGGACACGGACAACGACGAGCCGTAGCGATTCTCTGGCTGTGGACTCTGGTACTGTCGTTGGTGGTTTTGGTTCCCGTCTTTTATCCGAATAAAGACGTCATTGTGCCGTTTGGCATAGCGATACTGCTTGTCAGTCTATATACTTGGTTTAGGCCCGGGGTTG
>DAHXLF010000061.1 GCA_027371755.1 Acidimicrobiales bacterium
TATCGGCTCTCCCGCAATAACTATTTAAACATAAACTAAGATTGAAGTGGTGGAATATACCTGAATAGTTACAAAAATTTAATGTTGTCGGTGATATTCTTTGCGGCATTAATTACCGTAATAACTGCGTCGATATCACCGCAAACTACAAAATTTTTAACTAATGTACAAAATACATCGTCAACTACTGGTTGGCCTGTATTGGTACTTAATTCAGCTTCAAACTCTATTGAATCAATCGACAGTTCAACTAATACGCAAATAGGAACTTCGACTCTAAGCGGTGCCGCCAACGATATTGTAGCAAGCGCCGATGGGGTCTGTTATGCGACTTCTAACGTAAACGATACCGTTACTTTCTCATATTACGCCTCGCAGACATCAACAACTTCGCCCTGCAAAAACGTTGTCGGAACCAACTTTAATACCACGGGCGAACCTGTAGATTTGGCAATTTCTCCTAATCTTTCTTATGTTTATGCAACTATCTCAAATTCACCTGCTATAGATACAATTGACACATCTACTAAAGCAGTCTCATCGGCGTCAATTTCAGGACCCGCTTCGGGAATAGCTTATGATCAAGGTAATGGCGACATATTGGTTTCGATTCCTACTCAACACTCGGTGGTATTTTTATCAAGCACGGGAACTGTTGTTGAAACCATAGCTTTACCGAGCTCGTCCAATCCTTCTCAGGTTTTGGTGGGACCCAACTTTAACCACGCATATGTTATGGATTCTACGAATGATATAATATACAAATTAAATTTGAATGACTATACGTATTCGACAATTGCTTACCTGAATTTTGCGAGTAATCCGACACCCATCAACTACGCTTCGGCTATGGCAATTAATCCCGCCGGCACCACTATCTACTATACGAACAGTTCCACAAATGCCGTATATGCAGTTTTTACAAATGGTATTGTTTCCCCGTTTACAGTAAATCTTGCTTCGGGAAGTTCGCCCACTGGCATTCAAATTACGCCAAACGGTCAAAATTTATTCGTAACTTTAAGTGCCAGCAACAGTGTTGCCGATATAAATATTACAGCGACCCCCACGCCGACGGTTACTACGATTAGCTCTTCTGGAACTACGCCCACTGCGCTTTCAATCATTCCAGATCAAGCTCCTGTCGGAACTATCAGCTCAACGGGGACAGACACAGTAGATTCGACTGTTTCATTCTACGCCGCAGGCTCTTACAGCCAATTTGGTTCGATTACGTCTTATGCGTGGAACTTTGGAGACGGCAACTCTGAAATTACGACAACTCCGACCATAAATCATACCTACACTCGAACCGGGACCTATTCTGCTTCAGTAACTGTCACAAACTCAAACGGAACTTCCACAAAATTAATTTATAACGGCACTAGCGTACTTCAAAACGGCTCAAACGTCGCAATTGCAACCGAAACCGTATACATTACCGGAATGTACTACCCGACTGCGCCTACCCGAATATGCGACACACGTTGGGGAACATCCGGATTAGCCAACCAATGCAACTCAAACGGAACCAAAGACAGCCCCTTGGGTCCGCAATCCTTCGTCAACATCAATGTGGTTAACGTAAATAACGACGGTGTCCCAAGTTATGCTACAGCCGTAATCGCCAACGTAACGGCAGTAAGTTCATCTGCGTCACCTGCGGGAGGTTATCTCACAATCTGGCCCACTGGCACTCCGATGCCCAACGAATCCACTCAAAACTTTATCGGGGGACAAATTGTTCCGCACCAAGTGCAAGTACAACTTGGTCAAAACGGTCAAATCAGTGTATATAACTACAATGGGAGCACGGAGCTAATCGTAGATGTTTTAGGTTGGATCGGGCCAAACACCAATAATCTAGGGAATTCATATTTTGCGATACAGCCCTATAGGATTTGCGACACGCGACCAGTTAACGGAACTATCGTCGTCAAAAACCAATGTGACACTGGTACAAATACTACACTGTCGCCTAATTCAAGCGAATCTCTCAACATTCAGGTTACCGGCATGGACTCAATTCCCACGAATGCGACGGCCGCCGTAGTAAACATCACGGCCACCAATACGACTCAACAGAGTTTTATAACGGCATGGGGATCTGGAACCGAACCCAATACTTCAATTCTCAATTGGACCCAAGGGAATCAAACCGTGGCTAACGAAGTGACGGTTCCCCTCTCATCAAGCGGAACATTTACTGTGCAAAACTTCGCCGGTGCCACCGACATAATAGTAGACATTAACGGGTACTATTTAGATACCGCCGGCTCTTCGACATTAGGATCGTCATTTGTGGGAATCAACCCGACAAGAATATGCGATACCCGAAGCGGATCAAATATATCGTGCGCAGCACAAAGTTTAAATTCGAATTCGATATTAACAGTTCAGACCGGAGGGCTGGCGGGAATACCCATGCCAAATACCGATTCGGGCGCGCCTCTCTACGATACTGCGGTGGCAGCTGTAGCCAACGTTACGGTAACAAATAATTCGCAAGCCAGCTTTTTGACGGCATGGCAAGGCGGAGGCGTCACTCAGCCAAACTCTTCTAACATAAATTGGTCAACGGCATCAACGACAGTTTCAAATACGGTTATAGTACCCTTAAATTCAACGGGAAGTTTCAATATCTATAACTTTGCGGGTACGACTGACGTAGTTGTGGATATAATGGGTTTTTATGTCAACAATCCCGGCGTAAATGTCGGTACTATGGATATGTTAAACAGTGCGGTATCTGCCGCAGCAACTACATATGCCGCCGAAGGCTCTCAATTTCAAGCTGCGCCGACTGGGCTGTTTGCCTCCTCACTCCAATCAATTAATCCTACGACTATCTACATTCAATACAACATATCATCTACAGACCCGAATGCAATCGCCGAAGTTAGCATGAATATCTGCGGCGGAGGTTACGTTACTGATTGTCAGTGGGTAGTTTTCACAGCTTGGGCACCACAAACATACACTTGCTATTACGTAATCATTAACAACGGCTCTTCTATTCCTACATCAAATATAGGAACTATAAGCGGACCGGCCATTGTAAATAATTTAATTCCTGCGGGGGTTATCTATGCTACGACTAATCCGACTTTGAATTATCTATACTGCCAACTATCATTACTCGATGTGACAAATGCGACGGCGGGTAGCTGGCCAGTCAGTTGAGGATTATCACAGGCGGCGATAATCTTTAGAGATAGAGTAGTTGTAGGTCGTTACTGCTATTTGTTGTTACTACAATTAATCGTTGCTGTAATTTATGATGTCATGACTACTTTTTGGTTTACACGTTAACTATCCACTTTTTCTAAATAAATTAAGTGAATCTTTGTGATTATCAATTAACTTTGATCAAAGTTAATTGATAAAACTAAATTAATAAAAGAGATAAAATATGGCGCATAAGTAATGAAAAGATGGCAAAAACAGCTTCGGTAGACTATGTGATTTAAATTTCGCCCAATTAGTCCACCTAATAAAAATTGAATTAAAAACAACTATTAAACAGGAGTTTGTCCGGCAATCTAAGGTCACCGTTGAACTTATAGGGTGGAATTTAAACAGAGGCGCAAGAATCTACTAAAATCAATGCTGTAAATTATTTTTTTAGGAGGATCAATTGCCGGCGACCATAGTCGTTGGAACTCAATGGGGCGACGAAGGTAAAGGTAAAATTACTGATTTGTTGGCCGGCGAAATGGATATTGTGGTTCGTTATCAGGGCGGGCACAATGCGGGACACACAATTGTTGTAGGTGACCAAACCTTTGCACTTCAGCTGGTACCGTCGGGCATCCTCTATTCTCATATAACCGCAGTTATAGGCAACGGGGTCGTAGTTGAACCGTCGGTTTTATTGGATGAGATATCTATGCTCGAATCCAAAGGAATAGATACTAGCAAACTCAAGATATCTTCCAACGCTCACTTAATTCTTCCTTATCATTTGGAAATAGACCGTATAACCGAACGTTATTTAGGTAAAAACAAGCTTGGAACCACCAAACGGGGAATCGGTCCCGCCTATGCCGATAAAGCAGCCAGAATCGGCATAAGGGTACAGGATCTGCTTGACCCTAAAATTTTTAAAACAAAACTTGAAGCAGTCGCAAAAGAAAAAAACACCATTTTAACCAGAGTTTACAATCAATTACCGATTGACACCGAAGAGATCTTGGACAAATTTTTAAATGAATATGCTCCAAAAATAGCCCCGATGATTTGTGATTCGGTTGATTTCTTACACAACAGCCTGAGTGAAAATAAAAATATTCTTCTCGAAGGAGCACAAGCCACATTTTTAGATCTGGACCACGGCACCTATCCGTACGTAACTTCTTCAAACCCAACCGCAGGCGGAGCCTGCGTAGGATCTGGAATCGGACCGATGCATATAAGCAGAGTGATCGGAATTGCCAAATCCTATGTAACTCGAGTAGGATCCGGTCCCTTCCCTACGGAGTTGGAAGACGAACTGGGAGACTTGCTGGTTCAAAAGGGTCATGAGTACGGTACAAACACCGGGCGTAAACGACGAACCGGTTGGCTCGACGCAGTCATGCTAAAGCATGCCATAAGACTAAATTCGCTAAGCGAACTTGCCGTTACCAAACTCGATGTGCTTGACGATTTTGAAACCGTGAAGATCTGCGTCGGATATGAAATAGACGGTAAGACTACCGACAAGATGCCCTACCACCAGAGTGATCTTCATCACGTTAAAGCCGTCTATGAAGAGTTTGACGGTTGGAATACGTCGATATCAAAAGTCGAAGACTATAACGATCTGCCCGATCAGGCAAAAGTTTATATTAACAGAATTTCGGAGATCTTGTCGGTTCCGGTAAATTTTGTCGGAGTCGGACCAAAAAGAAATCAGGTAGCGGTGATCGCAAATTGAAAATTTGCGTTGTTGGATCCGGTGCCAGAGAACACTGTCTTGCAGTAAGTTTGTCAAAATTTTCAAATTCAGTTGTAGTAACACCCGGTAACCCGGGTATGGATATATCTTACGGTTCCTTAAACATTGCAACCGACTTAAACGATCCGACCGATATAGACGCCGACCTGTTCGTTATTGGCCCCGAGGGACCTTTAAGCGAAGGTATCGTGGACAAACTAAAGGGTCAAAGCAAAGTTGTTTTCGGCCCCGATCAACAAGGAGCCCAACTTGAATCCTCTAAAATTTGGATGAAAGCAGCTCTAAAGCAAGCGAGAATTCCGACGGCGGAATTCGGAGTCTTTGATGAATTTGTTGCTGCGTCAAATTATCTTAAAACCCTAAGAGGTGGTTACGTCATTAAAACAGACGGATTGGCCGCCGGTAAAGGTGTCTTTGTAACCAAAGATTACGACTTAGCATTAAAAGATCTGCAAGACAAGATGAATGGCACCTCATTCGGCCAAGCCGGCAAAAGAGTCGTCATAGAAGAGCTTATGGAGGGTCAGGAAATATCTGTTATGGCGCTGACCGACGGTAAAAAAATTGTACCGTTGTCGCCAGCCGTTGACGCCAAAAGATGTTTTGACGATGACCTGGGACCTAACACTGGAGGTATGGGTGCCTACAGTCCCGCAGACTTTGTTCACGACGATATGTTGGACAAGATTTTAGAAAAATGCATAGAGCCGTTGCTGGGAGTATTTAAATCAAAGAACATCGACTACAGGGGCGTTTTGTATGCCGGTCTTATGCTCACTCCTGAAGGGCCCAAGGTAGTCGAATTTAATGTTCGGTTCGGGGATCCTGAAACACAAGCAATCCTTCCAGGATTAGAAAGCGACTTAGCTTCGCTGATCTATCAGGCCTCACTCGGAAAGTTGACCGACGAACCCAAATTTAATAAAAATAAGACCATAAATGTGGTGTTAGCCGCTAACGGCTATCCCGATTCTCCGTCTTTGGGAGACAAGATATATTTTAAAGAAGATATTGACGACATTGTGGAAAGAGCAGATAGCAACGTACGGATCTTTTTTGCCGGAGTTACGACAAAACCGGACGACGACGGGCTGTTTACAAGCTCCGGAAGAGTCATGTCTGTAGCTTGCACAGATACAAGCTTCGAAAACGCAAAGCTAAAAGTATATGATCAAATATCAAAAATAAGTTTTGACAAAATGCACTTCAGAAAAGACATCGGTAACAAAGCAATTGAATTTGAAGCCGGCATATTAAAATAGGTGCAAAATACATCATTATAGGTGCAGTATAGGTGCAGTAAAATTAAGAACTTAAAGAAGTAGGCTTTTGCGTGCAAATTAAATTAAAAAAGGTATTGTAAATGATCGATCGGTATAGTTACGAACAAATGGCTTCGATATTCTCGGAGGTATCAAAGTTTCAAAGATGGCTGAAGGTTGAACTTGCCGCAACTGCCGCTTTAAGTGAACTGGGTACAATCGATAAATCCGATGCCGACAGATGTGAAGCTTCGGCCCCTATGGTAGACGAGGAGTTTGTAAACTTGGTTCAAGAGCGCGAAGCAATCACCAACCATGATCTTGCCGCCTTTGTAGATGTAGTCCAAACTCTCATGAATAACGAGTCAGCAAGATGGATTCATTACGGTCTTACCTCATCGGACGTGGTTGACACAGCATTTTCCCTAGCCCTTAAAACTGCCGGAGCTTTAATTTCAGACACCTTAGACGAACTCTTTGAGCTACTCAAGACAAAGGCAATTGAAAACGAAAACACCGCAATGACGGGTCGGACTCACGGAATTCATGCCGAGCCCACGACCTTGGGAACCAAATTAGCCCTGTTTGCGCTGCAGGTTGACAGAGACAGAAAACGACTTGCCGATGCCGTTGATGCCATTAGCGTGGGAAAGCTTTCAGGTGCCGTCGGTACATATTCGAACATCGCTCCAGAGGTAGAAACGATTGTCTGCGATAAACTTGGACTTTCTCCCACTCCGGCAACTCAGGTCATAAGCCGCGACAGACACGCCCAATATATGTATGCGGTGACTACCGTAGCCTGCACAATAGAACTTATAGCAACCGAAATCAGACATCTTGCCAGGACCGAACTGTCGGAGGCGACGGAGTCTTTCGGTAAAGGTCAAAAGGGGTCTTCGGCCATGCCGCATAAGAAAAATCCGATCCTATCGGAACGACTGGTCGGACTCAGTAGGGTAATGCGCGGATATCTTATAGCTTCTTTGGAAGATATTGCCCTTTGGCACGAAAGAGACATATCCCACTCTTCGGTCGAAAGAATTGTTTTCAGTGATGCATCTATTTTGATCCACTACATGCTAAAAAAGACAATATCTCTTGTGCGGGGTCTGGACATAAACAAACAGGCGATGTTGGATAACCTTAACTCGTCATATGGAGTTGTCTATTCTCAGTCACTGCTGCTTAAGCTGGTTGAAAAGGGCTTTATCAGAGACGATGCCTATCGTATTGTTCAAAGGAATTCTCACAGGGCACTTTCACAAAAAGAAGACCTAAGATATTTAATATCAAATGACGAAGAGGTCACCAAAGTTTTATCTAAAGAAGATATCGATCAAGTTTTCAATCTTCAAAGAATTCTTAAAAACAGCAATCTAACCATTAAAAAGCTTAAGGAGATAGAAAAATGACAGTATCATTGCCTTTACTAAATTCAGGTAAAGTCAGGGAAATTTATGACGCCGGCGACGACCGACTGCTTATTGTAGCTTCGGATCGAATAAGCGCATTTGACGTTATTTTGGACAAGCCGATTCCCGACAAAGGAAGAGTTTTAACAGCAATGACCTACGAGTGGCTCAAAGTACTCGACAATCTGTGTCCTAACCACTTAATCTCAGTAGATCCCGAAGACTTCCCAATCGCCGACGACGAAAAGAAAGCCGTCAGCGGTAGAGCAATGCTGGTAAAAAGAGCAAAGATGTTGTCGATTGAGTGCATCGTTCGAGGTTATCTTTCCGGTTCCGGTTACAAAGAATACCAATCAAGCTCCACTCTTCACGGCGAACTCATTCAAGAAGGTCTTCTTGAATCAGACAAACTGCCCGAAGCCGTATTTACCCCTTCCACCAAAGCCGAAGTCGGACATGACGAAAATATCTCGTTTGCTCAGGCGGCAGATTTAGTCGGTAAAGAGGTGGCTCAAAAGGCCAGAGAGATATCGTTGGCAGCCTACAACATAGGAGCTAAGATGGCACTTGAAAAGGGCATCATAGTCGCAGATACCAAATTTGAGCTTGGTTTTATAGACGGTGAACTTGCAATATGTGACGAAGTATTAACTCCGGATTCGTCGAGATTTTGGGCAATCGACGACTACAAAGTCGGCTCAACCCCACCGTCATATGACAAGCAACCCGTAAGAGACTGGCTGGAGTCAACGGGTTGGGACAAAAACCCGCCGGCTCCTGCTCTGCCCGACGAAGTCGTTACTGCCACTTCAAAACGATACATCAATGCATACGAATTGGTATTTCAAAAGTCCATTAACGACTGGATAGGCTAAACATGAGCAACGACGACCAACATTTACAAATAGCTAACGGCCAAGGCCTTTATGAACTTTTAATAGAAGTTCGTCATAAAGACAAAATTGCCGATCCGGAAGGATCCACAATTAATAAAGCGTTAGCCGCTTTAGGTTTTGACAACGTAAACAAAGTTTCCGTAGGTAAAGCTATAAGGATAAAGCTCACAGCGGCAAGCGATGACGACGCTTTGGCACAGACTGAAAAGATGTGCCAAAGACTGCTGTCAAATCCCGTCCTAGAAGATTACAAAATAACGATACTAAGAGACAACGCTTATGCCTAAAACAGTCGGAATAGTAGTATTCCCTGGAACAAATTGCGAATTTGATGTAGCCGAAGCCGTAGAAAAGGTCGGCGGTAAATATAAATTTATATTTCACTCTCAAACGGACTTAACGGATGTAGATTCAATCGTAATTGCCGGCGGTTTTGCCCACGGTGACTATCTACGGCCCGGGGCAATCGCTCGATTCTCACCAATTATAGAAGCAGTAGAACAGTTTGCACAATCACAAAAAGCGGTTGTTGGCATCTGTAACGGTTTTCAAGTTTTGACTGAAGCTGGATTGTTGCCTGGGGCCCTTCAAAAAAATGCAGGATTGACATTTCTTTGCCAACCCACGGTTTTAAACGTTACAAGTACAAATACGCCCTTTACCAGTAAGCTCAAACTCAATTCAAAGGTGAAGCTTTATATTAACCACTTTTCGGGAAACTATACCTGCGATGACCAAACTCTAAATGAGCTAAAGAAAAATGATCAAATTATTTTGACATACGAAAACAATCCCAATGGGTCAACCGAAAATATCGCAGGTATCTGTAACGAAAACAGAAACATAATAGGTCTTATGCCACACCCCGAAAGAGCGATAAGCGATTTTTTGGATTCCAGAGACGGACTGGATTTTTTCAATTCACTTATTCAATAAACCATTAACTTAAGAGACAAGATAAACTTCCAAAATGACCAATAAAGCCGAAATCTATAAAAGTTTGGGACTTACCGACGACGAATACAAATTAATCATCGGACACTTAAACAGAGAACCAAATGACCTCGAACTTGCAATGTTCTCGGTAATGTGGAGCGAGCACTGCTCATATAAGTCATCTAGGATTCACCTTAAAAGACTCCCTACCCAAGGCGAAAATGTTTTGGTGGGCCCCGGTGAAAATGCGGGAGTTATCGATGTCGGCGATAATTTAGCGATAGCACTTCGCATCGAAAGCCACAATCACCCTTCGGCAATTGAGCCCACGCAAGGTGCAGCTACTGGGGCAGGCGGAATTTTAAGGGACATATTTACAATGGGAGCGCGTCCCATTGCCCTTATGGATCCCCTATATGTCGGACCCTTAAACCAGCCAAGACACAGGTGGCACCTAGAAGGAATAGTCAGGGGTATCTCAAACTACGGCAACTCTGTCGGAGTTCCCACCGTCGGCGGTGAAATTCATTTTGACGGCTGTTATTCTGGCAATCCGTTAGTCAATGTCGCATGCGTCGGAGTTTTGGAAAAAGACAAATTAGTGTTGGGCCAAGCCAGCGGTATCGGCAACAGGGCGATACTTTTGGGTTCAACCACCGGTAGGGACGGAATCGGAGGCGTGAGCGTGCTAGCTTCTGCCAGCTTTGATACCGATTCAAGCGACACCGAAAAACTTCCAAGCGTTCAAGTGGGTGACCCCTATGAAGAAAAAAGGCTGATTGAGGCTTGTCTGGAACTGATACAAAAAAATTTGGCGGTAGGCATTCAAGATCTCGGAGGAGCTGGTCTGACATGTGCTACTTCTGAAACCGCCGCAAGAGCCAATCTCGGGATGGATGTAGATATATCTAAAGTGCACTTAAGAGAAACCGATATGACTCCTATCGAGATCATGACTTCGGAAAGTCAAGAGCGTATGCTGGCAATCGTTACCGAAGACAACATGGACGAAGTATTAAAGATCGCCGGAAAATGGGAAATTACGGCATCCGTAATCGGTGTAGTCACGGCTCCCATTGACTCGGTGGGGTATCTCAGAATTTTCGACGGATATAACAATGAACCTATAGCGGTCACTCCAGCAAAATCGCTGGCAGATGAAGCCCCGTTGTACGACAGACCAAAATCAGAACCTAAGGTTCAAGAGGTTGTGTTTCCAAGCGAATTAAATTTTGGAATTTTAAATGACCAATATGGTGGCAATGACCGAGCGGAAAAATCAACAGGCAAGAATTCTAATTTAAACATCGATATCAAGTCGGATCTGTTTAACATGCTTCTTAAACCCGAATGGATTTTCAAACAGTACGACCACCAACTTTTCTTAAATACCATAGTAAGTCCGGGTAACGGTGCTGCGGTCTTGAGATTAGCCGCCCCGGGAATTAAAAAAACCGACAAAGCCATATCTTTGACTACAGATGGAAACCCCAAATGGTGTGCGGTTGATCCCTACTGGGGAACCTATCTTACGGCAGTTGAAGCTTTGACAAATATTACAATCACCGGATCGGTACCGCAAGCGATCATCAACTGTCTTAATTTTGGTAGTCCTGAAAATCCGGAAGTAATGTGGCAGTTTTCACAGTCCATAGACGGATTAAAGGCAGCCTGCGAAGATTTCAACGTTCCCGTAGTGGGAGGAAACGTCAGTTTTTATAATTCGACCGACAATATCGATATCGACCCGACACCCGTTATCGGTGCGATAGGATTGCATCCGAATATTTCAAAGATTGTCAAAATTTCAGACGAATTACTGGATGACAATAAAGAATTCGAGTTTTATGTTGTCAACGGTCCGGACATATTATTACAGGACAAAGCATTTTCACTTTCAGGATCTATCTGGGCAACCCAGTTGCACGGTTACAACGGAGGTGTACTTCCTACGATTGATACCAATGAAACTAAAAACTTCTTGAAAAACATTGCTGAAATTGTTAGAAATCCAGATTTGGGAATTGTGCAAATAGAAGATATAAGCCAAGGCGGACTTCTGTTAGCCTTGGCTGAAATGTTAATAAGGTTCAACGAGCTGAAGAGCTCCAAGCAACAACTTTTAAGCGACCTCCAAAGAATTGATGGCTCAACTGCCGAATTAAAATTAGACGGCATTTTGGGAGTTCGTCTGGTTGAGACACTCTCGATAAATTCATTATTTTCCGAACTTCCCGGACGTGCGATAGTCCAAGTGACTAAAGATAATTTACAGTCCTTTGAAGATGCCTTGAAACTTAATTCAGTCAGATACTATCCACTGGGTAGTTCTGAGTCCGACAAAATAATTATCAACAATGAAATTAACGTCGATGTTAAAGAGATGATAGAGCACTACCGAAATTCGCTTTCGGATTACATGTCCTAACAGCATTTAAGTTAGCTTTGATTATCTCGGCCAACAAAACGTTTTTAATGTCAAGATTAAATTTTTAAACCTAATAATTATCTGAAGTTAGGAAGCGTAGTTTTATGGATGGCTGCAACTAAGTCATTTATTGCAACGGGTTTGCGTATAAATACATCCGCACCGGCTGTCATCACTCGCTGAACTTGCTTATCTGAAGCACTGGCACTGATAGCAATAACTGGTATGTGAGAAATTTCCATATCTGATCGAATGAGAGTCAATACCTCCCTGCCGGTCATATCCTCCAGATTAATATCTAAGACTACGGCATCAGGTTGTTTTTCTTTGATTAGTTCTATCCCATCCATACCCTTAGAGGCCACGAATATTTCAAGAGGTACCTTTTTGGTGGAAGCCTTAAGAAGTTTTTGGTGCACAAGATCATCTTCTATATATACAACTTTAATTTTTTTGTTCATTCTCAATTCAAAGTCTTTTGACGATGCGGTTGCGGCCACCTTTGCCTTATCTGCAATTGGTACCATTATCCAAAATGTGGATCCCGCATCCACCTTACTCTCGTAGCCTATCTCACATGCCATGGCATCAGCCAGTGATTTACACACGGTGAGTCCAAGTCCAAATCCGGGAATATTGGAGATATCCCGAGAAAGACGATCAAACTGCGAATAGATTCTATCGGAATACTCTTCGGCTATCCCGATACCAGTGTCAATAACAGAGATTTTTACCTGATCGGCGATTTTTTTAACAGTAAATGAGACAGTTCCGCTGGGCTTATTATATTTGATTGCGTTTGAAATAAAATTAATTAAAATTTGCCGAAGCCTTTTTTGATCGGCCCAGACCATCGTCTTTGTCTTAAGCGGTTTAATGATTTTGACAGAATACTGATTTGCAAGTCCCGATAGAATTCCGATGGTTTCGTCTATAACTTCAGTCGGATTCAACGCTTCTTCAAACAAATCAAAAAATCCCGCTTCAACTTTTGCAATATCCAACACGTCATCCAATACGGTTAGGATATGAGAGCTAGCCAACGTTACCTGCGACAAGTTTTGTTTATCGTCATCGGTTAAACCTCTGGACTGCGATACCAAATCAGTTAATCCGATTATTGAGTGCAAAGGCCCTCTTAACTCATGACCCAAATTTGATAAGAATCGACTCTTAATTTTGTTTGAGTGTTCCAAATAGAAATTCGCACTCTTTAAAGCTGCTTCGGCTTCCTTTAATTCGGTAATATCCAGACTGGTTCCCACAATTTTAGGTTGTCCAAAAGCATTTTCATTAGGTTGAGGAAGACCGCGAGCGGAAATCCACCTTATATCGCCGTGCATAGTACGAATTTTATAGTCAACCTTAAAAGCTTTTCCGAATTTGACAGCTTCAAGCATATGATTGTAAGCAAACTCTGCGGTTTCGGGGTCGAACAATGCGACTCTGTCCTCCAAAGTAATTGTCGTTAGGTGAGGATCTAACCCTAAAAGTGACATATTATCGGGCTCGGCATAGTACCTAAGCGCATTCTCGGACGGATTGTATTCCCAAAAAGCAATTCGACCAGCTTCCATTGCCATTTTTATCCAAGATATACAAAGATCTATGTTTGACACCGCAAACGGAAGGTCGAAGGTCTCTAAGTTGGAAATTATGTCATCCATATCTCCTCCTGAATCGAATCTGGAACCAAATAAACTTGATTTTCTAAAAGAATCTTACACCCAATTAAGTTGTTTTTAAATAAATTATCTATAGTTTTAAATTTTCGAAT
>DAHXLF010000062.1 GCA_027371755.1 Acidimicrobiales bacterium
TATCGGCTCTCCCGCAATAACTATTTAAACATAAACTAAGATTGAAGTGGTGGAATATACCTGAATAGTTACAATAAATTTCAAAATAAGTTAAACTTAATTTGCGTTTTAAATTAAAATACTATATTGATCTCGCTAATAAAGATTTTAACTTGATTATTAACAATACTTTGCTAATTCGGTATGCGAACATACAAAAATTTGGATAAATCGGAAGGTTTTAACATCTTGTTCTATCCAGGTAATAGTTTGGTCGCAACTTAATTAACGCATTAGGTATTAACGCATTAGAAAAGTAGGAGTTATTTGCTTAAAAACAAATAACTGACCGTAAATGATTTTAGCATTTTATTTGAGGATGTTTTGATAAATAAAATCGATTATAAAATTTTGGACCGTATTGTAAGAGAATTTAGAGATGGTCTGAGAAGCAATCAGGAAATAATAAATAGATTGAATGTGTATCCGGTACCGGACGGTGATACGGGGACTAATATGGCATTAACTTTGGAGTCGGTAATTGCCGAAGTCGATTCAATTACCGGTGAACCAACCATGACTACGCTCACCAAGGCAATAAGTCACGGTTCTTTAATGGGGGCCAGAGGAAATTCGGGAATCATAATTTCGCAAATTTTAAGGGGGATGTCATCGGTATTTGCCACATTGGAAGAAGCCGACTTTAAAGATGTGGCTTCTGCGGTCGAACAAGCTGCTCTGATGGCGCGAAAAGCAGTATTAAGACCGGTGGAAGGTACCATTCTAACCGTAGCCACTGCCGCTGCAGAAGCAGGCTTGTCTGCATGTAAATCTGAACAAGCTGATATGTCATCGGTCGTTAGCGCAATAATGTCCGGCGCGGTTTCCGCATTAAAAATGACACCTGAGCTTTTGCCTGTTTTAGCCGAGTCGGGTGTGGTTGATGCAGGCGGTACGGGTTTGATCGAGTTGTTTAGAGCATTTATAAAGTGTTGTTTGGATATAGAGCCTGACGATATTCAGCAGATTTTGCCGGAAAATGTTTTAAAGGTGGTCTCTAAAGCCTCTGCAAACCCGGGTATGTCAATTGTAAATCACGGAGTTGAGTCCGTAGGGGATCTGAGATATGAAGTAATGTTCATATTGGAGGCCAAAGACGAAGCAATTGATGCCTTTAAAGACGTTTGGGGTGGTATCGGTGATTCAATAGTCGTAGTAGGCGCCGAAGGACTGTACAACTGTCATATACATACCGGAGATATCGGCGCTGCAATTGAAGCAGGTATCGATACCGGAAGACCCAGTAACATAAGAGTGACCGATCTCGCTGAGCAGGTGGAGGAGGAACACTGGGTTAGAAATGCCGAAAATGAGCAGGAAGATGCCGAAGTAAAACCCGCTCATGCTGGATCCTCTTCTGTAACTGCGGTAGTAGCCGTAGCTACGGGTAACGGGGTGAAGAGAATTTTTCACTCACTGGGCGTCCATTCGGTTGTCTCAGGAGGACAATCAATGAATCCATCAACGGCCGATTTACTAAAGGCAGTAGAAGAATTGGATTCCCCTGCGGTCATTATTCTGCCTAATAATAAAAATATAATTCCCGTTGCCAACGAAGTTGATGCCTTAACCAAAAAGGCCGTTCGAGTTGTCCCCACAAAAGGCATTGTAGAAGGATTTGCCGCATTGTTGGCATATGATCCCGAAACTGGACCCGGCGAAAATTTGATTGCGATGTCAAAAAGCGCCGATGGTGTGGTAGCCGGAGAAGTTACAATGGCTGTTCGTGATGCGTCCTCGGCTGCCGGGCAGATTAAAGAAGGCGATTGGTTGGGCATTTCAAGGGAGGGAATTCAAGTCGTAGAACCAGATCTAGCAATTTGCTGTATTGAATTGCTTGATCGTCTGGTAACTGTAGATCACGAAATTGTAACTGTGATAGAGGGCGAAGGCTATTCGGTTAACGCTACTAGACAGCTTACTCAGTGGTTGAATGAAAATCGACCGCAAGTGTCCACAGAGGTTCATCAAGGGGGGCAGCCACTATACCCCTACCTGTTTTCCATCGAGTGAGCAGAACTCTCAGTCAGCTGGCAAGTATTAAGGTAGACGCACTTTCGGGGTTGACGCTCTCTAAGACAAAGTCCTTAAATGAATTGGGGATTGAGTCGGTTCTGGACCTTTTAACATTTTATCCCAGAAGATATATCGACAGATCTCGCCAAATATTGCTGCGGGATGCGAAACTCGGACAAGACATTCTGGTCGTCGGTGATATCGTCAAAATTTCTGACCCTAGGCGAACAAAGTCAAAAAAGGCAGTGGTGGACGTATTGATTTCTGACGGGAGTTCAAGACTCTTTTGCACTTTTTTTAATCAGCCCTGGAGAAAAAAGCAGCTAGAAAACGAATCTCAAGTGGCCGTCTTCGGCAAGCTTACAAGTTTCGGCGGCAAACTTAACATGGTTAATCCCGTCGTAGACCTCATTGGCAATCAAACCGGTAAAATTATCGCACTGTATCCGTCGTCAGAAAAATCAAATCTTACAAACTTGATGGTTTCCAATCTTATTGCCGAAGCTTTGGACAGATCTAAGGAGTTTTTGGACCCATTAAATGCGAAATACCTTTTAAAGAATAATTTGTTGACAAGAACCGATGCATTAAGGAATATACATTTTCCTGAAACTATTGATATGGTGAAAAAAGCCAGAGAGCGACTTGCCTTTGACGAACTTATGAGAATGCAGCTTCCGTTACTGCTTAAGAAAAGACGAATACAAAATTCAAACCGAGGCTATAGATGTGAGTTCGAAAGTTCGGAAGATATTTTAAAGTCAAAAGGCAGCTTAAAAGATCTTAAGGGAATTGTCGGTAATTTCATAAGATCACTGCCATTTGATTTGACGGAATCTCAAGTAAGGGTAATTAAAGAAATTTTGGTGGATATGTCAAGACCGTATCCCATGCACCGATTAGTACAGGGGGATGTCGGTTCCGGCAAAACAGTGGTGGCAGTATGTTGTTTGATTGCAGCGACACAGAACGGATATCAGTCTGCCCTGATGGCACCAACTGAAGTTTTGGCAGAGCAGCATTATTTGAATTTGCTGAATATGGCAAATAATTTGAGCACAAAGAGTTTTAGGACGACGGAATCTGAAATGTTTTTTGCCGATTCTGATCTCAAGATAGCACTGCTAACGGGTAAATTGACCAAAAAAAATAGAGACTTGGTATTGGAAAAGATAAAATCCGGTGATATAGATTTGGTCATAGGTACACATTCGCTGATCTATGAAGGAGTAATCTTTAAAAATTTAGCGGCGATAGTGATAGACGAGCAGCATAGATTCGGAGTTGAGCAACGTTCTTTGCTCCTGTCAAAAAGTAATCATCCTCATACACTTACCATGACGGCAACTCCAATTCCGCGCAGTGCCGCAATGACGGTATTCGGTGACTTGGATCAGAGTATATTGTCGGACTTGCCTAAAGGCCGCACGGATGTTAGGACTTTTTGGGTAACTGATTCGGACCAGGCTCAAGTTTGGAAGAAAGTTATAGATGAAACAGAAAAGGGGAATAGAGCCTATGTAGTGTGTCCTCTAATCGAAGAGTCGGAAAAAATTTCGGTGGCTTCCGTAAATCAGGCGGTTGAAGAACTTTTAAATGGACCGTTAAAAGGTATTAAGGTTGGGGTTCTTCACGGACAACTTCCGGCTTCAGAAAAGCTGCAAATTTTCAACGATTTTTTGAAGGGTGTTTTTAAAGTACTTATAAGTACAACTGTTATTGAGGTTGGAGTAGACGTCAAAGACGCAACGGTGATGGTCATAATGGATGCTGACAGATTTGGAATTGCTCAGTTGCATCAGCTGAGAGGGCGTGTAGGACGATCCGATAAGGAATCTTCTTGTTACCTACTTACCAAAGACGGATTGTTGAATGATACAGCGGTAAGTAGGTTAAAGGCATTGGTTGACTCAAACGACGGATTCAAATTGTCTGAAATTGATTTTGCATTGAGGGGATTCGGAACATTGATGGGAACTAAGCAGAAAGGGAGGAGCGATTTGAAGTTAGCTAAATTGCCCCAAGACGAAAAACTTTTGATCCGTGTTAAGGCATTTCTTGAAGATATACTTTTAAATGATCCAGAATTAAAGAATTCTGATTTGGGGGTTTTCCTTAAAAACGAAGTAGCAGTTTTCTATACCGACGAAGATACCGATTTTCTTTTCAAAAGTTAACAGAAATCTGTTTTATTTTCATAATCTTAATTAACGGATATTAACTATTTAGATCAAATTATTGCCGATTTAGCTTGTTACGGCGGTTGCTGAGGTAAGACGAATTAAAATATTTTGATATTTAATGGCCTAAAGGGTAGTTTTCCAAAATTTGATAAGTTCTCAGAATGTTAGTTTTTTTGAAATTTAGAAGGAATCTATATCTATTCGGAAATGGAAAGTATGGTTAAAGATAATTTATGAGAATTACAGGAGGCGAATTCAAAGGTAGGCAGATAATCGTTCCTCAGAAAAATGTAAGACCCACGTCTTCACTTGTAAAAGAAGCAATGTTTTCAATGCTGAATTCGCTGTTTTTGAATTATGCAGTTTCTATTGAAGAATTTAATTGTTTGGATCTGTTTTCAGGAAGCGGAGCACTCGGATTTGAGGCTATATCCAGAGGAGCCAAATCGGTTACATTTGTGGATAATTCGCTGGAAAGCATTTTGACGATTAAACAAAATATAAAAATTCTGCATTTAGATGACCAATCAAAGGTAATTCGAAGTGATGTGATAAATTTTTTAAATCAAAACGAAGTCGTATTTGATTTGGTCTTTTGTGACCCTCCCTATGGGTATAGCGAATTCAGCGAGCTTTTGTTAACTAAATATTTTCGATTCGGTGTTTTTGAATCCGACATTGATAACGGCAATTTATTTGAAAGCCCGGATCTTGCTATTTTGAAATCAAAAAGATATGGGTCTACTCATATAGTCATAGCAGAAAATATTCGATTTCAAAAAGCAATAGAATGAGATACGATACTTGCGGTTGTTCGATCTAATTTAAATCCATTTACTAAACTGCGAGTAATCTTTTTGATTTTCAATTTTGTGATTGAGCTATCCGCTTTAGTGAGTAATTTTGCGTTTTGCAGCTGGAGTTAAAAAACGGTCACGGACACAAAAGATATTGACACAAACAAAAATGCCAACTTTTAGCAACTACTATATATAAATAAAGGAAGTTATATGTCTCAAACTATCGCGCTATACCCAGGGTCGTTTGACCCATTTCATAATGGTCATTTGGAGATTGTCGAACGAGCCGCAGCCTTGTTTGACACTGTAGTGGTTGCCGCCGTAAGGAATCCACAAAAATCTAATCCGTTGTTTACCATGGAAGAAAGACAAAGCATGATCGCAGAGTCGGTAGCGCATTTGAGCAACGTATCAATAGTCTCAATATCCACTCTGGTGGTCGTTGTGGCCCAGCAGGTTGGAGCCCAGGTAATTATTAGGGGTTTGAGGGCGGTATCGGATTTTGAAAATGAATTACAGATGGCGCAGATGAATAATAAGTTATCGGGTATAGAGACGTTGTTTATTCCTACCAGTTCAAAGTATTCATTTCTGGCTTCGAAGCTTTTGCGGGAAGTATCGGCATACGGGGGTTCGGTTACAGATTTGGTTCCGCCTCCAGTTTCAAAAAAACTGGATGAAAAATTTCCCAGACCCAATGAATGATTTAAACTTTTAAATTAGGAGTGTAGCTTAATGAGCCCAATAGATGATGATGAATTTATGGATCCTTTCGGTGATGACGGTATTGACGATGATTTAGATAGAGATCGTGAAGGTGTCCCGGCTGATATTTTTGAATTAATTGACGAATCGCTTCGCATAGTAGATTCAGCCAAATCAATGCCTTTGTCTTCTTCGATTTTAATCTCTAGGGATGAGATTAGAGAGATTTTAGAAGACATAAGAGTGCAGCTGCCCGAAGAGATACGGTCGGCACGCTGGCTCCTTAAGGAAGGCCAAGAGTATATCGAAAAAGCAAAAAGGGATGCCGATTCCATATTGGAAGAAGCCAGGGTGCAGGCTGAGAGAATGGCTCAAAGAACCGAAATCGTTCGTCAGGCAAAAAAAATAGCTACCAAAACGGTTGATGATGCCGACGCCGCAGCCCGAAAACTGAAAAGAGAGGCGGAAGACTATTGCGATCGTAAATTAGCCGCTTTCGAAATTGCGCTGGAGGATATTGGTAAAACGGTTAAGGCCGGGAGAGATAGGTTGCAGCTTAGTCCAAGAGAAATTTTGGACAGCGCTCAAATTGCTGGAGGTCAGAACAAACAAAGCACCGAAGCCGAGGAAAAGTTTTTTGATCAGGATCTTACCGAATAATAGAGTGAAACATTGAATTTGTATTCGTTCGTCGGGCGATTATTTTGGTTGTAATGTGATGGATTAAACAGATAAGTCGGTTCCTGGATTTTTGAGCTGCTTCTGTCCGTCAAGGTCTTAAATTTCATCAAAAATTCAATTTATTTCTTAAATCCTGGAATGTCTAAAACTTTTTCAAATGTTTTAGCCGATTTTAATAATTTTTGCCAAGATAACTTAAGTAAATGTATCCAATTAATTGTAAAAGCAATTAATATAGTTTTTGGACGGTTATTCTATATGGTCACGGTAAAGAAAGATCAATTTAAGGTAAAAGTTGGAAATATACTGAACGGAACGTCGGACTACGAAGATATCGAATTAATTGGATATCTAAACGACGTAAAGGTAAGTACTTCCGGTGTAGAACCCCAAACCGAGATTAAGGTACTATGCAGAATTGAGCGGGCGAATCACGGGGTAATTGTTCACGGGCTTTTGAGATCCATGTGGGACGGCGAATGTTCGCGCTGTTTGGAACCCGCTAAAGGAAATATCAACGTTGAATTTCGCGAAGTCTTTGCAACCGAACCGGATTTGGAAATAGAATATCGATTAAGCGGAGATCATTTTGATTTGACGGATCTCATTAAGGATCAGTTGATTTTGGAACTTCCGGCGGTACCGGTGTGTAATTTTGGTTGTAGAGGACTTTGTCCAATATGCGGAGTCAATAGAAACGAAACTAAGTGTAACTGTAAGAGAATCAATAATTCTCCATTTTCGGTGCTTAATGAATTATCGGATCCGACAAGGTAGCCATTGGCTGTATAATTGAATATTATATATTTTGATTTAAAGGCAATTAAGAAAGATGGCTGTACCAAAAAGAAAAACGTCCAAAGCTAAATCTAGAAGCAGGAGAGCTTCCAATTGGAAATTAGATTCGCCTTCTAAAAGTACCTGCCCCAATTGTGGCATGATTAAAACACCGCACGTCGTTTGTTCTAAGTGCGGCTGGTATAAAGGCAGAGTAGCGGTAGAGATCGATTGATGTCGGCTGTTATGCCTGTCGCACTTGATGCCATGGGAGGAGATTTTGCTCCCAAAGAAGTTGTTGCCGGCGCCAAAAAAGCTTTTGAGGAGTACTCAATAGAGAGTTTGCTGGTTGGCGACGAAGCCATACTGGCTGAATTCGAAAAAGGTTCATTGGGAACTTTTCACGCCAGTGAATCCATTGCCATGGACGAAGATCCCGCAAAGTCTGTAAGAAACAAAAAAGATTCGTCGCTGGTTCGATGTGCCGAATTAGTTAAAAATGGTACCTGTTCTGCGACAATTTCGGCTGGTAATACCGGTGCGGCAATGGCAGCGGCGCTTTTTAAGATTGGAAGAATTAAAGGAGTTTCTCGCCCCGCAATCGCAACTACAATTCCAATAGTTGGCAATCATCCGTTGGTTATGCTTGATTCGGGCGCAAATGCGGAATGTCAAAGTGACTGGTTAGTCCAGTTTGCACAAATGGGATCCGTATATTCGTCCGTACGATACGGTATCTCCAAACCCAAAGTGGCTCTGTTGTCAATTGGCGAAGAGCCAACCAAAGGAAATCCGCTGATAAAAGAGACCCATAAAAAGCTTGCCGAAATGGACAATAAGCCATTTGAATTTATTGGAAATGTGGAAGGCCGCGATCTTTTAAATGCCGTAGCTGACGTAGTTGTAACCGACGGTTTTACGGGAAATGTTGCATTAAAAACCCTTGAGGGATCTCTTAAGTTTTTCATGAAAATGTTATTAAATATCATGAACACGAACGATGAAACTAAAAAGGCACAGGACGTATTATTGAACTATCTGTTACCCGTGGCCAACGAGTTGGATCCTGAAGCAACTGGAGGTGCAATGCTGCTTGGAATTGATGGTATCTGTATTATCAGTCATGGTTCGTCGTCGGCCAGAGCGATTACGAATGCTTTGAGGGTAGCCGACGAATTAAATAAAGCCGATATTATAAGTCGCTTAAAAGAAGCGGTCAATTAAGTTTTGAATGCGAGGATCGTTGTTTAGGTTTTTAACGGCGGGAGAATCTCACGGAAAAGCACTGGCAGTCATAGTAGAGGGTATGCCGGCAGGAGTTGAACTTAGTGAAGACGACATCGCTCAAGAGCTTGCCAGACGCAGATTAGGGTTCGGTCGCGGTCCGAGAATGAGGTTTGAAAAAGACGAAATATCTATCTTGTCTGGAGTAAGATTCGGCAGAACTCTAGGATCACCCATCGCAGTTGAGATTGCCAATACCGAATGGCCAAAGTGGGAACAGGAAATGTCCATAGCTAAGGGGATTAGTTCCAAGGAGCTCACACAGCCCAGACCCGGCCACGCAGATTTGGCAGGCATGCAGAAATATGGATTTTCAGATGCTAGGGACGTTTTAGAGCGTGCTTCGGCCAGAGAGACTGCCGCCAGAGTTGTTGCGGGTGCAATTGCGAAAAAGCTGATAAGCAATATTGGCATTCAAATCATTTCTCACGTAATTAGTATTGGGTCCGTTGTGACTGCCAAAGATTTGGGTGAGCTTAAGGACAAACCGAAGTTTAAAGATCTTGAAAAGATAGATGCTTCCGAAGTAAGGTGTTTTGATCCGGAACTTGCCGAAGCGATGGTAGCTGAAATTAAGGCAGCCTCAAAAGTGGGGGATTCTTTGGGCGGTTCGGTTGAAGTGATAGCTTACGGTGTCCCGGTCGGACTCGGAAGCCATGTTCATTATGATCGTAAATTGGATGGTCTTTTGGCTCAGGCTTTTATGTCGATACAGGCGGTCAAGGCCGTGGAAATCGGAATGGGATCGACGTTGGGCAGTTTGCGCGGTTCCGTAGCGCATGATGAAATTCATTGGGAATCGAGTACTAAAACATATGCACGACCCACCGTGCGCGCCGGGGGGATTGAGGGAGGCATTTCTGCTGGAGGGCCCATCACAGCCATAGTGACCATGAAGCCGTTGGCGACTCTGAACAGACCTTCAATTAAGACCGTGGACGTGATCACCAAAGAGTCTAAATATTCATTTAAAGAAAGGACCGACGTGGTTGCCGTTCCCGCGTTGGGCGTAGTTTCTGAAACTATGATGGCAATTGTCTTGGCTGACATGGCTTTGGAAAAATTCGGTGGCGACTCTCTAAACGAGTTCACGGTAAATTTTAAGAATTATAAAAAACATCTAAACTCAACTCCGTCGTCAGTTGAAGCTATGTTTGGCAAGAAACCGTAGTTTATATTTGGTGAATTTATTGTTGGGCAACAAGTTATTTATCATAGGAATGCCCGGTGTAGGAAAAACGACGGTCGCCGAAAGACTTGCGGTGGAGTTAGGTTTTAAAAGTATTGATGTCGATACTTTAATTCAAAGATCTGAACACACATCCATTGCTAAGATCTTTGAAGGCTTCGGCGAAAACTACTTCCGAGAAATCGAAACCAAAATGATAGCCGTCGTGGCTTCCGATTCGGATTCTGCTGTAATTGCTCTTGGCGGCGGAGCAGTAATGAGAGACGAAAACATCCAGATTATAAAAGAGGCCGGTTTGGTTATTTGGCTCAACAGCACCTTGGATACTCTTCAAAGCAGACTTGACAATGACGGAACTACGATCCGACCGTTATTAGCCGGTGATGTCCGTGAAAAATTGATTGTATTACAATCGGAGCGCACCGAAATCTATCGAATGATGTCGGATTTGAGAGTTGATGTAGACGGGAAAACCGTTGATGACGTTGTTGATGAGATTGTGGAGTTTGTTAACGAACCAAAATCGAGTTCTGACAACACATGAGTCGGAGATGATTCAAATTTAATTAACAGCCGGTATTCTTAAGGCTAATATTAATATCGCATGGCAAACCATTCGTTCAAACAGATTCAAGTCGAACTTAATAAGTCTAAGTATGACATATTGGTTGGCAAAGATATTTTAAATGAAGTAACTAATTTTATTCCCGAAGGCACCAAGAAACTGGCTGTTATTACTCAAAAAAATATAGGGATCATGCCGGATTTACATGGCTATGACGTTACGGAACTTTATGTTGAGAATTCAGAGAACGCCAAGTCTTTAGCTAATGTTGAAAAACTATGTGACAGACTTGCCGAAGAAGGATTTCACAGAAATGACACATTAATAGCAGTTGGCGGCGGAGTCGTGACCGATCTGAGTGGGTTTGTGGCATCCGTTTACAATCGGGGAATAAATTTTATTAATGTTGCTACGACCTTGTTGGCTCAAGTCGATGCCGCTATTGGCGGAAAAACGGGAGTAAATCTTTCTGTCGGGAAAAACTTAGTCGGGGCATTTTGGCAACCCCGTTGTGTGGTTAACGATTTAGATACTCTTGCTTCGCTACCTGAAATTGAGATGTCCAACGGTTATGGCGAAATCGCCAAATACAGTCTGATTGGAGCCGGTAACTTCGATGGATTGAGCATTCAAGAGATCGTATTTAAATGTGCTCAGTTTAAAGCGGATGTAGTTAAAGAAGACGAGTATGAAATAACCGGCAGGCGAGCTATTTTAAATTACGGGCATACTTTGGCCCATGCCATTGAGTTGGTGGCCTTAAATTCTGTTTCGGCAAGTCAAAGACCTAAATTGAATCATGGACAGGCAGTAGCGGTCGGAATTGCCTTTGAAGTTCATTTGGCTCAAAAACTGGGAAGAATCGATTCGGCTGAAGTCAGCCGACAAATTGAGACATTGGAATCATATTCCTTGCCGACAAAGATACCCAGCGAGTTAAAGACCGATGCGACGGAGTTGATTGACATTATGTTCAAAGATAAGAAATCGACTGGAACCTTAGCGTTTGTTTTAGATGGACCAAACGGCCCAGAATTGGTTAAAGATATTGACGTTAATAAGGTATCTATAACGCTTGAAGAATTTTTTAAATCATAATTTTAGTTACTTTGAAGTAGCATTTAAATTTGAAAATATGTTTGATTGCTCGTTGCAGCTGTTAAAGCGGTTTGCCCAATAAAAGTATTGATGTAATATGCTGTATGTTTTGTCAGAATATATGAGAATTTTAGTTTTAAGAAGTCCAGTTCTAAATTTCTCCAATAGCTAAATTGCAAAACGTGAATAAGGTAAAATCTTATTTAGATTTTGATTGAATGTTTTTGTCTATGGCTGTTACATAAATGGGCTTAACACCTTTTTGTCACCAAATATTAAGTGGTCGTGGTACTTTAGTTTCGGTGAAGTTCATAAAGTGTAACAGCGGAATTTTGCTTTACATCGCACTTTAATGAATGTGATTGCAAAGTACCATAAAATGTTGATGAGACTTAAGTGTAAGTTATGCCTTAGAATAACTGCGACCGGAGATTTTGATTTAATAACACATGATACATAAAATACTACTGATAAACGGACCTAACTTGTCTCAGCTGTCGATTCGTCAGCCGGATATTTACGGTGATTTGACATTGGCCGATTATGAAAGCGTTGCAAAGAAGGCGGCCGTCGAGAACGATATTGCACTCGATTGTTTTAATTCTGAATCGGAGGCAGAAATTATTGCACAAATTCACCGGGCAAATGGATTGTACGATGGCTTAATAGTAAATCTTGGGGCCTTGACACACTATTCATGGTCAATTAGTGATGCCCTGGCCGGTTATGGTGGTAAAGTAATCGAACTTCATATTTCTAATCCAGCAGCCAGAGAACCGTACAGGCATGTTTCCGTAGTTGCACCCGTAAGTGACGGGATGATTTCGGGATTCGGATTACTGGGATATAAGCTGGCAATTGTGGCAATTAAGGGATTGTTTAACGGTTAAAAATCTTAAGACACAGCTCATTTTAAATAGGCATAAAACAAATTACTTCGTTAAAAGTCAGGAAAGTACGATTGGCAAACGCATAATGAAAAAAGTTAATGAGATACAGTTAGACAAATTACCGCAGATGGAAGTAGGGAAGAGAATTCCAAAGCTACTTGATTTGATTTCGGATACTAACTTAGACGCTGTTGTGGTAACTAACCTAGTTAATATTAGATACTTAACCGGTTTCAGCGGTTCCGCTGGAATATTGGCAGTGCTAAAAAATGGGGAAGTGGCAATCCATACGGACGGACGGTATGGTATCCAGGTTGAACAAGAGCTTAAAGCGGCAAATGTCGTCGCCGAGATTATTGTAGCGTCTCCTAAAATTCAATTAAAAAAGTTAACTAAGTTCGTAAGAAACTCAAAAAAAATAGGTATTGAAGGTCAGCAAATAGCCTATGATACGGCTGCAAGATTTGCTTTAATGTTTGAAGGTTCAGATATTGTGCCGTCAGGGAATTTGATTGAGAAGCTTCGTACCGTCAAAGACGAAGGCGAAATTGCCAGAATCGAAGCCGCATGTAATGTGGCTGACAAGGCACTTGAAATGGCATCAAGTTTATTTAGGCCTGGCATCAGCGAACTTGATTTTGCAACTGAACTCGACTATAACATAAGACTTATGGGTGCTTCTGCCAACTCGTTTGAATCGATAGTTGCGTCAGGTCCAAACGGTGCATTGCCTCACGCAAAACCGACAGCAAGGAAATTTGCACAGGGAGATTTGGTCGTATGTGATTTTGGGGCAATTGTGGATGGATACTGTTCGGATATGACCAGAACGGTGGCAATCGGAAAACCAAGTTCCGAATTACTGAAAATTTATAACATTGTCAAAGACGCCCAAACCCTCAAGATAGATTCCCGGCTCAACGGTCACAATCATGTTTTCAACAAGTTTAGTTGAAAACGAAGATGCTACCCACGGTAATTCATGAATGTCCAGGCCTACACCATGTCCGGTCGAATGGGTAAAATATTCCTTGTATCCTTTCTGCCCTATATAGTCTCTGCAAGCCCTGTCTACCCTAGTAGTTGAGACCCCCGCCTTAACAGCATTAACTCCTAAATCCTGGGCGTCTTTGACAATGTTATAAATTTTCAGTAATTCGGAACTTGATTTTGCAACTGAACTCGACTATAACATAA
>DAHXLF010000063.1 GCA_027371755.1 Acidimicrobiales bacterium
CACTAGCCTTGACGTAGTAGACGATGTAACTGTGGGTCAAACTGGACCCAACCAAGTGAAAATTGCCATTAAATCGGCTGGCCTTTGCCACAGCGATTTGTCGGCAATGAACGGCACGATAATGCAACCCGTACCTGCGATATTAGGCCATGAAGGTTGCGGCGATGTTATCGAAGTCGGAGAGAACGTAACTAACTTATCGGTTGGAGACAGAGTAATTTTAGCTTGGAACGCATCCTGCGGAAATTGCAACGCTTGTATAAGAGGGGACTATCATCTTTGCTTACAGTTTTTGATATCAGAGGGTTACACTCCTCACTTCAAAGAAAACGATACTGAAATTTACGGGTTTGCCGGCAACGGAACTTTTTGCGAAGAGATGGTAGTGCCAGACAAAGCGGCGATTAAAATCCCAAGCGACGTACCTTATGAAATCGGAGCATTAATTGGATGCGGTGTCATGACGGGAGTCGGCGCAGCCTTAAATACTGCAAAAATAATACCCGGATCAACCGTAATTGTATTTGGTTGCGGCGGAGTAGGCATATCGGCAATTCAGGGAGCCAAGATAGCTGGTGCTGCCGAAATTATAGCCGTCGACACTCAAGATTCTAAACTTGAAGACGCAAAAAGATTCGGAGCGACTCACTCAACCAAGCCCGATGACTTAAAGGCTTTAGTGGACGCTTTAACGCAAGGCGAAGGAGCCGATTATGCGATTGAATGCATCGGGCTGCCAGTAACCATCAGAAGTGCGTATGACTCCATACGGCGAGGAGGAACGGCAGTGATTGTCGGAGCCGGCCGGATGAACGAGATGATTGAGTTCAACGCATTCGAACTATTTTTTCAGGAAAAAAAGTTCGTCGGTTCTTACTACGGATCCGCAAATGTAAGGCGAGATTTCCTGCGCCTAATTCGACTTTACCAATCCAAAAGACTGGATTTAGATTCGATGATTTCCGCTAGAATGGATATTTCGGAAGTTAATACCGCCTTAGACAACCTAAGATCAGGCAATATCATAAGGCAAGTATTTACTTTTTAAACTTTATTTGATAACACTCTTTACCTTTACGATTGCATAAGCAAATTATTTGTTAACCGCGTAGATTTATAAAGGTATTATACGAAGTTACGGAGTTAAATTATGGCACGCCTTGACGGCAAAGTTGCAATTGTTACGGGTGGCGGATCTGGTATCGGTCTGTCATCGGTCGAATTATTTTTAAAGGAAGGGGCAACCGTGGTTGCCGCTGACATTAATCTTGACCAAACCGACAAATTTTCATCTGAATTCAATGACAAATTTGCGGCAATAAGAGTAGACGTATCGGACTCAGACAGCATTAAATCACTTTTTGAGTCGGTCGAAAATAGATTCGGCGCACTTCAGGTACTCTTCAACTGTGCCGGAGTTTTCCCCGGGGATGACGGCGGCGTATTGGATACTCCAGAATCAACCTGGGACAGGGTACAAGACATAAACCTAAAAGGTCTGTGGTTGTGTTGCAAATATGCCATACCCCTAATGCTAAAATCCGGTGGAGGTTCGATAGTAAACGTAGCTTCTTTCGTATCATTCGTAGGAGCGGCAACCGCTCAGGTGGCCTACACCGCCTCCAAAGGAGGCGTGTTAGCGCTATCGCGTGAGATTGCCGTAGAATATGCCAGGCAAAATATCCGGGTTAACTCTCTGTGTCCAGGTCCGATCCAAACACCACTGCTCGAAGAGTTACTTTCGGACGAAAAGCGAAGGCAAAGGAGATTGGTACACATACCCATGGGTCGTTTCGGAAAATCTGAAGAAATAGCCAAAGCCGCTCTCTTTTTGGCCAGCGACGACTCTTCGTTCATTACAGGTGCGTCTCTTTTGGTAGACGGTGGAATTACCGCCGCATATGTTACGCCCGAATAAAAGATTAAATCAAACAATACAATGATTTACGATTTGGCACAACTCAAGCAAGATATAGAAAATGGTGTTGTTGACACCGTCTTGGTTGTGACTTCGGATTTGCAGGGACGACCGGTCGGTAAAAGAGTTGTTGGTAGTCACTTCGTCGAACATGTGTTGGATGAAGGCATCGAGGCTTGCGACTACTTAATTGCAGTCGACGTGGACATGAACCCATTGGAAGGTTACAGCTTCACCAATTGGGAAACCGGTTACGGAGACATGAATTTGAGATGCGATTCTTCAAGCGCGAGAATTATTCCGTGGCTTGAATCCACCGCACTTATAATTTGTGACAGCTTTGACGAAAATGGCAAACTTATTTCGGTAGCTCCACGATCAATTTTAAAAACTCAGCTACAAAAGGCAAAAGAGTTAGGATTTTCAGTTAAAACCGGTACCGAATTAGAGTTTTATTTGTTTGAAGACAATTTCAATAAAGCAAAAGAGAAACACTACAAAGATTTGACCCCAAAGTCCTTAGGCATAGAGGACTATCAGATTTTCCAAACTACCCTAGAAGAAGACATTATAAGAAAAATTAGGAATGAGATGCTTGTGGCTTCGATACCGATTGAATTTTCAAAAGGTGAGGCAGGCAATGGACAGCATGAGATAAACATCACCTACGACGAAGTTCTCAGATGCGCCGACAACCATATGATCTTTAAAAACGGAGTAAGAGAGATCGCCGCATTAAATGACAAAAGCGTAACCTTTATGGCAAAATGGTCATCGGCCGAAGTTGGATCTTCGTGCCACGTTCATTCAAGCCTATGGAGCATTGAGGACGGAAAATCACTCATAGCCGATGCCGACAATCCTGAGAATTTGTCTGCTCTTGGGAAAAGCTGGATTGCAGGACAGTTAAAATGTGCCAAAGAGTTTGCAATCCTCTATGCCCCTTACATAAATTCCTATAAACGCTACGTACCCGGTTCTTGGGCACCTACCGCAATAGCGTGGGGCAGAGATAACAGAACTTGCGGTTTTAGATTAGTCGGCAAAGGCAAATCTATGAGAATTGAAAATAGGATACCTGGAGCGGATGTGAATCCGTACATCACATTAGCCGCAACGGTCGCAGCCGGCCTATACGGAATAGAAAACAAGTTAGAGCTTGAAGATTGTTTAGTAGGCAACGGTTATACCTCACAGGAAGTGGAACGAATCCCTTCAAGTCTTGATGAGGCCATCGGTTTGTTTGAAAATTCAGAAATTGCAAAACAAACCTTGGGAACTGATGTTTTTGAACATTTGTTAAATACCGCAAAGCAGGAACTCAAGTATTTTAATGCGGCCGTTACCGATTGGGAACTCAATCGGAATTTTGAAAGAATTTAAATGACCATTCAACGATTGGAACAAACAATCGAGACAAAACCGGGGAAACCGCTAATAGACAATTCTTCGCACCCCATGAGAGAAGTTACAAAGTTAATTGCGGACAACGAAGACAATTGGACACTGGAGATATCAAATCAAGTCTCCTCTCTGTTTAATTCTCGCGCAAACGAATGGAACCAAACCAGACACGAATTTATAAAAGATCCGGTTAATGATGCTTTAAACCGAGCAGGCTTGACAGATACGGAAGTAGCCGTAGAGATAGGATGCGGTACCGGTATCTATACTTCGGTTTTGCAAAGCAAGTTTACGCATGTTATATCGGTGGACCTCTCATATAATATGCTAGAACAATGTGACAGAGCCAAAGGGACTTACATACAGGCCGATTCGATGAGATTGCCCATTAAAGACAACTCAATCTCAGCTGTGGTTCTTATAAACTGTTTTTTATTTAAGCGAGAGATCCTAAGAATTCTAAAAGGCAATGGAAAATTGCTGTGGATTAGCACATCCGGAGAATCTACGCCAATTTATCTGACTCCCGAACAGATTCAAGAAATTTTCCCCGAATCCACAATAAAAACTTCATCAGCAGGTTGGGGATCTTGGTGTTCAGTGGAAAATTTTAAGTGATACTATCTCAGTTTTGCGGAATTAATTCTTAGAAACCGAATCCCGTAATTTTTAATTTATTTTAATTAACTGAGGGTATGCAACTTCAAATTAGTAAGCTACCGTTAATTAAGGTATTATAATTAAAATCTATCCCACCCAAAGTTACCCATCACGACAAGGAAGGAGCGTCATGAAAATAGTAGTTGATTTTGACATTTGTGAATCTAACGGACTCTGTATGCAATCCGCACCCGAAGTATTTGAAGTCAGAGACGATGACTTTTTATATATTTTGAACGAAAACCCCTCGGAAGAGCTGCGAGACAAGGTCGACCTTGCTGTAAGATCATGCCCCAAGCAGGCAATTTCCATAGAAGACTGAAATAAGATTAATGAAAGCTAGATTCGCACCATCCCCCACTGGGTACCTGCATGTTGGCGGAGCAAGAACCGCACTATTTAATTGGCTTATAGTTCAAAAAGCAAAACGATCCGGGAATGAGGCAAGCTTTTTGCTTAGGATTGAAGATACCGATACCGAAAGGAACAAACCCGAGTGGACCCAGGGGATAGTTGACTCCCTTTTGGCACTTGGGCTAAATTGGGACGAAGGGCCTATTTTCCAATCTTCGCGTGTGACAAAACACAAGCAAACCGCCTTAGATCTCTTTGATGCAAATTTGGCTTACTGGTGTCAATGTACAAAAGAAGATATAGAAAACAGGAACTCGGGCAAAAACACCGTAGGATACGACCGTCACTGCCGCAGCCTGAATCTAAAATACGAAACCGGATACGCTCTAAGATTTAAAGTGCCGTTAGAATCTGCGACAAAATTCCACGATTCTGTCCGAGGTGACGTTCAAATTGAAAATACCACTCTCGAGGACTTTGTGCTATTAAAGGGCAATTTGTCTCCGCTTTTCGTTTTGGCCAATACGGTAGATGATATGGATTTAGGTGTTACACACGTTGTTCGAGGAGAAGAACACTTATATAATACCTTTAAAATTATCCTACTGTGGGAGGCAATTTCTAAATTAAACGATAGCAATGCCACAGAACGAAGGCCCTTACCGACTTTCGCACATCTCCCCCTATTGGTTAACGAAAAACGCCAAAAACTCTCCAAAAGGAGAGACAAAGTATCCGTTGAGGAATTTTTTGATATGGGATTTCTTCCTGAAGCTATGCTAAATTATCTAGCACTGCTCGGATGGGGCCCAAAAAATAACCAGGAGATACTATCGGTAGACGAGCTGATAGACCAATTTGACTTAAACGATGTCAATCTGGCTCCCGCATTTTTTGATATTCAAAAGCTAAACCACTTTAACAACATTTATATACGGGATATGGATATCGAACTGTTCCGTCATCGAGCCCTTGACTATTTAAAAATTCACTCTGGTTTAAACCTAAACAAGTTGAGCGATACCGATATAAATGAAATTTTAGAATTAGTTCAGCCGCGCATAAATACTCTCAGTGAGATCGAAAAAATGATAGGTTTCTTTATCGAAGACGAAGTCGCGATCCCTCAAGATTTATATGACAAGACTTATTTAGATCCTACAAACAAACAGATACTCTTAAATTTCAAAGATGCCTTAAAAGATTGCGAATTTTCCAAAGATGAATTGCATAAGGTTTTGGAATCAATCGGCTTAAGCTTCGGGAAAAAACTGGGTAAGTCTCAAGCTCCCATTCGATTAGCCCTAACGGGTTCAAACGTAGGGCCTCCCCTATTCGAGTCTCTTATGATTTTAGGCAAAGACAAAACTTTGGCTAGACTGGATATCGTGGCAAAAACTTTTCTTGAATAGAGGTTATTTAACCATATTCGGGGGTGGTGTAATTGGCAACACTGCAGGTTCTGGTCCTGTCATTGAGGGTTCGAGTCCTTCCCCCCGAGCCAATATTGAGTTTATCTATTTTGCTTGAAAATCCAAAACTCTTTAAGAGGAACCTTCGGGTTGCACCCTCACATTATAGTTCTGTAGCATTAAATTAATTTAATGCTTTCTTGCCAATTTTCGTACCCGGTTACTAACTTTCAAAGTATTCAGTATTAAATATCTTTGCTAATAAATTAGATAAATCAGTACAGCAGACTGAGACTTTCTGCATTGATATATGTGATGAGACCCCGGGTACTTAGATTGTCGATACTGAGTTTTGCCGCTAAAAGATGCCTATGGTCATTGATAATTCACCAAAGTGATTTCAACCCGATTGCACAAAATACGAAATAAGATAATAACAATCAGAATATACAAAGTTCATGAATACTAAATTTGTGTATACAAAGTTTACTTGTGCTTTGAAGTTATAGTCCGATAAGCAGACATATAAACTAGGCCCTTTTAAAGGAGTTCATATGACAGAAGTACCTACAGTTACATTATCCAATGGGGAAAAAATGCCGGCACTCGGTTTCGGAGTTTTTCAAATGGACAATGAACAAGCCGAGCAAAGTGTTATTACCGCTCTCAAAACAGGCTACCGTTCAATTGACACCGCAGCTTCATATCAAAACGAAGAAGCAGTAGGTCGAGGTATTAAACAAAGCGGTATTTCAAGAGACGATATATTTGTTACCAGCAAGCTCTGGATTGCCGATGCCACTTATGAAAAAGCCAAACAGGCGTACCAAACTTCTTTGGATAAACTTGGACTGGATTATCTTGACCTTTATCTCATACACCAACCTTACGGTGATATATTTGGCACCTGGAAGGCACTCGTTGAGTTATATGAAGCGGGCAAAGTCAAAGCAATCGGTGTATCCAACTTTAACGCCGCCAAACTCACTAACTTCATACTCACTAATAAAAAAATTATAGGAATTGAAACGGTTCCCATGGTTAATCAAATTGAATCGCATCCTTTCAATCAAGCGGTTGAAACAAGAAAAGTTATGGACCGCTACGCTATATCCCATGAAGGCTGGGCTCCATTTGCCGAGGGTCGGCACGATATTTTTAACAACAAAATATTGTCTGCGATAGCTGATAGCCACGGCAAAACTGTAAGTCAGGTTGTACTCCGCTGGCATTTTCAAAAGAGCATAGTGGCAATACCTAAATCTACTCACAAAGATCGTATTGAAGAAAACTTCGATATTTTTGACTTTGAACTGTCAGACGATGACTTAAATATGATTACAGAACTTGATGGCAATAAAACCACCGTCGACCATGAAGACCCTGAGTTTGTTAATAGATTGTTTAGCCGACTTGGATAGAAAAAAGACTATCGGCGACAATCGACTTGGCTGATATTTAAAGAGATACGATTCGATAAACGACAGCGCTCAGCAAGAGGCAGTAATATCTTGCTTAATTCAAGTCGAAAATTGTCACGGTTAGTTAATTGGCATGATTAATGTTGTTGATGACCTGATTGACAGGCTGCTTATCGCTTTAAGTTTCTTATCAAGCTTTAGCTATTTTTCAGGCAGTTAAGTTTAAGAGACAACTTCTAATTCTTTAGCCAAGATCAATGAATTAATTTTGTCCATGACCCATTCCATCATCGGTACAATTAAATCGGTTCCTTTATTTAGATACCCGTAAATAAGTTCCGAGCGACCTACAATAAGTTACTTTGATGTAGACACTTTCGAGAGCCGTATTATCAGTTACCCCAAACCCATAAACTAACCTATAATTGAATAAGAATTAAATTACTTGGCCCCATCGTCTAGTGGCCTAGGACACCACCCTCTCAAGGTGGAGACACGGATTCGAATTCCGTTGGGGCTGCCGAATTTAAAATAAGTTAATCTAACTACTGATTATTTCTAGAAATAAGTTTTGTATTTAATTAATGTTTAATTTGCCAAACATGGTTTCGCACCTAAATTGTGGATCAATATTATCAGTGTTTTTAATACTGCCGCTAACTCAAACCCCATCACTGGTCTATTAAATCATTCTGGTGAATCACTCTAAGCAAACTTGAATAAGCCAATACACCCTTTCAAACCCGAAAACATCTTTTGACAACAATTACCAAAAATATCATCCAGATAAGACATAGAATAATAAGTAATTCAGTGACTGAAATAATTATCAACTTGTTCATTCGATTTAGGTGAGATTTGGTGAAAAACAACGGTAAAAAAGCTATAAACTAATTAATAGGAGGTCAAATAATATGGCATATGGGAATAAACGTTCAAGTCGAAAGGGACAGTTCGGATCATACGGTTTCAAAACAGGCTATGCCCGGATGATAAAGGAATTTTCATTACCGGCGACAACTGCAGCTGCGACTCAAGTAACTGGAAACAATCCCTACGGGATGAATGCTGGTCAATTCAATCAAATGGGGCAGAACACTCAACAGGGACAGTACTACGGGCAGAATCAACCCGGACAACAGTTCTACGGTGGTATTAATCCATCGCAACCAAATTACAATAACCCTTACAACAATCAATTTGGACAAGTAACGTCACCCAATACACCTCTGGGAGCCGCTAACGATGGTTTTGCTCCTTACGCAAGCGACTCAAGGCAAAACAACCAGTCCGGAAATATGTATGGATTCCAATCGGTAAGTGATGGAAAGCCTTTTGTTGCCGTAGATGTCTACAACAAATTATTACAATTGTCTTTAATTGCCCTGCTGTTTGGCGCAGTTACGTACCTATTTCCGATAAGCCCGGGAATCTTACTGGCGACAATATTGACAGGATTTATAGTAGGGTTAATCGGTATCTTTCGGCCAAGATTGGCGAAGATAATTGCTCCGATTTATGCCGCGACAGAAGGTCTCGTATTAGGAACGTTATCGTTTTATTTTTCATCCAGAGGTACATACGTCGTTCCGTTGGCTATTATTGGTACCGCTGCCGTATTCGTAGCGGTTATGACACTGTACAGAACGGGGATAATTCACGTAACCCCTAAATTTGTATCGGTAACTATCGTCAGTAGCTTTACGCTTCTTGCAGTAATGATCGGTGCAACATTTTTAAGTATTTCATCTTTGCAAGCCGGTTTGGCCACTTTTATCATATTCGGAGTGTTATATCTATTCATTTCGATAATGAACTTATTCGTCGACTTTAATATGATTTATACGGCAGAAACACGAGGGATTTCAGCCGACGGAGAATGGTACGCAGCTTTACTATTGATGATGTCTCTGATCATGACTTTTTTGGCTTTACTTAGAATTTTAGGTGGCGTGGGTCGGCGATAATTTCAAGATTTATATTCTAGACAGACTAAGCTCTAGAAATATATAAGTAAATTAATATGAACTTCCTCGTAAGTTTGTCCTATAATCATATTGATAGTTTTGAGTTTTTATAAATCGAACTCAAACTTTAAAGAATCAACCAGACAAGAAGGTAGAGGTATTTACGAGTGACGGACCCAATTAGCAGAAGAAATTTTTTAGGGAAATCGGTTGGCGCTTTAGCTGGGCTGGGGCTGATGTCGACAAGTGGGGAATTTTTGAGCTCTTGTTCGTCAAATTCTTCGTCTTCAAGTAGCAATCTTCCGTCGGCAATATCGACCAAGCCTCCAAAAAGAGGAGGTAACTTAATTATAGGGATTGAAGACGAAACCGACGGGTTTGATCCGACTCAATCCAGATTTGACAATGCTGGCGTAGTCTATGCCAGAGCGGTATTTGACCCTTTGGCGACTGTATCACGAAGCGGTAAAGTTGTTCCCTATCTGGCTGAATCCTTAACTCCGAACCAAGATTACACGATCTGGACGATAAAGGCACGAAGTAATATAAACTTTCACGACGGTACCCCTTTTGACGGCAACGCCATAAAACAAAACTTTGATGCCATGAAGGCTGGACCCTATGGATTTATAGCTTCGGCGTTCGGGTCAGTAACATTAATTGATGCCATGACGGTGCAACTAAATATGTTGTCACCCTGGGTTCCGTTCGACTATTGGCTTACCGGTTATATCGGCGGGCAGATGGCATACATGGCTTCGCCTAAGATGCTAAACAAACAAGACGGTTATGGGCCGAGTCACCCCTCAGGTACAGGTCCGTTTGTATTTGAGTCATGGACTCCAAACGTTGAGTTTAAAGCTACGGCAAACAAAAATTATTGGCGCAAAGGGCTACCTTATCTAGATTCAATAACCGTCAAACCGATCGTCGACCCAAATGCCCGAGTGTCGAGCTTGCAGGCGGGCACAATAGATTTAGCTCACTTTGGAACTGGTCAGCCGATTTCGCAGCTGGTAGGATCACCAAATATTAGCAGAGTGACGGATCTAAACCTTCCAGCCGGAGAACCAGATATTACTTTTATAATGTTAAATTGCTGGCCGACTAAAGCCCCGCTCAACAATATTTATGCCCGGCAGGCCTTGGCTTATGCAACCGACACCTCTAAATACTTGTCGACAATTGGAGGTAATATCGAAATTCCAACAGATTCGGTTTTTGCGCCGAGTACACCTTTCTACACCAAAACCACTTATCCAAAATACAACCTGGAAAAAGCTAAGCAAGCAGTAGCAAAGTATAAAAAGTCCTCCGGCTCCAGCTCGCTTGCATTTACGCTAGGTGCAACCAATGACCCTATCGATATTCAAGAGGCTCAGCTTATGGCTTCAATGTGGCAACAAGCCGGAATCACCGTAAACATCAATACGAGCTATCTCACCTCGCAACAGATCGGCACCGCACTAAGCGGCCAATACGATGCTTTTATTTGGAGGCAATTTGGTTCAATTCATCCGGACTTAAATTACATATTTTGGGACGGGAACGGAATGTCACAGAATTTTGCCTTAAATTTTGCCAGAATGAACGATCCGTTGACGAACCAATATCTGCAGGCTGCCAGAGAGGAGCCAAACTTCAATACTGCGGCCCAATACTACCAAAAGATGTCAGAACGATTGGCCGTAGACCTTCCGTATATATTGACTTCGCGAGCAGTTTGGAATCTTGCGGCGTATGGCAACGTTCAAAATTTCAACAATCCTACAACAGTGGACGGAAGTCCCGCACTAGGCATGCTTGCCGGAATGTTTTTTGTTACAGAGGTATGGAAAAGTTGAGACAAACAAGCATTCTCACGGATTTAATATCACGAATTAGCCAATTTTGATGCTAAACTTAAAAATTTCCAAGAAAAATCCGGAAAAAGGGATCATATAAAAATTTATACTAGATTTTAGTTAAGAAAGGGGTTATAATTTTATTGTGAAGTCATATGCGCAATATTGTCCAATCGCTGCGGCGCTGGATGTAATCGGGGAAAGATGGTCGCTGTTAATCATACGAGAGTTGTCAATTGGGCCTCGTAGATTCAGTGATATTAGAAAGGCACTGCCTGGACTTTCTCCAAATCTCTTAGTTGAAAGACTCAAAGATTTGGAATCCAGCGAAGTAATAACCAGATACCAAAACGAATTGGCATCATCGAGATGCTCTTATATGCTGACAGACAAAGGCGGAGAATTATTGCCATTGTTGCAGTTTTTAAGCAATTGGGGAGAGCAATTTTTGCCCAAGGATGATAGCAATACACAGGTATCTCCAATTTCGGCTATTCGTTCTACTCTTTTAAACGGAATAAACTACAAGTTCTTACCGTCCGAAGGAATAAGAATATCGTTGTTAATAGACAGTATGAAATTTAAAATGTACGTAAGGGGGCCAGTTCCGATTCTCAAAAGCGGTTTAGACCCTAAAGCCGACGTGCATCTAAAGATTTCCGCTCAAGATTTAGTAAAATGGCGGCAGGGAAAGTTGTTGATAGCTGACGCATTAGCCAACGGTCAAATTTACCTAAAAGGTACAAAGGTTGATCAATTTTTAATGGTATTTTCCTTTGTTCATCCAGATCTTAAGCCGTTAACTTTAAACCATAATTCGATCACTGCCGAACAATTTTTAAAGCCTGATTCAATTAAAGCTTAAGTCGATTTACCTACCGAAATCTCTGTTGCCAAAGCTTTAATTAGTTTGCTAAATTAGAGAGTTTTAACTGGTATTTGGTTAAAGTCGGTAATAAACCGAATAATCGACTTATCCTTTTTATGGAAGTTCCCGTTACGGTTGACCCGTACAAATGCATTCGCTATTAAAGATGTCGCTATTAAAGATGTACTGGGCTCAACCAAATCGAGCTCTTCTTCGCCAATTTGTAGGTATACCAATTTGCAGGTATATTCGCGTACTTAGTTTTTGTGTTATCAACACGCCTATTCTATAATTTTACCAATGGGTGTTTACACAATCTTTGTTGCAGTCCCAGCAACTTACAATCAAAAATAACTACCAGTTACCGAATTATCGGCACTTTATGTACTTTCGCCTATTTAGTAGCGACCCGCTTCCGATTATATGAACCGTATATTGACGCTGCACCAAACTTACAATTGACAAAGATCAGTCATCCGATAAAACTATATTATCGTCAAACAGACCTGTCGCCTTCCAGACTAGTTTCGCAATTGGGTTCATGAGCCCCAAGTCAGTTGCAAGTTTACGAGGCTTTGACGCGGCATCTTTAACCAACTGTCGGCTATCAAGTGACCTTACGGATTTTAAATATTCCTTGATCGGTACGGAATTTAACTTTCTGAAATTAGAAGACGGATATACCATCAGCCTAACCATAATTGCCATTTGTCCCGGAACCAAAACAGACAAAATGCCTCGCCTGATTTTTGACAATTGGGGAACGGACACCTTTAGAGTTTGACGCGCAAACGAAATATGTCTGGCTTCTTCGGTTACATGAATTTTCATTATCTGCTTTACCAACTCGGGAGGATTACCATTCTTAAGCTCTGTTCTTTGCATATGATCTATAGGGTCTTCGCCACCCAATACAAAGAAAAAGAAAAGTGCCGGGAATAGCTTTTGAGTAGGAAGCACAACCGTTTCGGCTAAAAACTTTAAGTAAACAGGCATTCCTTTCACTTTTAATCCGGTCCGATTGACAAACTCCTGAAACATCATAGAATGATGAGACTCTTCGATGACTTCATGATGGATGTATCTAAATTCCGGAGCTCCGTTTGGCAATCTAAACGCAGCCTGCAAGAGTCCTCTCTGAAGCAAGTTTTCAAATTCCCAGCCGATTCGCATAACTGTGGCAATCCTCGTTATACCTGCTTTGCGTTGCTCCTTTTGAGTCAGCCCATTATACCAATCGGACCGCCGAAGAGGGTCTACGAAAAATAGTTCCCATCTAGCATCTTCGGGATCAACCGTATTTTCGGTTGAATCCCAATCAATATCCACGTAAGCTTCGAAATGCTTTTCTACAGACTGTTTGGACAGTCTCTTTACTATATTGTTATAGTTTTCGAGCGAGGCCTTTAAACTATCGTCTTGTTCGACTTTTTTAGGCTTTTTAATATCAGTATTATATTCACTTAAAATTGTCATTATTTCCTCCTTGGCAAATTACTTAATTTATACCCCGCCCATAAAT
>DAHXLF010000064.1 GCA_027371755.1 Acidimicrobiales bacterium
TAACTTTAAACCTTTTTTTTGCACCTTTATCTGTCTTCATCTTTGGCATAATTTCCTCCTAATTGGTTTGATCTGATTAACGAAGTGACACCGTTAGTCAAATTTAAGTTTTGCAACTCTTTTCGAGCTTTATTTATATGGATATTTAATAATCCATATCTACATCAATCAAATTTTTTTTGTATCAACGTAAACTAACCTACCGGGTCTCCCTGAGCTACGTCTTGTTCTTTTTGTAAAATAACTTGTTTGTTGACGGCAGATTCGTTAGTGCCAGGTTTTTTTGTACTCTGACTTTTTTTATAAGGTACTAAAACCATCGTCATGTTTCTGCCATCGAGCTTGGGAGCTATTTCAACTTTTGCAATATCATCGGCCGCTTCGGCAACTCGATCTAATATCTTTTTACCCAATTCAGGATGGTATACTTCTCGACCTCTAAACATAACCGTAAGTTTTACCTTATGACCTTGACCTATGAATTTTAAGACCTGCTTCGTCTTTGTGTCAAAATCACCGGTACCGATTAAAGTTCTATACTTCATCTCCTTAACTAGATTTGAAGTTGATTTTTTTCGGGATTCCCGATCTTTTACGTTAGAGTCAAACTTAAATTTGCCGTAATCCATGATACGACATACCGGGGGAACTCCGTTCGAAGCGACTTCAACCAAATCCAGATCTTGACTGCGGGCTATTTTCAGAGCTTCGTCTATTGACTTTACCCCCAGCTGAGTTCCGTCAGCACCAATCAATCGAATCTCTTTAGCTCTAATCTGGTCGTTTACACGAGTCCCAGAAACATGGTTATTTGGAATTTAGCAATCCTCCTTATTAAATAAGTACCGCTATACTTAAAGTTAACTTACGGCACATTACTTCAAATAAAAGCGGACGCTAAAATACGCGTGTCTACTAAAATCTAACCTTATCCCTTTAAAATGTTCATCCGCATTTTAAATGCTGTTAATCTAGGTAAAGGTGGAACCGCAAAAAAGAGGTCCGCTTAATTAAAATAATGTTTAACATATAGAATAGCAAATTATGAGTACACTATGGACACCTGAAGGCGAACACCGCGTTCCCAGAGACAATTCAAACATCGATCAAGTTGCAAACAGCGAATCTTATGATCCGGAATCAATGCCAAATATCGACGATATGAGCCCAGAAGAGATCGAACAAATGGTAGAAAAAGTCAGGACTGAAGTCTTGTCTACTCCAGCGATCCAAATTATACTTAATCATATATCGGGCTTGGGAGAACTTGCTGCAATTCACCTCAGCGTAGATAAACCGGATTTGGAATCTAGCAAACTTGCTATAGACTGCCTCGACGCAATTTGCCAAACCATCAAAGACAAAGTGGATAGTCAAATTTCCGATGCCGTCAGCACCATGCTGAACCAATTGCAAATGGCTTGGGTCAACGCATCTTCTGAGAAATAATCTGTTTTAAAATCGGTTAAGGCTCGACTTCTGGATACAACAGAATCGTGCGTTCGCCAATGTCATGTCTTAGCTATCTTTTGGACCTGATAAGCTTCCGGCTGGCCGTTTCTACCGACTCTTAAAAGAACCACCACTTCAGAACCGTTTTCAATGAATCTGGAACCGTCCGTAATTGAGATGCAGTGAAACCAAACTTGTCTGTCTTCTATCGTCAGATAGCCTATTCCGCTGTTTTGGTCAAATTTGTCAACTTTTGATTTAATTAATTCGTTATATTTCAATTCGTTCATAACAGTCCGCAATCACTTTATTTTATTCGTTAGAATCGATTAACACTTTGGAGCCGAACGATAATGACCAAAATCTAATGCACAATTTTTGATATCGGTATTTCTAAAATATCTGTTGCTCCCGCATCCTTTATGGCAGGGATTAACACATTTATTTGAGATTTCAAAGCTACGGCTTCAACGGCATAAGCATCGCCCGTAGAAAGTTGACTGATGGTCGGAGATCTGAGCGAGGGAAGTTTGGACAGAACATCGGTTAATTTTGAATTTTCCACGTTCAGTTTAACTAAGACTTTGTCTTTGGCTTCTAAGGACCCCACCAACAGAGTATATATCTGTTCCATTGCATGAAACTTCTTATCATCTGCAGCAGATTGCTTATTTGCAATAAGTTCGGTTCGAGAAACCAACAGTTCATCTATGATTTTAAGTCCTGCAGCTTTAATGGCCTTACCTGTTTCGGTTATCTCCACGATAGCATCGGCGATGGTGGGAATCTTGGCTTCAGTTGCTCCGTAGGAAAGCCTAATATCCATAGTTTTTCCGATTCTCTTAAAAAATCTTTCGGTCAACTTCGGATATTCGGTCGAAATTCTTGAACCGTCGGGTAGGTCTTTTGCCCCAGAATACTCAGAATCGCCGCCGACTGCCAATACAACTCGAATTGGATTAGAAGTTGCTTTTGAGTAATTAAGCTCGCCCATACTTACTATATCGCTGTCAGTCTCTTCGACCCAATCTCTTCCAGTAATTCCGATGTCAAATAGCCCCTCTTGAACATAAAGAGGTATTTCTTGAGGTCTAAGTATTCTGACTTCGGCTATCCGGGGATCTTTAATTGAGCATACGTAGTCAACTGCCGAAGAACGAGTAATCGCTAAATCGGCGGATGAAAACAACTCAAAAGTCGATTTTTCAAGTGAGCCCTTGGGCAGAACCAGTTTTAACAATGTAATTCCTTATATCTACTTAATTAATTAATCGGATGTACTTTTGGTGAGTTTGGGTTAACCAAAAATACCTAATCTAAAATAAATCCCTATTAATAAACTTAGCCGATCTATTTAAGTACGTTTGCGGTCCATATTGCAGTCTCTACGGCTTCAAAACCCTTGTTTGTCTCGTCGTCTTTTACTCTGTCAAGTGCTTGAATTTTATTATCGCAGGTTAAAACACCGAAAATTACCGGAACCATTGTTTCAAGCCCGACTCGCAATACCCCTTCAGTTGCCGCACCGCAGACGTAATCATAGTGAGAAGTATCCCCTCTGATAACGGCTCCAAGACATATAATTGCCGAATACTCGCCTGATAGGGCAAGTTTTTTTGCCGTTATGGGCAGTTCAAAAGCACCTGGAACATATACAATTTTAATTTCGGTACCGGGAATATCGTATTTGTCAAACGCTCGGATCGCACCTTCTAAGAGCTTATCGGTAATATCAAAATTAAATCGGGCAACAACCACACCAAAGGTTAAATCGGTAGCATCCAGGCTCCCGCCGATAATATTGGCTTTGGATTCAACTGGCAGAACCTTTTTGTAGGTGCTAGACATCTTCCAATCCGTTCAAAATGTGACCCATTTTTTCCCGCTTAGTTCTTAGATAGGCGATGTTTTCTGCGGTGGGTTCAATTTCCAGCGGGATACGACCTATAATTTCCAAACCAAAACCCTCCAATCCACTGTATTTGCTTGGATTATTTGTCAATAATTTCATCTTTCTAACACCTAGATCGACCAAAATCTGTGCGCCTATCCCATACTCTCTGGAATCAACTGGAAGTCCCAAGTCTACGTTTGCTTCAACCGTGTCGCGCCCGTTTTCCTGAAGTGAGTAGGCCCTAAGTTTATGTGCGATACCAATCCCACGTCCTTCGTGCCCTCTTAGGTAAACGACGACCCCGCAATTTTCTTTGGCAATTAATTCTAAAGCTTTGTCCAATTGAGGCCCGCAATCACATCTACGACTTCCAAAAACATCTCCTGTCAAACATTCCGAGTGAACCCTTACCAACACAGGTTCGTCAGCAGAGATATTGCCTTTGACCAAGGCTATATGCGTTTCAGTATCCAATACAGACTCAAAGGCGATGCACATGAAATCTCCATAAGCGGTTGGTATTGTTGCTTGAGAAACCTGCTTAACCAACTTATCGGTTTTAGAACGATAACGTACCAAGTCGGCAATGGACGACAAAACTAAATTATATTTTTTGGCAAATTCCTTTAACTCATCCAATCGAGCCATTGACTTTTTGTCTTTGGAAACCACTTCGCAAATAACACCCGCGGGGTAAAGGCCTGCCGCCCTACAAAGGTCCACCGAGGCTTCTGTGTGGCCGGCACGCTTTAAAACTCCCCCATTTTTATATCGAAGAGGCAATATGTGGCCGGGACGCGCCAAATCGGTATCGGTTGTATCCGAACTTATTAAAGCCGCAATTGTTTTGGCTCGATCTTCGGCGGAGATTCCCGTAGACGTACCTACTTTTGCGTCAACGGTCACCGTAAAAGCAGTCTTTTGCGCCTCAGTGTTGTCCTGCACCATTAGTGGCAATTTCAACTCATCCAGCCGTTCTGGCAACATAGCCACACAAATAAACCCTGATGTGTGTTCTAAGAAAAACGCTATGGTTTCGGGCGTGGCATACTGGGCGGCTACTATTAAGTCACCTTCATTTTCGCGATCTTCGTCGTCGACCAAGACGACTACCTCGCCTCGGGAAATCGCCTTAATTGCATCTTCGATTGGAGCTAAAGTTTCAGTCATTTAGGTATCTGCTATCACATTCCGTGTAATTTCACTAATAGAGTTAATAAATTCTACCGTATCTTCGGTATAGTAATTAATTTTAATATCTCCCCCGATTAGTTCTACTGTTCCAAAAGACCCTTTTTGTAAATCTTTGATGTATTTGGGTCCCGAGCCGGAAAATATTGAAAAAGCGTCATTTCCGCCATAGATTTTCGGCGCCATAAACAACATAATCATATTAACCAGACCCGAGGACATAAATTCCGCGGCAACTTTAGATCCCCCTTCTACCATGACAAGCTGAAAATCATACATTTTAAATTCATTGAGAAAATTTTTAATATCTCCAGAAAATTTTATGCAGGGTTCAATTTTGGACCCTTCCGGCACGCCCCCAAAAACAATGCGCATCGGTTGATTTAATAATTCGGTTTCGTAACCGTATCTAACCGTCAGTTCGGGATCATCATTCTTGACGGTTGAGGCGCCTACAACAATTGCATCGGCGGCGGCACGAGTATAATGTACAAACTTTCTGGATGCTTCACTTGAGATCCACTTTGAATCACCGGTTGAAGTAGCGGTCTTTCCGTCTGCAGTTACCGCCGTTTTTAATAGTATAAATGGGGTTTGAGTCTTTTTGTGCCAGAGATACGGAAGTAAGATTTCAATGATTGACTCCCTGTCGGCATCGGAAAACAATTCAACTTTTATCCCCGCTTCTAAAAGTTTTTGAATTCCCGAACCCGATACTCTGTGATCGGGGTCAATAATTCCGACTACCACCTTAGTGATTCCAGCTGCGATAATGGCTTCTGTACACGGAGGCGTGTTGCCAAAATGGTTGCAGGGTTCTAAGGTGACATACAAAGTGGCGTTTACGGTAAGGTCACCGGCATTGTTTATGGCACAGATTTCAGCGTGATCACCTTTATATCTTTGGGTATGACCCCTAATCCATTTAGCCGGATCATCTTGAAAGCCATGAGGTACAATAACTGCTCCAACCCACGGATTGGGTCTTGAAATGATCCTGGCCTTTAACGATTCTTGGATGGCTAGTTGATTGGGAGTTAAACTGTTCGACATTGGCTAAAAAAACAATAACATCCACCTAATGAGACGTATCCGTACTCAACAACAGACTAATAGCATGACTTAAGATTGGTTGTACTGCCCCAAAGGACTCTCTGACTGCTTTTGTCGAACCGGGAAAATTAATGATAATGCAATCATCCACAATCCCCGATACCCCTCTTGATAATTTTGCTTTATCGCTGACGGCTCTTATTGCTTCGTCGATACCTGGTGTAAATCTCTGAATAACCTTTTTGGTGGCCTCTGGAGTCAGATCCCTTTTAGAGAATCCAGTCCCACCAGTAGTAAAAATAAATCCTTTGAATCCGGTTGACTCTTTCAGTAAGATTTCTTTAACTTCCTCAATTCCGTCTTTTGTTAAAAATGTATCTACTACCTCAAATCCCGCAGATTCGGCTAGTTCGATCAATAATTTGCCCGACAGGTCTTCCCTTTTATTTTCAAATGCAGAATCTGAAACAGTTACAACTTTGGCCAAATAACTATTTTTCACGACGACCGCCGATAGAGACTTTACAAATCAAATAAGTAACTGGAAACATTGTAGAAAACATGATCAAATCAAGCGATAGATTTAAGTTTTTCAATCATGATATTTGGATCCGGAGCGTCAAAAACCGTCGAACCAGACACAAGTATGTCGACTCCAGCCTTAACGCAATCAACCGCCGTAATTAAGTTTATGCCGCCGTCTACCTCAATCTTAAAATTTAGGTTTAACTCGTCTCTTAAATTTCTAGCTTCATATATTTTTTCCAAAGTTATCGGCATGAATTTTTGTCCTCCGAAACCCGGAAATACGCTCATTACCAAAAGCAAGTCGATCTCTCCTAGAAATGGTGCAACCGCCGAAAGTTTAGTATCTGGATTCAGAGCAAGGCCGACCGACATTCCAAGTTCTTTGGTCAATTTAATAAGGGAATCGGTGTTTCCAACTTCAATATGAACCGTGGCTAAATCAGTTCCAGCATCCTTAAAAGCTTCTAAATACTTTCCCGGATTCTCAATCATCAAATGGCTGTCGAAGTATAATTTTGAGTGTCTCCTTAAAGATTTGACTACTGGAGGCCCAATCGTAATATTTGGCACAAAATGGCCGTCCATGATGTCTAAATGACAATGACTTGTAGTGGACGAAATCAAATCCAATGTCTCGCTCAAATGACCAAAATCGGCAGACAGTATCGAAGGAGCAACGGTAATCACGATATCAATCTTAATGGGTATTTACATGCGTAAACCCACTACTAAGACCATCTTCATCTAAATAAACCGAACAAAAATACGTCGCTAAAATATTAGCTCAATATAGACAAAAGAAACTCTGTTGCTTTACAGTGAATGTTCTTACAATCCGGGTTTTAAATAGCCATTAAAAAAGCTTAAGCCGGACATCAAAGACTTTGATTGTGGAACTAATGTTATTAATTCGATATAGCCGTCTTTAAGCCTAAGCAAAAGCTTCTTATCGATCAAACGCATGGTAAATAATTGTTCTTTATCGGTAATTTCGACCGAATGAACCTTTGCAGCAGACACTATTTTAATTTTTTTATCCTGATAGATAAAATAGGCCCGATTCAATTTAATTTTGTTTAAAGCCCCCAATACTTCATCTGATGGCAACACCTGTAGTTCGTCGTCCGTTATCTTGGGAGCCCAAGTGATTTCACCTGATTGTTGTCGACCAATAGGTAGATTTTTTACGGAGAAATTTTTATTTTCTGATGTTTCGACATCAGTCGATACGGTCAAATTGCTAACTAATATATCAATTCCAACTTTTGCGAGCTTGGCAAATAGTAAGTCAATGTCATCATTGTCGTCAATTTTTACCTCAATTTGATCATAGATATCGCCGGCATCCAATTCACTGGCTATCTGCATTAATGTAACTCCGGTATAACTGTCCCCGTTTAGAACAGATCTTTGCACCGGTGCCGCACCTCTAAGACTTGGCAAAAGAGAAAAGTGCAAGTTCACCAACGGAAGTTTCTCCAAAGTCGACTCTGAGATTATTTTTCCGTAGGCTACTACTATGCCCAAATCAAACTTTTCCAAACTGATATCCGACAGTGAATAAAAAACTTCAAGCTTATGATTTATGGCAATGTCTTCTACTGCGGTTACGGAGGCTTGTGCATTTCTGGAACGTCTTCTGGGTTCTTTGGTTACAACAGTGGTTATTGGACATCCATTATCCAAAAGTCCCGATAATATATCAGCGGCAACTCTTGGTGAACCCAGAAATAGATAATTTTCACTCTCGGACATGGGCAAATAAAAATTAAATTTTGGATTCGGGTTTGTTATTTGCTCTGTTGGCGACTATTTCCCTTATAGCCTTTTTGGCCTCTTTCACTTGATCGCTGTCAAGATATTCAAGCAGGAGTTTGCCGTTTAAATGATCCAATTCATGCTGTATCAAACGGCCGAAAAGTTCATCGGCTTCTATGTCTACCTCATTGCCGTTTATATCCAAACCCTTCATATTTACCACCTTAGGTCGGACTATTTCCCAATGCAGTCCAGGAACCGAAAGGCAACCTTCGTCATAGGCCCATTCGCCGTCAGACTCTGTAATAACAGGATTAATAATAGCTTTTGGAGGTTCGTCTTCGTCGAAACTATAAATGAATATTTGCTTATCCACGCCGATTTGATTTGCCGCCAATCCGATACCGTTTGACGAAGCGTTCAGAGTGTCGATCATATCATCTATGATTGACACCATTGCACCGTCAATATTTGTCACCTTCTCGGCAACCGTTTTTAACACGGGGTCTCCGTATATGCGAATTTCTCTTACTGCCATATATTTAATTTACTAACTATTTCAACTGACCGTTCGACGTCGTGCTTCATTTCTACCAATAGGTCATCAACCGATTCAAATTTGATCTCTTCGCGTAATTTTTCAACTAAGAACACTTCCAACGACTTACCATATAAGCTTTCGGTAAAATCTAAAATATATACTTCAAAACTAACAGGTGCGTCGCTTACGAATGTAGGCCGAATACCGATTGAAATGGCTGCCACTTTAGCTTCGGAACCGACAAAACAATATCCACAATAGACGCCTTGTGCTGGTATAACCAAATTCGAATCGATCTTGAGATTAGCCGTCGGGAACCCCATCTCTTTTCCTCTGGAATCGCCGTGAATGACTTCACCGATGTAGCTAAAGTGTCTAGACATGATTTTATAGGAGACAGATAGATTTCCCTCTGCAATGGCCGATCTTAAAAGGGTGGAAGAGACGCGATTAAGCCCGTCCGTCACTAATGAAATTCCCACGGCTTCGAATCCCAATTTTGAACCCCACAGTTTCAAATAGTTCAAATCGCCTTCGCGATTGTGCCCAAATTTAAAATCCTGTCCAACCACCACAAATTTAGAGTTCAGCGACTTAACTAAAACTGAAGTAACGAACTGCTCGGCTGTTTGAAGCGCCATAGTTTTATCGAATTGAATTATAACAACTTCGTCAATTCCGCATTTTAAAATCAGCTCGCAACGTTTTTGAATATCATAAACCATTTTGGGCGCAGCTTCGGGTTTGAGCAATGCGAGCGGATGCGGATCAAAGGTCAATGCAACAGATTTTAGGTTTTTTGATTTGGCCAGTTCAATAGTTTTGTCTATCAACGCCTGATGACCAAGATGAACGCCATCGAATACCCCGACGGTGACACAAGATCCTTCGTGCCATGAAATTTCGGGGTCATAGTTGTGAATAGACATCAAAGAATATGTTTCTGGCTTTAAGTGTCGAAGTTTACATTTGGCCTTTAACCAAATAAAATTACATAATATTTTTATTAAATTTTAGTACACCAAATTATTGATTAAATCACCCAATTGAAGCTTTGCCCTACTTAAGATCAATTCCCATTAGTAATTGACTTAGCCTCCCTGCGAATTTACGTAACCTGAAATAAATGACTTTGCCATTAAGCCAACAATCGAACCCTATTTTAAAACCATGGAGGGCTTAAGCTTATCCAAGGAGACCGCCTCATAAACCGCTAGAAAGTTATCGGCGGCGCCCGTTACAACAAACGGTCCGGGCCCCGCCGCTTCAAGTTCGATTTTAGCCAAAGGCGAACCGTTGAACACTCTGTATTCTAAGTCTCCGCTGACTTCTATCAAAGGCAAAAAACTGAGGGCTTCTTTAATCGAAATGATATCGTCTAAAACAATATCATCCAAATCAACAGCCTTTTCTATACTAAATTGGCCGATCTGGGTACGTATCAAGTTCTTAATATGCGCTCCCCCACCTAATTTTTGTCCCAACGATTCGGCCAATGATCGAATATAGGTACCCGACGAACACGATATTTTAACGTCAAGTTCATTGTCTACCCTATTTAAAACCTCAAATGAATATACGCTGACCCGTCTCAGCGGGCGTTCGATTTCAATATTTTCACGATAATACTCATAAAGCTTTTTGCCGTTAATTTTTACCGCCGAAACCATCGGAGGATATTGATCGATATCTCCGGTGAGAGTCAAAATTGCGTCTTGAATCTGCTCGTCGCTCACTAGGGTCATATCATAAGTCGCAGTAATTTGCCCAGAGGCATCCAAAGTATCTGTTTCGATGCCTAACACAAAAGTACATGTATATACCTTTGGTAATAAATTGAATAGCCGGAGCGCTCTTGTAGCTTTACCAAGTCCGAGTATCAACACTCCTGTCGCATCGGGATCGAGCGTGCCCGCATGACCCACCTGCCTTTGTCCCACTATTCGACGCACCGATGCAACAACGTCATGACTTGTCATGTTCTCTCGTTTGGCAACCACCAAGACTCCCGCTTCCGTCGAACCCGTATTTACTTGCATGTAAGCTACCGACTTCTTTTAATAGGTCTCGCCGGAGGACGCATTTTTCGACTCCGAAAAATCCTCTTCCGTGTCAGATTTTGTTTTTTGAGAAATTCTGCTAAGAATTTCATCTATCTTTTGAGCGCCTGCGATCACTGGATCTTCGTAAAACGACAAAATCGGGGTAACTTTCATATGCACATTCTGTGATATTTTCTGCTGCAACTTTATCCGATTGGAATTTAAAAACTCCAACTCAGCTTCGCTTAACGACGAAAAATAGACTTTAGCGGTTTTCAGATCTCCGGAAAGATCTACCGCAGTAACCGTAAGAAGACCTTCCACAGCCCCTTTTTGAGCCAATTCAAAGACGGATTCAGCCAAAACTCTGTGAATCTGAGATGCCACCCTGGCGGTTCTAGGTATCTTAGCCGCGTATAACTGTTTATTTGAATGAGATTTTTTATTAGCCATATCGAAAATTAGATTTTATATTACTTGGATTTTACTACTTGCTAAATGGATTCCATTACATTCATCTTTTAAAACGTTAAATGAGAGGATTCCGTAGCCGCCTAACACCAAAACCGAAACTAAATAAATAAGATGTTGTCATTTTTACTGAAAACGCCTACCGTTACATCGTAACTTTATTAACGGTTGTCAAATATTTGTATCTGGAGAAGGATTTGAACGCCTAAAACAATCAAGGAGGTGTTCGACACAAAAGTTAGTCTAATAGCTGGAATCTCGGTCTTCAGTCTTAAGCTAAGTCGACAGCACTTATTTTGTTTTTTGGCTGTTGCTGGTCGAAACTCCTAAAGACTTCGAATTGACTCAGATACTTTTTTGTCCGTCTCAATTGAGGTTTTAACAACAATTACCTTAATTCCAGGAATACCACTGGATTCGATTAAGACGTCGGTGAATTCAAGCGAACTCAAAGGCGTGTATACCTTCAGGCCCAAAGATGTCGCAACTTCAGCAATATTAACATTATGTGGTGTTGTAAATAATTGGTTAAACAGATCAGGTTCGATTACCTTTTGCTGGCTTAAATATGAAAATATAGCCCCCCCGGAATTGTCGACTACGACAAAAGTTACAGAAATTTGTTCTTTGATATTATCTGAAATTTCCACGAATGCCGAAAGATCATATAAAAATGCCAGATCTCCAATTAAGCAGACGACGTTATTTTTATTATTTGCAGAATCGGTAGAGGCCCAATTAATTTGGTCATATAGTCCAAAGGACACACCGACCGCTGTTGACACCACTCCGTCTATGCCGTTAACTCCTCTGTTGGAATACACTTTTAAGGTTTTAGGAACTATTCCACCATATGTTTCGAAGTCCCTAATCGGCATTGAAGACGAAAGCACTAAAGCATCATAAGAGTCGAGGTGTCTTCCCAAAAGATAGGAAATTTTCGCGGCGTTAAGTCCGTCATCATCGAACTTGGACTGCATCGACTTTTGAAATGCCCTATCCAACTTTATTAACTCGTCTAAAATATGCCCGGAATTAAATTTAAGATGCAGCTTTTTAACCAATTCACCCAACAACACTTCCGGATTATTATTTACATACATATCGGAGAGATGTAAATGGTCGTTGTGTTTAAATGAAGTGTTTAAAAATAAAAACTTTATACCCCTGGCTTTAGCTAATGTTAGCCATGTCATCAACGCCTTTGAAGTTGGTGAACTACCACTCACTACAATCAAACCCAGATTTTGCAACAAGTTGAAATTCTCTGACTTTATTAGGTACTCCGTTATCAAATTAACGCTTCCTACAACTCGGTTATGTTCAATTTTCAAATCGGACCGCGATTCAGCCAATATCGGCCAATTCAAAGCTTCGGCAACTTGAAGCAAAACTTGACTGTCGATATTTCCAGGTGGGCCCAGAGCCAAAATCAATCCTGATTTAAAACCATCTCTCGACTCCACATCTAACCTTAAAACATTTTCAACAAAACTTAAAACTTCGTTACAGGAAGATCGATTTAATTCGGCGCAATTATCAGCAATTGCGCCGACTGATATTTCTGTTTTTATATCTTGAGTCAGTTCATAGCGGTGGGATGTCGATTCGTCATCGATCAGGGGCTCTCTAAACTGAACATTTAAGTGGACAGGCCCCATTTGGCCCGGTTTTACCGCAAAGCTATACAATCTCGACGCTAAAGGTCCCCACGCCGATCTATCTGCTTCGCTGGGAGGAGGCCAGTCTATTTCATACCGAACGGAATCACCGTAAATCCCTATTTGATTCATGGTTTGCGGAGCCCCTATGTCATGAAGCTCAAATGGTCGATCCGCGGTGATGACTATAAGCGGCACACAAGAAAGTGAGGCCTCGGCGACAGCGGGATGCAACTCCGTTGTGGCGGTTCCGCTGCTAGTAATAATAACCGCAGGCGATTTTGAAGCCATAGATACTCCTAAAGCACAAAATGCCGAGGACCGCTCGTCCAGTCTCATCAGGCATTTAATTCCCGGATGCAGATAAAAGGCCAGAGACATCGGTGTAGACCTTGACCCGGGCGATATAACTGCATACTTAACACCCAACTTATAAAATTCGTCGGCTATGACATGACAAAATTGGTCTTGACTATTCACTGTCTGATTTAAGGTGTTCCAAAGAGTTGATTGATCGTTCGTTTATATATAAATATATATAGGTTTTTTAAAATTACAACTTTTAATTTAGCTAGAATCTAATTAAAATACCCTAAAGACATGTTAACCCAAACCGAATCAGAATCGAATCACAACGGCGACTATGCTTTAAACGTAAAAAATCTGTCCAAACATTTCGGACAGAGAACCGCTTTTAAAAATATCAGTTTTAAGGTAGCCTATGGGGAAATATTCGGGTTTCTGGGTCCCAA
>DAHXLF010000065.1 GCA_027371755.1 Acidimicrobiales bacterium
GTGGGCCCAGTTATTTTTAGAATCTACCCTAAGTCCTGTTTCGTCTGCATGTATAAGCAAAGATCTTTGCGTAAACCAACTGGCAAAAGTAAAGGTGGTCAAAAAGGAGCCATCATGCAAACTCAAATTATTGGAACGACACTTCCGGTATTAGAAGTTTATCTCGAACCGGGCGAATCCGTGATATCTGAAGCCGGCGAATTGTCGTGGATGTCTCAAACAGTCGCCATGCAAACTTCAACTCATGTCGGCGGTACCGGCGGAGGACTTAAGGGAATCTTCAAAAGAGCTGCAGGAGGAGGCGGGATATTCCTTTCCAGCTACACCGCACAGCCTCCAGGGGGCATGGTGGCTTTTGCTACAAAATTACCGGGACAGATATTACCGATTCAAGTTAGCGATCAACAAAATTATATGGTTCATCGTCACGGATTCTTGTGCGGCACCCCTGGAATTGACATATCTTACGGATTCCAGCAATCACTGGGCGCGGGCATCTTTGGAGGAGACGGTTTCATACTTCAAAAAGTAAGCGGAAACGCGTCTGCGTGGATAGAGCTGGACGGCGAACTGGTTATAAAAACCCTCAATGCGGGTGAATCTATCTTGGTGCACCCTGGCCACGTGGGAATGTTTACCTTTGGTATGGGTTTTACGATATCGACAGTACCTGGTATCGCCAATAAATTTTTTGGGGGAGACGGGATTTTCCTTGCTTTGCTTACTGGACCGGGGACAGTATGGCTTCAGTCACTTCCTATTGCAAACTTAGCGCATGCGATTGCTCCTTATATTAGTAGCGGGCAGCCTCAAGGCCCTTCTTCAAATTTAGGATTGGGCAATCTCGGATTAGGTAATATATTATAATTTACAACATCATTAATCAGCGTTGTAATTTATAAATTACTTATATGTAGCTATTGCTAGTTATATAGGTTAAGACCTGCGCGTTCGTGTAGCTATGAACCCAAATAGCCCGCATTAACCGTACGGAAAATTAACGAGTTACAAGAATAACACCGGTGTTAGGTGGTAATTTTAATAACCCGTCGTCGTAGAGGCATTTGTCGTTATTTGAAAAAATTAGTTTTTTCGATTCGACTTTGATTTCTGCTGGGTTGTCCGAAAAGTTTATACAAATTACAGCTTCTTGGTCTTGAGAATTTCTAAGATACATAAGAACATCAGTATTTTCAGATTCCAAAATCTTTAATGAGCCCGAAAAAGCCTTATTCCGTTTTCTGATATCCAAGAGATTTTTGTAGAGGTTGATTAGAGATCGGGGGTCGTTCTGTTGATCGAATACATTTAACCGCCTATAGTTAGAATTTACCATCAGCCAAGGCTTTTTAGCAGTCGTAAAACCACCGTTATCTTCGGCATTCCATTGCATCGGAGTCCTTACCTCATCTCGATTGAGTCTTTCGGTTATTCTCTTGTTGATAACCTCGGGAATCCAATAGAAATAGTCTCTTGCGATGGGATCTTGCGCCTTTTTAAGGGGAATGTATGTATTTTCCATACCGATCTCCTGGCCTTGGTATAGGGTCACTACGCCTCTTAAGGTTAATTGCAACAGAGCCAGATTCCTTGCTTTGTCGACATTATTATTTAAACGTCCCATTAAGCGACTGCGATCATGATTTTCGAACACATAGGTCGGTTGCAGCGGGTCGGGAAACTGCTTTTCGTAATTATTAATCTTGTTTCTGAAAAATTCAGCGCTGTATTTAAAAGTCAAAAAATCGAACAGAAACACCAAATTTAATCCAGGGGTAGTAAAACCCTCGTCAACGCCGTCAACCGTCGGCGATGTACTGATCGAAGACGGTGAATTTTCTCCAAGATAATTCTTCAATACCTTATCTGATCCGAAGACTTCTCCGATTAACACCGCTTGAGGATTTATTTCGTCGCACTTTGCCCTAAGTTCATAAGCAAGTTGAAAATTTTCACTCGTATTTAACGTGTAACGCTTGTCAATCAGGTGAGGGCCGTTGGGGTCGATGCTTGGTCTGAATTTATTGGAGCGTAACTTTTCATCTTTCATAATTGCTCCAAAAATATCCAATCTAAACCCGTCCACACCCTTTTTAAGCCAAAATTGAATCATACTAAACATCTCAGATTTCAATTCTTGATTTCGCCAATTCAAATCCGGCTGAAAAGGAAGAAATGTTGCAAAGTAAAACTGCTCCCGATTTTTTGACCACTGCCATCCGGATTTTAATTGAAGATCACATCTCCAATTATTGGGATGCTTTTTGCCACTGGATCCCTTACCGTCGGCAAAAACGTACCAGTCCGATTTGGGATTGTCTTTTGAACTGTTGGCCTCGATAAACCACGGGTGCTCATCTGAAGTGTGATTCAAGACCAAATCAAACATTACCTTCAGACCTTTTGCGTGTGCAGCTTCGATGAGTTCAAATATCTCATTGAGGGTTCCGTATTCCTCGGACACGTCCAAATAAGACGACACGTCATATCCAAAATCTCTTTGGGGACTTTTAAAGAATGGAGATATCCATACTATATCTACTCCCAAATCAACGATATAATCCAGTTTTTGTATAATTCCTCTTATGTCTCCGAATCCGTCGCCGTTGGAATCATAAAAAGACCTTGGGTAAACTTGATATATTACCTTATTGTGCCACCACGGTTTAAAATTTATATCTCTCATTTAACTTAATTTTCTTTCAAAGGATTTACTGCCAAAGGCCATAGCCAAATACAATAAAGTTAACGCATAAAAAATCCATGTAAATTTACTGCTGTGCTGTTGCTTCCTACACATGTGATTACGTTTTACACTGTCTCCAAGGTTCAACAACTGTTTAGCTCCTCATTAAATCGCGCAACTGACGATAACCGATTAACTTAATATCATTTTTTTCAGCTACAGTTTTAATTAGTCTGTCCTCAATTAAGAATTTAAGATCATCAACTCTTTTTTCATAATCGTCGGCCATATTTCGTAACTCTCCAGTATCCACCGCCGGATGTAAATATACTTCCGTTACTCCAAAATTCAATTCATTTAAACAGTTCGTAATGGTATCCCGGCTACCAACGCCATCCACCACAAAAGCAAAATAGTCCGGAAAAATTACACCTTGCTCTTGGGCCATAACTCTGTAGTCAAATCCGAGCAGCTGTTGGAATTCTGCATTGGGCATCCTCATTGGGACTTGAAATTCGACGGCCAACTGCAAATACAATTTAAAATAGTCCTCACGAAAATGCAAGGGACCCATATGGGAGTCGACATGAGTAATATCCACTCCCCAATCCAAAGCTTGTTGCATTTGAGCTCGAAGTTCGTTTTCAACTTCGTTTATGTCGGCAAGTTCATAGAGCGCAGGTACCGTTTTGTGAAAACCTCCTTTGGCCGCCGTCAACGTTTTGCTACAAGTTAACGGTGACCACCGGTAATCATCCCACTCAGAATTTAAAGTAAGGTGTACGCCGATGTCGTAGTCGACGGACATCTTAGCTCCTGCGGTTGCCCACGGACAAGGAACCATCAACGTCGAACTTGTTACGACATTGTCTTCAAAGCATCTCTTAATGGCATCATTGGCAGAGTTTGACGAACCCAGATCATCACAATTGACGATTAAGAGCTTCGTCTCTTTCGGATATCCTAATCGCTCAGCCAATGTATAACCTGAATTCATACTCGACAATTTTAACTGAATTTAAGTTTTAATTCAAACTTAAATTTGTGACATCCGTTAGTTAAAAAGATTAAATTTTACTTTAAAATTCGGCGACCAATACTTAAGCTTCAATTCAAAAACTTTGGATTCAAACGAAACTGTAATTTCCGAGCTCAATCCTTAACTTGTGAATTCTTAGTAGTTGTAGCCCGAGCTTCCTTTTGACGAAGTTGATACCGAAGATGTCACGGGACTGCCAGATTCACCCATAACATACCAATGACCCGTGGGATGTGGTACTCCGATCGGGAACGGAAGATCTTCACCGTTAAATTGACCTATCTTTGTATCTCCGGAATACCTATAGAGAGGATGGCCGTTGTAAACAATTTGCTTTGCCCCGCTGGCCAGCGTTATGGTTGTTACCAATGATTTTTTAAGCGGAGCTTGAAGGGTTAATGTAGAGGTATACAACACAGGCGGCCAAATATTCAAACATGCCCCCGTGCAAGCGCTGCCAGCGGGAGTATCTGCCGTCAGCATATACAGCGTCATGGAGTTATGATCGACAATTATCTTACCGTATGAAGTATTTTTTACTCCCAGCGTATAAGATCGAGCCGACGATCCTGAAGAACTGCCGGCGGCAACGGTAGAGCTCGGATTTGACGCACCCGAAGAACATGCCGATAGCACCAACGCTCCAATCACCACAAAGGCTACGGTTGAAACCGCAGCCTTAATAAATTTATAAGGTTTCATGTTATTTCCTTTCTTAGCCTGTAATTGAATCTTATACCGATGTAGCAATTAAATTGAAGCGGTTATCGTATTTTTTTGAACAATTCACATGCCGGTTCAAGTCGACCAATACAATAACAGCAGGAAATGAAGCAAATTAATCAACTTCCAAATGTATAATTGTGAAGATGACAGGTTGTCAGAGCTTAACTATTTTAAAAACCACACAGATTGATTTGAATGGCTGACTTAAATGGCTACAAAATAGCTATGGAGCTCAAATTGTTATCTAAAATGTATTATTGACCTGAAAATTTTAGAATGAGCAACATATATCATAGATTACAGAATGAGTCAGATTCTTACGACAATGGCGTGAAAATGTACTCAAACGCACCCGCCGACCCTAACAAATTTGGTAGATACAACTATTTAAACGAGCTAAACACGGGGTTTTTAAGTACCAATCTTGCAGGATTAAATAAATTTGCAAAATCAATTTTGTTATATTTCCTTAACCAAACCCCGGGGCACATCCGTATCAAAGATGAACAAAATCACAAAACCTATGATTTGGGCAAGAGGAATGAGAGTTTAATTAACGTCACGGTGTATGACGAATCCGTATGGGGACTGACTCTTCTGCATAACAGCACGGGTCTTGGCGTTGGGTATGCTCATGGCCTATTTGAGTGTGACGACTTAACGGGTTTCTTGCAAATGATAACTAAAGTTCTTAAAAGCAAAACGCGGTTATTAAACTCGATTCGAACAAAAACTTCCGCAATCGGCAACAAAGTCCGGCAGCTATTTTATACGGAAGATAAAAACTTAGATCGCGACCAAATCCATTTTCACTACGATGTCTCCAACGATTTTTTTGAGTTGATGCTGGATGAAACCATGTCTTATTCATGTGGTGTTTTTTCCGAAGACGGTGAACCGCTAAGAACCGCATCAGAGACAAAAATCCAGAAAATAATCGACCTTTTGGAGATTAAATCCTCGGATCATCTATTGGAGATAGGAAGTGGCTGGGGTGGCCTGGCAATCCGTACGGCGCAATTAACCGGCTGCAAAGTTACCACTTCGACCATTTCAAAACAACAGGAAATCTACGTTAACGATAAGGTAAAACAACTACACCTACAAAATCAAATAAATGTTTTGGACAATGACTTTAGAGATATTCACGGCAAGTACGATAAATTGGTCTCAGTGGAGATGATTGAAGCCCTTGACTGGAACGAGCACCCAAGATTTATGAAAACATGTTCAAATCTATTGAAACCGGGTGGAAAGATGGCATTACAAGCTATAGTACACAGCGACCAAAATTATGAGCGTGCCAAAACCAGAAAAGACTTTATTAAAAGAGTTGTCTTCCCGGGAGGGTGTTTGCCTTCTGTCAACTCAATCCTTTCGGCAACTTCAAAATATACTGATCTTTCAATACGAAGATTAGAAGACATTGGTAAACATTACTCAGAAACATTAAAGACATGGAAAGACAACCTGCACGCAAACGGCGACAGTGAAATATTCAGATTACGCGATTCCAATAAGATTCCTTCAGACCCATCATTTATTCGCTATTGGGATTTTTATCTGAGCTACTGCAGAGCTAGATTTTTAGAGAAATTCGTGTCTGACGTACAGATGCTTTTTGAAAAACCTTCGGTTACCTAGCAGCCATTAGCTTTTCTTTAACTAAAAGTTACATCTTCATTTACATTTAGTATTGAGCTTAAGCTCTTCGAACTTGGAATTTTTAACGATTAGTCGCGAGCAGTTCAAAATCCTGATTCGGTTTCGTGCACAAAAGCAAACTAAGGTACTTGAGAAATCCTTCTAAAATATTTCATTTCCTGATTTGCCTGAATGTCGAATTAACGAAAATAACCGTTTTCTTAAATTTTTCTTAAAATTTTCTTTTGTGCGGTCTAATTTTGTAATTTATTTGTTAGATTAAATTAACATGACCACTAACTACCTAGAGGAAACCGAGCACCCCAAGCTGAAATTACAGTCCCCGCTGGAAAAGTCGGGTTCATTAAAGCCTGCCAAAAATAAGGTAGAGATTATAACTACAGGATTAATTATAATTTTCAGTCTTGGATTTGGGGTTGTGATGGGGCTCACATTTATTTCGGTAACGAAGAGCCAGCTGACCGGTCCTGGAGGAATTTTAATGTTTTTGGGCAATGTCGCCGCTATGGTTGGCACCTATTTGGCATTGATCCTAGTAGTTTTAATCAGTCGAAATTATATTTTGGAAAAAGTGCTTGGGCAAGATCAGCTTGTACATTGGCATAAAAAGCTGGCTCCTTGGGCTCTTATTTTAATCTCCGTTCACGTAGTATTCACGACAATCGGCTTTGCCCAATATTCAAAATCGAACGTGTTCAGCCAACTTTCATCGTTTGTTACATCGTTTCCTAATATGATAACGGCGATAATTGCCTTTATCTTTATGGCGATGGCAGGAAGTATTTCCATAAAATACATCAGGCTTCGTATTAAACGCGAGCTATGGTGGACAATTCACCTTCTGATGTATGTGGCTTTGATAATATCTTTCGCACATATTATCGGGTTGGGACCGGCCTTTGTGGGGCATCCTTTGGCAACCCATTTTTGGACGGTGCTATGTATTTTTGTAGCCGCAATTATCTTATATTTTAGGTTCGCCGTGCCCATCTATAAGAACTTATATCACAATATCAGAGTTCAAAGTGTTCAGCCACTAACCGATGAACTTACTAATATTATTTGCTCAGGCTACAATTTAAGTAAATTAAGGGTGTCGGGCGGGCAATTCTTCTACTGGAGATTTGTGGCACCGGGAATTTGGTGGCAGGCACATCCCTATTCTGTTTCGGCCATGCCGAGTGACGCCTACTTAAGGCTTACGGTTAAATCAGTGGGTGACTTTTCAAAAGATATCAGAGAACTTAAACCCGGAACCAGGGTTCTGATTGAAGGACCCTACGGAACGTTCACCAAATATCGTCAGGTAACCCGTAAGGCGCTTTTGATTTCCGGAGGAATAGGAATAACGGCACTTAGATCGCTTCTGGAAGACTTACCCACGAAGTCTCAACCGATTGTAATAAATAGAGTCACTTCAAAAGACGAGCTTGTAATGCATAATGAATTTTTAGAATTGATAAAACTAAAAAAAGGTGCGTTACATGAGGTGATCGGAGCCAGGGACGTTGTAAAATTCAACGCCCCTATGATGAAGAAATTGGTACCAGATATAGTAAAACGAGATATCTTTTTGTGTGGCTCCCAACCGTTTATTGATCACACCTTATCATCACTCCGCGAATTGGGAGTTCAAAATGACTACATCCACTTTGAAGTATTCAGTCTTTAATAACATTAATAACTTGCGAGAGGTTACAAACAAACAATGAAAAAAATATTTATATCTATAGCTGGTGCAGTTGTAGGTTTTTTGACTATCGTGGGATTGCACCCGGGAACTCCGAAACATTTGTTACTTTCGTCTGCAAACAAAACCACAAATTCAAACAGCTCGCAGTCGAATTCATCCACAGGATCCCCCTCATCCGGGAATTCGGGCAATTCAGGAAGTACGGCCAACGCTGGCAGCACCGGCAACTCAGGTAGTGCTGGGAATTCCGGGAATTCAGGAACCCCTGGAGCCACGACTACTACTACGCCCACAGTTACCACCCCAGGTGGCGAAATCGCAACTGGCCCTTTAGAGCAGTTTGGTTATGGCGAATTAGCAGTAAAAGTCACAATAAAGAACAACAAAATTACGAACTTACAGGTAGTAAACGCTCAATACGCCGATCCCACCTCTAGTTATATAGAAAGTCAAGCCGGTCCCATGTTAAAATCGCAGGCATTATCTGCCCAAAGCGCAAATATCAATGGTGTGACCGGGGCCACCTACACATCCCAAGCTTATGCTACCTCACTGCAAGCCGCGTTATCGCACTTGAAGTTCAAGTAAGAACAAACTTCTCATAGTTTAAATTTGGCCAATAATGTTTGCGTGATTTTCGAGCGATTGGATAACATAGTTTTAAATCGCTGCAGGTTTTGAAACGACAGCAGAGACACGATCAAAATTAAAAAGCCCCTCAACTGGTGTCATTTTTCAGGCGCATACTCACTAAAATGGATCTAAGTTAGGATAGACGAACAATTATTACCCGTAAATACATGACTGAACACTTTGAACCCCTCGACAGCTACGGCGACATAGATCTAAACTTCGAAATCGATGCAGATGGCAAATTAGATGCCGCTGAATTAGTAACTAACAACGATTCTTCCTCAACTGTACGCCCAAATTATTACCACCGTGAAAATGTAATGGGTACGGTATTTGAAATCAATGTCTACGATACACTTATATCTGAAGTTACCTTTAGAAAACTTACGGAACGGGCTTCGATTGAATGGTCGAAGATTGATTTTTTATTTAGTACCTATAAAGTGGACAGCCTCTTGAGTAGATATCGACAAGGTCTACTTAAACATACCGACTTGCCAAGTGAATTTGAAGAAGTTTTTGACCTTTGCACAAAGGCAAAAGCCGACACATTCGGATTTTTTGATCCGTGGGGTATGCCCGGTGGATTTGACCCAACAGGACTGGTAAAAGGTTGGTCCGTAGAGGTTGTATCAGAATATTTTTACGAAGAACAGGTTAAATGCTTTATGATCAACGCCGGCGGGGATATTAAAACTTTTGGGGTTCCAAAAAATCAAGACGGCTGGAAATTTGGTATTAGAAATCCTTTTGATCCAAACACGCTTGCCACTATCATAGAAACCCTAGATTCGGTTGCGACGTCGGCTGATTATGAGAGGCCCGGTCAGTTAATAAATCCATTGACCTTGGATCCCACCCCTAAGGTTGCTTCTGCCACAGTTACAGGACCGAGTCTGACTTTTGCAGACGCATACGCAACAGCTCTCGCGGTGGCAGGTATTGAAAATATGGATTGGATCTACGATCTTAAAGGTTACGAAGCTTACGTCATAGGAAATGAAGGAGAAGAGATACAAACCGATAACTTAAAAATTATAGAAAACAACTAGCTGACGCTATCTATCTTTTATGGATATTTACAAGACAGCAAATATTTTTCGCAGCCAATTATTTTTTACAATTGATACCGTAAATACCAGTTGCCATTGATGTACACCATTTTTTAAATAAGGTGAATTGTCAAACGATCCGTAACATCTATCATCGATTCTAATTTTTGCCAATCAACTACTACCAGACAAAAGAAGAAGTGCTCTAAATACACACTTGGAATCGAATTTTTAATTTATGTGAAGTTAGCCCAAATCGCTAGTATAAACCATCACTTTGCCAGAAATTTTCTAAACCACAGACCGGAATCTTTGACAGTACGATCTAAGTTTTCAAAGTCTACATATATAAGCCCGAATCGAGGCCGAAATCCAAGGGCCCACTCAAAATTATCCATAAAGCTCCAGTACATATAACCCGTTACCGGAATATCATCTTGTACCGCTTTTAATACCCACGGAATGTGCTGTCTTATGTAGTCAACTCTTCTTAAATCGTATACTCTGTTGTTTTCAACAACATCACGCGTAGAAAATCCATTTTCAGTTACAATTATGTTTTTGAAACGCCCATAGGAATTTAAAAATTCCAACGATTCGTATAATCCTTTAGGGTTCACCGGCGATTTTAACATATCGGCATCTTGACCTGTTTTGGGTTTGGGTTTGGCGGGAATTCCTTTTAAAAATGGTACCGGTATTGCTTTTATGGTTGAGTAATACTGCGCACCGATAAAATCGAAATCCACCCGGATATCTTTTTCGTCATCATCTTTGATATGGCGTTTCACGAGATCCACAAGCGGACTCAATCCGAAAGGATAACCTAAACCTAAATTCGGATCCAAATAGATACGATGCATTAGTGCATTTACTGATTCTTGTGCTTTTATTTGAAAACTTTTCGTTCCCATAGCGTGAACGGGGGCAATTACATGAGTAGTACCGACATTAGCTTTTTTGACGTTTTCGCGAATAACGGATGCGCCTCTAGCCTGGCACAAATTTACGTGATGTACACTTGCCATGAAACCCGATGGATTTATAATGCCTGGTGCCATAGCCCCTAAGAGGTAACCCCCAGCGCAGAACGAAAGTGGTTCGTTAAATATCATCCAATTTTTAACTCTGTCACCAAGTTTTTTTGTTACAACATCGGTAAATTCAGCGAAGTATTCGACTATCTGCCTATCTTGCCACCCGCCTTTTTCTTGTAAAGCCTGCGGCAAATCCCAATGGTATAACGTAATCCATGGTTCCAAATTATTGGCCAAATTAGAATCGACTACTCTGGAATAAAAGTCGAGCCCTTTTTGATTGACCTTCCCCGTACCCGTCGGAAGTATTCGCGGCCAAGACACGGAAAATCTGTTAGCTTTAAAGCCCAAATCTGCAATCATGGCAATATCTGATTCATATCTGTGATAAAAATCACATGCAACGTCTCCAACCTCTCGAGTCATAACCGTGGGGATCAAAAACCTGTTTTTATGAACGAAGACATCCCATATTGACGCACCTTTTCCGTCTTCGTCATGAGCGCCTTCAATTTGATAAGACGAAGATGCCACGCCCCAGATAAAATCTTTTCCGAAGTCCGACGCCTTCAAATTAAACAAATCGATATTGTCATCTTTTGTCATATGGTAACCGCCTTAACCGTTAAAATAATTCACGCTATTATTGTGACTCAACGTAAAATCCCTTGAACTGACCCAGCTTAGATCAGAATAACTCAAAATACTTTTTACACTACATTAATAGCTTTTAGTGAACAATTTTAGTGTGTGCAATAACTTTAATTCCAACCAAGCACAATTCCCTTAACCGGTGCTCGCTAAAGTCAGAAAAACTATATATAATTTTTTGTACTTTATTCTGCGGTTTGGATGTCAACGAATATAGGTCTGTCCACTGGAGCGGGCTGCCATTCCATCGGAGCATATTTCAAGTGACCGTAGCCCATGGCCATATTTAACCACTTAACCATTCCGGGTTCAACTTCATTTGAAGCAACCATATCTTTAAACATAAACGAGTCCCAGCCATTATAAATTGTTAAGCCCGATGGCCTCTGGCAAGGTGAAAGTTTTACTCGAACTTTAAATTCACCAACATCATTTTTAACTTTAATAAAGTCAAAGTCTTTCACCCCGAGTTCCTTAGCGTCCCGAGGATGCATAACGGCGTGCGGTTCGCCCCTGTGTGTCTCTAGGAGGTACGGGTTACCCATATTCATGGCATGTATCGACCATCTGTTGTGTCCACCGGTCATCCTAAATTTGTAGGTGCCGCCCATCAAGGGTGCATCCTTATGAACCGGCAAATCTTCTTTAGCATCGACGAACCAGGGATGCTCAATTAGGAACTGAGCTCGCCTGGTCAGCGTTGGGTACGGAGTCCCTTTTTCATAGTGATCCCTAAAAACGCTAAATGTTTCGTCAACCGGTAATGGCGATGACTGCCCCAGTGCCATTGGCGACATACCCCAATCTTTAAACTTTGAAAATCCGTGTTCCCTAAGATAGTTTAAATCAACTTCATCATTTAAAGTACCGGCAAATACCGTGTCGCGAACCATCTCTTCTGCCACGTCTTCGCTGTTTAAAAGATGCCCGTTTAGGCTGTATCGATCGGGTAGCTCCGAATATTTGCGATACCTGTCTTCTTCAGGACCGATATCTGAAACTTGGAATCCGTCTAAATTACGTTCCTGCGCTATTTGAGAAATCTTCATCAGTAAAAGATGAAATATCTCCCACTCTTCCTTCGCCTCTCCTTGAGGTTCGGCTGACTTATCGCTTAGCTGAAGTGTCAGCATCGCAGGCGTGGGAAGATGAAATGACACCTTTTCATAATGCTGAGCAGCTGGCAGTAGAACATCCGAATTCAATGCGGTGGCGGACATTCTTATGTCAATACACACCGCCAATTTTAAATTCTTCCAAAGCGTATCTAAGAGAACGCCTCTTCCGCCTCTGGTCCTTCGAAGCTGATTCCCACCACATTCAATAAGTATTCTTGGGGTATGATCTCTTGACGGTTTATCCAAATTGGTAAACCAGTTTGATTCAACGGCTTCTTCGAAGTATTCGTCAAAAGATTTGGTCATCATTTTATCGTTAAACAGAGGATTATTCCACCTGTCTTTAAACCCGCCGTGATAATACCACAAGAAGAAAGCCGGAAACATCGCTCTACCCCCGATTTGGGGCATCATTCGCCAAACTTCAATGGCCGCCAAAACATCATCCAGGGTAGGATCGGCCTCTTTCACCATTTCAGTTGCCGCGTTTAAGGCACTTATTACTTCGTCGGCACCTTCAACTCCGAACCGCTGTTTGACCATTACAGTTGTTTGACCGTCGAACAGTCCCACGGCCCAACAGTTGATTCCAGTTCCCTTTTTGCCCCAGTACCCGCAGTGCACAGGTTTATGCATCAGATAGGAGGCACCATAACCGATATTAACGGTTCGATTAACGATTTGGCATTGGGTCACCATCTTACGTTCGGACGGTTTTATCCCATCGGTTCAAATGACGATATATTTCATGCCCT
>DAHXLF010000066.1 GCA_027371755.1 Acidimicrobiales bacterium
TTTGCTTGACTGAGGTTTTTTTGCAACTCAGTTCGATTTTTCCACTGCCACAGTAACGTCGGTCTTTCCAACGACCCGATGGTTACGGGGCTGTCGCTTTGACCATCTTGATTACAGAAGAAGATGCCAACCGAATCTTGAAATTCAGTATTGGGTATTTCGGAATCCGCAAAAGTAATGTTTACATAAAGTCTGTCCTTGTCACTGGCAAGTTTTACATCGACGGATTTAATCCGACCATATTCTTTGTTAGCATACGCATTTTTAATGTACTTATTGGGCTGAACGTCAACCGGGATTTTCGTTAACTCAATGTTGACCGCCGGTATGTCGCCGAAACTTGCAAGATCATTAATGTCAATATTTTTTTCGTGAATTTTAATGCTCATTTTTTCTCCTAATTTAATCAACTTTTCTAAAATCACAGGGTACGCCACGATCGGTTGGAATCGGCTGCCATTCAGCAAGCGAGTAGTTTATGTGACCATAACCTCCCGCAAATGCTATCCACTTGACCATACCAGCTTCAATTTCATTTGCGCCCTTCCAGTCTTCATACTGATGACCGTCCCATCCGTTGTATGAAATTACTTGACCCGGCATTACCGTCGAAGATAGTTTCACTTTTGACCTAAAAGAAGTAATATCGTTATATACTTCGACTATGTCGCCGTCTTTGACATTTCTCGACATTGCGTCTTCAATTGAAACCTCCACGGTGGGTTCACCACGGTGGGTCTGAAGAATAATCTTATTTGCCTGGTTCATGGAGTGAATCGACCAACGATTGTGACCAGATGTCATTCTTAGAACTTGGTTACCACCTGCATTTGGATTAGGCTTATGCACAGGCAAAGCTTCATTTGCTTCAAGCCACCACGGGTGATCTATATAAAACTGAGCCCTTCTTGCGTAAGTCGGAAATGGTGCTCCCTTCTCTACATGGTCTCTAAAGGGACTGTGCGTCTTGTCGGGGAATAGCGGAGAGGCTTGTGCCAAAGCAAACGGGCTACTGCCCCATCCTATAAATCTTTCAAAACCCACTTCACGCATGTGCTTTAAGTCGACATCTTCAGGCAATGTTCCTCCGTAAGCAGAGTCACGGATTATCTCATCAGCATACTTGTCTTGATCTTCGATATAGCCGTCTAGCGTATACTCATTCCACATAACTTGAGGATCAAATTTAGCACCGAATCGATTCTGATATGAAGTAACACCACGAACCTTTGCACGCTCGGCGAGCTTCTTCAATATAAGCTGATATATTTCCCACTCAGGTTTTGCTTCGCCTGCCGGCTCGGCATTCTTATCTGAGAAAGTCAAATTCATTACGTGAGAAGTCGGAATATGGAATCCAACCTTTTCGTAGTGCTGCGCAGCCGGTAAAATAATGTCAGAGTTAAGACCCGTAAAGTTAAGTCTGAAATCTATACTCACTATCATCTTTAAAGTTTCCCAGAGCGTATCTCCCAGTTGGGTGTAACCGCCTCTGGTTCTCCTTAACATATTCCCACCACACTCTATAATCATGTACGGTGGATTTTCCGGACGGGGGTTATCTCTGTTATTCCACCAGCCTTTTTCTAAGGCTTCTTCGAAATATTCATTAAAGGTCCTAGGCAGAGAGGTATCGCCCCACTCTGGGTTCTCCCATCTCTCCTTAAAGTTACCCTGCCAGTACCACCAGAATGCGGGTGGAGATCCAGTTAACCTCGGAGCTTCTTCTCCCATCGGTCCCATCTGAGCCAACAGCCTGGCTACTTCCCTCACGGCAAGTTCATCAGTGCTTAATGAGGGATCATTTTGCCTCAAAACGCTTATTGCCATCTCCTGAGCCGAGAAAAGCTCCTCTGCGCCTTGAACTCCCGGGGTTTGTTTTACCATCATGGAAAACATTCCGTCGGCCATTCCTATCATCCAAGAGCGAATCCCAGTACCCTGTTTTCCCCAGTTGCCTGTGACTGCAAGCAGTAGACACATTGCTCTTTCGATAAGATCTCCATGGTAGTACTTACATGAGTTCCAACCCAACATGATCTCGGTCTTTTTAGCCGCAGCTTTTCTTGCGATCATTCGCACGACGTCGGGGTGAATGCCGGTAATCTCCTGCTGCATCTCTGGAGTATAATTTTCTCTAAGGTGCTCATCCATCATCTGCATTACGGGCTTTACTTCCACGACAGAACCATCATTAAGTTCAACGGTATACGTACCCGAAAGAGCTACTTTCTTCCCGTTAAGTAACAGATTTGTTCTGTCGGCTTTTATCAAACCCTCTTCGGGATCCCAATGGTAAAGTTGATCCTCTCTGGCCCCAAACTTGTCACCGACTACGTCAGTTTCCCTTAGGAACCTCTTTGTGTCGGTTCTAACCAAACATGGCAGGTCAGTCTGTTCTCTGACAAATGTTTCATCACAGATATTTTCTTCGATAATAACTTGTACCATTGCAAGACCAAAAGCGGCATCCGTTCCAGTCTTTACGGGAACGTGGTAATCACTGTGAACATGTGAAGCATTTAAGTCCGGAGAAATCGAAATTACTTCTGCCCCCTTGTATCTTGCCTCAAGCATGAAGTGGTAAAAGGGGATTCTAGTAAATGCGGGATTCATATGCCAGATTAGAATTAATTTGGAGTGGAACCAATCGTCTGCAGATGACACGGGATTCCACTTACCGAACGTTTCATGCAGCCCTATGGAGAAGTCGTTGAAAGACGGATGAAGATCTAGCATTCTTCCTCCGAAAATATTAAAGAACCTGTCCGTAGGCAATACGGCAGCAACTTCGGGAGTTCCTTCTCTGACGATTGCCTCTGGTCCTCCGGCCTCGATGGCATCAAGCATGCCATCGGCAACTTCGGTTAGTGCTTGGTCCCAGGAAATCTGTTCCCACTCACCGCTTCCTCTTTTGCCCTTTCGCTTTAGGGGATGAAGTACTCGGTCGCCATCATATATCTGCTGACTCCAACATGCTCCTTTATTGCAGCCCATTGGGTTAAAGTCAGGAATCCCCTGTTCAACTTCTTTAAATGTGGCCGATGGCTCTTCTCTGATTATTTTTCCGTCTCTGACGTAAACCCGAAACGGGCAGTTACCGGGGTAACAATCAACGCAGTGCGTTCCCCAACCTACCTTATCCCAAGTCCACCTGGTACGATATTCATTTAAAGACTCCCCAGGTCTTTCGTGATGACCATGATAATCTTCTGAATTTTCGATGCCGCTTGTAATCGTCACTGCGCTCTCTCCAATCTTTTAGGTTTTGAATAATTAATTTTCGAACTTTTAAAAGCCCTTAACTTATAAGCCCAAACTAAGCCTTATTGCTCATTTCGACACTATTTAAATCTCAGTACTACTTAAAGTAGGTTACTTAAAGTAATGCCTTTCTAATAAGTATTGTTATAAAAGGTTTTTTAATCAAGGGTAAAAAGTCACATTAAATTTTGTGATATAGATATTTTTGCGACAAATAGGTAAATATTGCAGTACCTATGCAAATATACCGTCTCAAACTCGCATCAAAAGGCCCTAGGCAATACCTAATATTTAAAGACGTGATAATCAGATATCGCTAAAATACAGGTGTGGCAACGAAATTTTTGATGCCGCTTTACAATCAATTAAGTAAATCACTGCCAGCCAAGCAAAGTATCGCGTCAACTAAATCACCGCGGCGCCTGTTGCAATAAGCTGGAAAGTGCGACTATGTCCAAACACGCAAAAACAATATATTACGAACCATAAATTATCATTGGAAATAAAAATGTTAGAAACTGACGACAAATTTAAACCCTTAACCATTAAAAGCGCCGTCGAACTGACGGCATCCGAAAGAAAATCCACTTTTCAATCATTTTTTTTTACTTACGGAATTGACAAAAGCACAGAGCTTGGTTACGGCCTTGCCTTAATGCAATTTATGTTGTGGGAAATAGATTCAACAAGAATAACAGATGACCTACAACGCGGTTCCGATTGGTTTAAAGCCGTTAACGGATTCATGGTTTTAGACTTAGAGATTGTCCGACTGTTTCTAGACAATAACTTAACATTAGAATCCATAAGTCACCTTTATAAGAACAAAGAACTCTTAAGTATTGATGTAGCCGCTTTAAGTCAAAGCCGAAATGTGAGTTCATATTCGCCTATTCCTGAATTAAAACATCCGTTTGTCAAGTGGTTGATCTATACGGCCTCGAATGAAAACAACGCTCAAATAAACCTTTGGAATGCGCATCAAGCAAGCATGCACAATGCCGTTGAAATATGTGCGGAATTAAAAACTAAAGAGGCATTAGAAGAGATTGAATTCATAAGAATTGTCCTGAGCTTACTTGAAATCAATGCAAAAAGGCTGACTCCCACAAATACTGAGTACTTAGGTAAACAGGCCAAGACATTTTATCCCAACTTCTATCCCGCCGATTCAGCTACCGTTAACCGGCTTGCAGAAATTGAAAAGAAAGCACTTTTAAAATTCTCTTAAAAACGTTTCTGTCCGATCCGTAGAACTTACAATTGTGTTCATAATTCAGCATTTAAAAACTACTGAATTTTAAATCCAAGTGCAATATCCAATAGATAACAATATCAAATAGACAAATGGTGAGCTGCGAAAGTATCAATGTGAACCAAATTATCAGAAAGGATGCACATTGAATAAATATTCGTAAGTCACCATTGATATACGTTGTCAAATTTATGCCTTTAGGCGTAGCGGTTTGACTCAATCTGAGCTTGCAAGAGAAGTTGGGGTTAATCCTTTTACCATTTGCAGAGAGTTAAAACATAATGTCGGTGGAAAAGGATACAGACCTAAATGGGCTCAATTAAGGGCCGATTAGATGAGTCTACGGTAATACAGATTCAGTTAAATTTACTCCTTCAGGCTGGAATCTTGTAGAAGCCCTTCTAAAAGGGAATTTATCTCCTGAGCAAATTGCAACCAGAACGAGCATAGAAAAGACACTTTCCATGCACAGAGAGACCACGGTGCTTAACCAATCCCTTGATCTTGTGAATCACATCTTGGAGATACCGCTAGATGGCATTGGCCCAATCGGTTACCACTTGTAATTCACTTTTATGCAATCCAACGCATATTAAAAACTTCCATCTATTGCTTCACCCCTTTTCGTTGGCTCGTCATCGCTTTGAAGGTTCTTCAAGGATTCGTTGGGACAAAATCCAAAACTCCAATTGCAATAAATTGTCAAAATCAATTAATCAAATATTTAATCCGACAAAAGATTCATAAGACTCTTAGCAATTTAGTTTTCTAAAAGATACGTGACTCAATTTTTGATCAATTTTTTATAGCATTTTCTTTTGTAAATCAATATCTGACCCAGTTTCAAAATGCATAAAAGTCACAAGTGACACGACTGCAACCCATACAAGTGTCGCCAAAGCCAAATGAAAATCCTGAAACACTGGATTGGCTTTGGTCAAAGCGCTTAAAGCCCCGAATGCAGCCGTAATTACAATTACAGATATTACGGCAACCACCCCGTTTCGCCACCACTTAAGCTTGACAAACAACTTGGTTCCCATTATCGCAAAAAGAATATATATTATAAATGTCAATCCGACAATTGACCGGTGAATCAAATTCAAAAGGACATCTTTACCGGGTTCCCCACTGGGACAAAGAGGCCACGAGGCACAGTGCTGTTCGGCTCCTCCGTCGACAATTAAGCTTCCGGAAATTATGATTAAAAAGGTGAATACAACCGATAGGTACGCAAGAACCTTAACTTTTTTTAAAAGACTTCTGTCACCGTTAGTTTTAGTATCGGTATTAATTTTAATTTCCGGATAGCTTGTCGAAAGTGAAGCAATAAAATATACAACCATTACGGCGGTAAAAATCATAGCCATAGCCAAATGAGCGGCTACCGTCCAAGGGGCGTTTTTGGTAACAACAGTAATGGCGCCAAGAATAACCTGTATTACAATCGTGCCTGCGGCAAGCCAAGCAAGTTTTATAAGAAAATGTTTTCTTTTCTTGTCTTTCAACATAAGAACTACGACCAGTGCCGCAAACACAAGAACAGATACTATTGAAGCCAAGTACCGGTGGGATTGTTCTACCAATGCATGGGTATTGCCGTAAATCGGAGTAGCTTGACCGTAACACAACGGCCACGAAGGACAGCCCGTGCCTGAGTTTGAGACTCTAACGGTTGACCCTAAAACCACCAAAAGATACGTACATACAACGTTGGTCAGCAGCAACACGGACAGCCTTGAAAATTTAAATTTTCTTTCCGTGTCCATTCTATTTTCTGTATCACGCACTGTCATGAGCGACATTTTAGACTCCTCTATTTATTGATAGGCTTCTAGCGCCTGACATTATTCATACAAAAGTTGAACATAGAATACAGATCTCTGCCACGGCTTTGTAACATTGTAAATTTTATTACATCCGCATTAAGCCAAAATTAATTAAGCAGCAATGCGACTTCCGAGAATTGATATAAAAACAAACTTTATCTTGCCGTGTTTGAAGATAAAGTTACAGATCCCAAATTTAAACCGATTCAACGAGTAAATCAACCCCCGACCATTGACATTGGTCGGGACGGCTTTGCCAACCCAATTTGATCCGTGCCGTGAGCAATTTTCTTACCCCAAACGGTCTTACGAATCAACAGTTCCAATTCTTGATCAGAATTTCCGTTTCGCAATTCTCCTAAAAGACTTGTCTCATCTGTGGCGAAAAGGCAGTTCCTCAACGATCCGTCCGAAGTTAACCTTAGGCGATCACACGTTGAACAAAATTGCTTTGAAATCGAACCTATTATCCCAAACACTACATTTGTTTCAGTCGCACGAAAATACCTTGAAGGCGCACTATTATCTTTTATCTGACAGGGTTCGATCTTCCATTTTGAATTAATTTTATTAAGTATTGAATCGAAGGGCACAAACTTGTCCAAACTCCAAGACCCGTTGGAATCCAACGGCATAAATTCAATAAACCTGACCGTTGTGCCAGTCTTTGCGGCAAACGGTATGAAATCGGCTATCTCGTCTTCGTTCACTCCTGCCATCACAACGACATTGACCTTTACGGGAGTCAAACCAGCAAGCTTTGCGGCATCAAGCCCTTCCAATACAGTTTTGAGATTGCCACGTCTTCTGATGGATGCAAATTTAGATTCCTCCAGAGAATCTAAACTAATATTTACCCTTTTAAGACCTGCCGCTTTCAATTCTGATGCACAATCTGCTAAAAGATAGCCGTTTGTCGTAAGCGATATATCTTCAAATCCGAGTTTATCGAGTCCAAGTATAAGTTCACTTAGGTGCCTTCTTAAAAGAGGCTCTCCCCCCGTTAGTCTGACTGTTTTAATTCCAAGCTTCTTTAGAATTCTTGCGACCCTGATAATCTCTTCGAAACTCAAAAGCATTTTTTTTGCAACCGTGGGCAAGTTGCCGTCAGGCAAACAATATATGCATCGAAAATTACAGCGATCAGTAACGGAGATTCTAAGATCACTATGGACTCTATTGTACCTGTCTACCAACGGTCCATCTACGGGCATAATTTTTCGTTCATTTAGCTTTAAGTAAGTGGGTTGCACTTTAAGATTAGTCACCCTAATATTCCTCAAAGATATTAAGTTCCAATGGTATTACATCCACCGACGAACCTTTAACAACTCCGTCTCCATCGGGAATGCAAATCAATACATTTGATTCGGCAAACAGCCTGAGCATATGAGAGCCCTGCTTGGCTTGCCTGGTTACTTTAAGACAGCCCTCATTAGATACGTTCAAAATTCCTCTGTCCAAATGAAGTTTACCGTCAGGAAATCTCTCAAAGTCATCGCCAGCTTTTGCCCGTATAGTTCTGATATTTTCCACTCTGTGTCCCATCATTTTTTTGATTAAGGCTTTTGCGAAAAGGTGAAAACTGACAAGACACGCAACCGGATTGCCCGGTAGGGATATTAAAGGGCAGCCTGTTTGAGTCGTAACTCCAAACGCAAGAGGCTTTGCGGGTTTTATCGCAACTTTCACCGATTGCATATTGCCATTACAAATCTTATTTAAGACCGTAGCCATATAGTCAGCCTCTCCTACACTCACTCCGCCAGTTGTTAAAATTAAATCACAATCACGGGCGGCATTACTAAATGCTTCTTCAATTGCATTTTGATCATCTCGGACTATCCCATAATCAACAGGTGTCACGCCCAACCTTTTTAACGATGCGAGAATGGTAGGTCTGTTGGAATCTCTTATCTGTCCGGGTTTTAATACTCCCGACTCCGTCAATTCATCTCCGGTGGAAATTACTCCGACTTTTACCTTTGGGATTACCTTAATTTTAGTGTTGCCCATACTCTTTAAAATGCCGATTTGGGAAGGACCAATCTGTTGTCCTTTGGACAAAAGTAGCTGGCCGCTTTCAATATCTTCTCCGGGAAATCGTATATTTTCATTTGCACACAAAAGTGTCGGAATGTACACTTGATCTTTTAGAGATTCTGAGATTTCCACAAACTCCTGAGGACACACCGCATCGGCGCCTTCGGGGGCACTGGCCCCCGTCATGATTCTTATTGCCTGACCCGATTGCAAAATACCAGCAAAGGTCTGTCCGGCAAATACTTTTGCTACAACTTTAAGCTTGTTTATACCGGCTCTTAAATCTTCTGACTTAATTGCATATCCGTCCATTGCAGAAGTTCTAAACGACGGCACATTTTCTGTGGCATAAACGTCTTCTTCTAAAATAAGGCCGAGAGTATCATCAACATCGCACTCAATTGAATTTAACGGCACCCCCAATTCAACTACCATATTGAAAGCTTTTCTCAGAGAAATCATTATTAGAATTGCCCCGCGGTTGTTTGGTTTAAACCATAATGAGATAGGCTACTATTTTCTATGGCGCTGAGGTCTAATTTATCATGGCGAAAACTATTTCGCCTTAAAACCTGTAGCAATCTGTCATAGTCGTCTTTAGTGTCAATGTCCGAAAAGTTAAGCTCACCGCCGCAATCCCTAAATTCCGATTTTGCCTCCAAAAAAATCGCGTCGCCGTGAGGGAACCACTTAAGCGAGCGCTCCCCCTGCAAAAACTTAGACTTTGCAATTTCTAGATCCCACTGGGACCATTTGGCACATAACGGTTGTTTTCTATTTTGAGAGATTGCCACGACACTTTGTGATACTGAAGAATTTACTATTTTTTCTACGGCGCCTTTATTTAGATACGGCAAGTCACAGGAAACAACTGCCAACGGACCGCTATAACCAACCTCTTTGAAATATTCAAAACCAAAGACAATTGCACCCAAAGGACCTTCACCGAGATTGGGTTCTCTAATAAATTTGAGATCCGAAAATCCGCGACCAACCTCTATTATGGGAAATAGACCTGCATCTTTTAAAACATCAGATACTGTATTTATGCATGTTTGTTTGCCAACTGCGACAGTTGCTTTATCAAACCCCAATCGACGACTCTTTCCGCCCGACAATAAAAGTGCTGGTTTCACAATTTTAAGTTTTGCATATTTCAACCGCTTTTTACAGTGACTAAAGCCCCAAATTAATACATATGCAGCCTATTTAATACTATGTTGAATTTAATAGACATTCTGCGGGTTTTATCGGGAAAGTTTGCAAATTATCTTTGTCTATTATGCGGAATCGACATGTTCAAAGAGCTTAGGCTCAAATTGAATAATACAATTTACAGCACGTCGATCTAAAGATTCTATTTACTCTCGGACACGTCTTCGGCACGTCGATGAATTAAACGGTTGGTTTCAAGCTTTACGTGTTCGCTGCGGGACGGAAGGAAGATGAGTACCGATACTGCGCTGAGCACGGCTACTGCCGCCCCTACCCTTAACCCCAAGTCCATTCCTCCAATAAATGAGATCTTTGCGGCAAGCGCCAACAAAATCCCCGAACGGCCTCCCACAATATGGGCTACGGCGAGCGCCCCTCCGAGAGATCCTTTTATTATCGCCATAGCTTGAGCCGGTATATTGTGCCCAGCTAACATCCCAGATAGACTACCCTGATATCGCGAAATCAAAGCTGTCCCTATTACCCCGACACCCAAAGCTCCTCCCAGTTGCATCGAAGCGCTGTTTGATGCGGATCCGACTCCGGTGTTTTCGGCCTTAAGGGAGCCCATAACCGATTCGGTTGCAGGCGGGAAAGCCAAACCCGAACCTAGGCCTACAACAATAAGCCCTATCAGTACGTCATTATAGGACGAATGAATCGTAGTCAAACTGAGCATATAACATCCCAAGGCAATAATTAGCATTGCACCTGCGACCGTAAGTTTCGTGCCTAGAAACCTGTCGATATAAGTTGAAACTGGAGCCGCCACGCCGAGGACTATGGCAACAGGAAGTATTCTTATCCCTGCGGCAAAAGGGGTAAAACCCAACGAAAACTGGAGGTACTGCGTCATCAAAAACAACAAACCCATCAATACGAATATGATCAGTCCTTCGGACACTAAAGCTGCAGAAAACCTCGCCTTCTTAAAAAGTGCCGTTTCCAACATCGGATGACTCGATTTAAACTCCCAATACATAAACAGAAACATTCCGAATGCACCGATCAAGAGAGGAATAATTACCTCCGGAGAGAACCATCCGCTCAAGGGAGCTTCTATAATCCCCCATAAGAATAAAGTGATACCGACTATTGAAAGGATTACCCCAGTCCAGTCAGAACGAATTTTCTTGCTGCTCTTATAATTAGGAATTAACAATGCCGCCGAAATTGCTGCTATAACGGCGATGGGGACATTTATCAGAAAGACCGATCCCCACCAAAAATGTGCCAAAAGCCAGCCACCGGCTATAGGGCCTAAAGCAATACCGATACCTTCAGTACCAGACCAAATCCCAATTGCCAACGCTCTCTCATTTTGTCTTCTAAACATTGAAGTTATTAATGACAAAGTTGCTGGCATAGTAAAGGCTGAGCCGACTCCCATAATCGCTCGCCCAACAATCAACATTAAAACCGAGCTTGAAAACGCCGAAACGATTGACCCTGCTGCAAATACCGTCAGCCCAACCACCAATAAGATTTTTCTGCCGATCCTGTCCCCCAGGCTACCAGCAAATATCAACAGACCGGCCGTCACAACGGCATAAGAATCAACTATCCATTCCAGTTGTATATTCGTAGCCTTTAAGTTGACAACAAGATCAGGAAGCGCAATGTTTAAGATGGTCATGTCAAGTGATCCGATTAAAATCGTTAAACACATGACTCCCAACGCTATACGGCGCTTCATGCCAAAGATCGGCATATCATTGTCAGGTGGCTGCAGTTTGAAGACGGATTCAGCCGTTTGGCTTATTTTATTGAAAGTAATCACTTTGTGAATTTCACTTTCTTTTTTAAGTCAGGTTTTTTATTAAGAATCACAAGCACTGCCATCGCCTGCTTTAGATACGTTTAATTTAATTGATCAAGTTTTACTCAAACCAAATGCCGTAACGCAATCTATCAAAGTATGATAATACATTTGGATTATTAATGCAAGACTAAATCATAAAGGTAAAATTAAACCTACTGGTATTAGCCTACCAGTAGTAACCATAAAACACGAATTCCCGCCACTATTTGTGATTTTTTAACTACACTGAGCCGTATGTGCAGCAAATCTTATAAAACTGAATGCATTTTTAAATGATTCTGAGTGAATCATTTAGGAAATTAACCCACGAACGTTCTAAGAAGCTTGATTTTGTGGACATTAGTAGTTTGCCGGATATTTTGAGTGTTTCACAGATTATTTTCTTGACATATTTATAAATTATATAAATAAAGTAAGTGCTCAAAACTCTCGACAATCAATGGCTGGTAACTATATGGACTTGTTCCGCCCAAGGGTACCAGGCCATTTCATGACAAGCCAGCATCATGACAAGCCAGGACTTATCCCCCCAGTGCAGGCAAAATCTGAATTCTTTAATTCATTTTACTAACCCCAAAACCAATATGACAACACCGTCATTGACAGTCAATAAACTGTGCATGAAACCAAGGTCGGTTTAAAGACAATCTAAACTAACGAAGGGGATTGCCTTGACGCCAACAGTGATTCACAACCCATAATACCCGTTTACATCTACTATGAAGTCAGTTGTAACATTAGCTGCTATATTAAAGGTACCTGCCTGAGATAATGTTGCAATAGCAAGATTAGCTACAGTTTCATTATTAGTCCAGTTCAAATTAGAACTGTCAGGGGCAGTATTTCCTGTGGGATATATGCTCAAAAACCCTAAATCAGGATTGTTTGTAGCAGTTATATTTAAGCTTACCGCTAGTGCTCCATTTGGTATTTGATCGTTATAAGCATTTATTGGGTTTACTGTTTTTGGAGTTCCTAGAGTTAGGTTGGCACCTCCAGTAAGAGGTTGATTTTGATATTGGAAACCTGAATTAGGCCTGGAATCGACAATTCTTGTAGGATTAATAGGATAGTAATAAAATCCAGTTGAATCGGTTCCATTTGAGCTGTAAAACCCTGAAATATCTATAACTACATCAATCGGTGCAGACGAATAAACATAAATCATACCGGTAGAAGATACTGGAACAACTATTGTATTTGCATTAGTAGAACCGGGACTAAAGTTTAAATCTGAAAAACTTGGAGTAGAACTAAAATTACTCTGGGCTACACTTATAAATCCATAAGACGAACTGTCAGTTGCAGTTATATTTATCGCCACAGCAGATATATTAGTTGAAGGAACAGATGATACGCCTGTAACCTTAAAACTTTGAGTTTGATTTGCACTAAAGGTTTGATTTGCATAGGTGGAAGGATCGGTAGCATTTTTCCTGGTATCAACTAGTCTAAATGGACTAATTGGGTTATAAAGTCCCGATACGGTAGATCCTGCAGGGGCTATATAACCTTCCACGTCAACTAATATGTCAACTGAACCAAATAGTTCTAATTTAAA
>DAHXLF010000067.1 GCA_027371755.1 Acidimicrobiales bacterium
TACTCGCGACAGGCTTAAAGTAGACATTCATTCGGCAAGACCGGGTATCGTTATTGGACGTCGCGGAGCTAGGAGATAGATATGCCCAGAAGTCTTAAAAAAGGTCCGTTCGTAGACGACCATTTGTTAAAAAAAGTGGAAATACAGAACGACAAAAACGAAAAAAAAGTAATCAAAACGTGGTCCAGACGTTCGACGATCATACCTGATATGGTCGGTCACACAATGGCCGTTCATGACGGAAGAAAACACATCCCGGTATATGTTTCCGAGTCAATGGTAGGTCACAAATTAGGTGAGTTCGCGCCGACTAGGACCTTTAGATATCACGCTGGTCAAGAAAAGCAAGGCAGAAGGTAGTTATGGCATCTACTACGACATTTACGTGGCCGGTTTCAACCGCTTCGGCAAAACACATAAGATTTTCCGCTTACAAGGTGAGGGAAGTTTTAGATTTAATTCGCGGTCAGCAGGCCGAAGTGGCGTTGGGTATTTTAGAAAACACCAGTCGCGGTTCGGCTAAAACAGTTCAAAAGATATTGTCATCTGCAATAGCCAACGCAACTTATGCTCAGGGATACGAGGCCATGGAGTTGTTCGTACTCGAATGTTTCGCCGACGAGAGTATGACTATTAAAAGGTTCAGACCCAGAGCAAGAGGTCGGGCAAGCCGAATTCGAAAGAGGACTTGTCACCTTACAATTTCGCTGGGAAGATTGTCGGACGAAGAGCTTACCAAATTAAGAGAACGCAAAAACGCTGACTTGGCCGCCAAACGCCAGCGAAGAGTCAGGGCCGCTCAAGAAAAATCCGCCGGAAGCGCAGATATCGCATCTTTGAACAAAGACGACGAGATTGACAATGATGGAGGTTTGCAGATTGAGCAGACTGACTTGATTGCAGAGACTGACTTGATTTCGCAGGCCGAATCTGAAAACGTGGAAATTGAAATTGATGATGAATCCGTCGAGTCCGACGAGGAAGTCACTTCAAGTCAGCAGGGTGAAGGTAGCAGCGAAGTAAGTGACGAACTTAAAGGCACAAAAGATGGAGAAATATCTGAAGACGAATCCGATGAAGCCGGAGAGGAAAATTAAATGGGACAGAAAGTAAATCCGTACGGCTTTAGAATCGGCATAACTACCGACTGGAAGTCACGTTGGTTTGATGAGAGAAACTATCAGCAGTGCGTAATAGAAGACTGGAAGATTAGAGATTACCTTAATTCGCAATTAGAAGCCGCCGCGGTTTCGAGAATTGAAGTGGAGCGTACTCGCGACAGGCTTAAAGTAGACATTCATTCGGCAAGACCGGGTATCGTTATTGGACGTCGCGGAGCCGAAGCCGAGAGACTGCGTAAAAAGCTCGAACGAATTACGGGTAACAATAAGATTCAGCTTAACATTCAGGAAATAAAACAGCCTGATTTGGACGCAAGTCTGATTGCCCAAAGCATAGCCGATCAGCTTTCTAGAAGAATAAGTTTCCGAAGGGCTATGAAAAGGGCGATTCAATCAGTACAGAAGGCGGGAGGACTGGGAGTTAAAGTTCAGTGTTCTGGAAGACTCGGCGGGGCTGAAATGGCTCGTAAAGAATCCTACAGTGAAGGACGCGTACCTCTGCATACTCTTCGTGCCGATATTGATTACGGAGTCAGAGAGGCTAAGACAACTTTCGGTCGAATCGGAGTCAAGGTTTGGATATACAAAGGAGATGTTGTTCCTTACCGAACTTCAGTCGACGTAAGACAACCTACTGAGGTAACAGCCGAAGTTGATCAGGCGGTTTTAACTCCTAAAAAGAAAATCATTACAGCTGGAGGCGGTAAAAGAAAAACCGTTGCTTCAGATACAACTGAAGAGACGGCATTCACAGAAGGTCAAATTGAAGAGACTCCGACGGTGGAAACCGACGAACTCGAAAAGTTGCTGGCCGAGGAGGAAGAGATTGAAAGGCGCGTTCGCGGAGAGCACCATGAAACACCGCACTTTAAAAAGGAGAACGAGTAATTATGTTGATGCCCAAAAAGGTTAAGTACCGGAAGACGCAAAGAGGTAGGTTGTCGGGTCTAACCAAAGGAGGAAGCGAGATCAATTTTGGGGAATATGCCATCGTGGCTCTGGAACCCGGATGGTTGACTGCAAGACAGATTGAAGCCGCTCGTATTGCCATGACCAGGCGAATTAAAAGAGGCGGTAAGGTTTGGATAAGGGTGTTCCCGGACAAGCCCGTCACACAAAAAGCCGCAGGTACGAGAATGGGATCGGGAAAAGGAAATCCCGAACACTGGGTAGCTGTAATCCGTCCAGGAAGAATTCTGTTTGAACTTTCTGGAGTCGATACCGAATTGGCTAAATCCGCCATGGAGCGAGCTATTCAGAAGTTTCCCTTTAAGGCAAAATTTATTGTCAGAGAGAATGCGGAGGTTAAGGTACAATGACGAGAGCTTCAGAATTAACAACATTTCATCAGGATGAATTGGTATCAAGATTAGATGAGGCAAGAAAAGAACTTACCGCATTAAAGTTCAGAGCTGCTACCAATCAGCTTTCTGATGTCTCATCAATATCCAAACTTAAAAAAGAAGTCGCCCGTCTTATTACAATTTTGCACGAGCGCGAGTTGGGAGTGGTTCATATCGCCCCCAAGCCAAAAGAGGAATCCGACCAAGGAGCTAAGTTCCAAAAAGTATCGGGCAGGCTTTACGGCACCAAAGCCAGAATTGCAGAAAAAGAGCTCGAAGAAGCACAAAAAGGTTCAGAAACCGAAGATGAAGAATTTGAAGATTTAAGTGAAGTTGACAGTGAAGTTGGCAGTGAAGTTGGCAGTGAAGTTGACAACGAGGCAACCGATACCGACGAAAAAGATGGCGCTGACGAACAGTTTGACTCAGATGTCGAATCTAATGACTCAGCTACAGCCAAACAAGATATCGTCGACGACAAAGCCCTAAAAGAGGATTCAGACAACGAATCTTAATGGCTAAAAAGGCCCAAAGAGGCGTTATGGATAATACGTTATATTAAATACCGAAAAACAGGAACAGATATGAGCGAAGAAGAAAAGAAACAAAGAGAAACTGCGGATGCCAACAAGAAAAATTCCGAGAGAAATCAGCGTAAAGAGCGGGAAGGTTTAGTAGTTTCACGTTCCATGGACAAGACGATTGTGGTGGCAGACGTACAGCGAGTTAGGCACCCCAAGTATCGTAAAATCGTTCAAAAGACGAAGAAACTTTATGTTCACGACGAAACCAACAGTGCCAACATCGGTGACAGAGTCAGAGTTGTTGAAACCAGACCGTTATCGAAACTAAAGCACTGGAGACTCGTTGAAATTTTGGAGAGAGCACGATGATACAGCAAGAATCACGACTTAAAGTTGCCGATAACTCCGGAGCCAAAGAGGTGCTTTGCATAAAGGTACTCGGAGGTTCTAGAAGGCGATATGCGTCTATTGGCGATGTCTTTGTAGCTACTGTAAAAGATGCGATACCAGGCGCTGCGGTAAAAAAGGGTGACGTAGTTAAGTGCGTTGTCGTAAGAACTAAAAAAGAGAAGAGAAGACCAGACGGAAGTTATATCAGATTCGATGAAAATGCGGCGGTATTGATTAACGACCAGTCTCAACCCAGAGGAACAAGAATTTTTGGTCCGGTAGGACGGGAACTCAGAGATAAGAAGTTTATGCGAATTATCTCATTGGCTCCCGAGGTTCTCTAAGGTAGAAAGAAGCGCAAAATGAAATTGAGAAAAGGCGACAAGGTTAAAGTTTTATCCGGTAAGGATAAAGGGAGAGAGGGCGAAATAATAAAAGTCCTTCCCACGGAAAATAAAGTAATAGTAGACAGGATAAATATTGCCAAGAGGCATACGAAGGCAACAAAATCGCTTATGCAGGGCGGAATAATCGACAAAGACATGCCGGTTGATGCATCGTCGGTTGCGATTGTTTGTCCGACTTGCGGACCGACCAGAATCGGCATTAAAGTCGACGGTCCGCTAAAGGTAAGAATTTGTAGGAAATGTGAAGGTGAACTCTAATGTCAGAGATGCCGAGATTAAAAGAAAAATATAACTCAACAATTAAAAAGGAATTGCAGACCAATCTAGGACTGGCCAATATCATGGAGGTTCCCACGCTGGACAAAATTGTTCTAAATATGGGAGTTGGTAAAGCGACCACGCAGCAGTCTCTTATTGAAGGAGCCGTTAAGGATATGACTGTAATAGCAGGCCAAAAGCCCGTGGTTACAAGAGCAAAAGCTTCCATATCACAATTTAAGTTGAGGCAAGGGATGCCGATCGGTGTGAAGGTAACGTTAAGATCCACAAGAATGTGGGAGTTCTATGACCGTTTGGTGGCGATTGCAATCCCAAGAATAAGAGACTTTCGGGGACTTTCAAGAAAGTCCTTTGACGGAAACGGTAACTATACATTCGGCATTACCGAACAAATTATATTTCCCGAAGTTAATTATGATGCCGTGGATTCAATTAGAGGAATGGATATAACCATTGTTACTACGGCAATAAGTGATGAAAGCGGAAGAGCACTGTTGGAAGCGTTAGGGTTTCCTTTTAGACGTGAAGGAAGAAGCAATTAAATGGCAAAAAAAGCGTTAGTTCAAAAACAAGCTAAAAAACCGAAATTTAAGGTTAGGCAATATACACGATGCCAGAGGTGCGGAAGACCCAAGGCGGTTTTCAGGAAATTCGGTTTATGCAGAATTTGCCTACGAGTTATGGTGCATAACGGCGAAATTCCCGGCGTCACAAAGGCGAGTTGGTAAAGGAGGTATGAAGCAATGACAATGACCGATCCGATAGCCGACATGCTTACCAGAATTCGAAATGCAAATTCGGCAATGAAGCAAGAGGTAATAATGCCGTCTTCCAAGCTTAAAGTCGCATTAGCAGACGTATTGCTGAAAGAGGGTTATATTGCTGGCTTTGAGGTTTTAAGTGAAGGAAACTTTAAGGATAATGTGTTAAAAATCCAAATTAAGTATTCCAAGAGCAGGCAAAAAACCATTAACGGAATTAAAAGAGTCTCCAAACCGGGACTTAGGATATATGCAAGTGCAGATAAGATCCCCAGGGTGCTCGGAGGTTTGGGTTCGGCGATATTATCAACGTCGCAGGGGCTCATGACCGATAAGCAGGCCAGGCAGAAACATGTCGGCGGAGAAGTTATATGCCACGTATGGTAAAAGTAAATCTTTTTAAGGAGCAAAACTAAAATGTCAAGGGTAGGAAAGCAACCTATTGAGATACCCGATAACGTAGAAGTCGGCGTCAACGGCTCGACGGTTACGGTTAAAGGACCAAAGGGACAGTTGCAACACAGTTTACCTGGTCTTATTACCGTAGAAGTCGAAGGAAAACAAGTCTCGGTCCTACGAGCTAACGATGAGCGGTCGCAAAGAGCGCTTCATGGGCTGACTAGGTCGCTTATCTCTAACATGGTTATCGGTGTTTCTAACGGATTTACAAAAGAGTTGGAGATTGTGGGAGTAGGATACAGAGCCGTCGCTAAAGGAGATAAAACTTTAGACATGTCATTGGGTTTCAGTCATCCAGTTGCCATTGAGGCTCCTGAAGGGATCTCCTTTGAGGTACCGGCTCCGACGAGAATCATAATTAAAGGGATCGACAAGACACTGGTAGGACAGGTCGCCGCAAATATCAGAAAACTGAGAAAACCCGAACCCTATAAAGGTAAAGGTATTAAATACAGTGGCGAGAAGATTTTAAGAAAGGCAGGTAAGACCGGAAAATGAGTACAGTCAAATCCGCTCAAAGGCGTGTTAAGCGTCATCAGTCTATGCGCGGCAAAATTGCGGGTACGCCATCGCGACCCAGAATGTCCGTATTTAGATCGACAAAACATATAAGCGTTCAGATAATTGACGATTCGGCTGGAAAGACGCTGGCAGCGGCTTCAAGTTACGAAAAAGATATTAAAGCGAAAAATATCAAGGGAATTGATCTGGCTAAAGAGGTCGGAACGGCTATCGGCAACAGAGCAAAGTCTGCCGGCATAGATAAAGTTGTGTTTGACCGAGGCGGCTTTAAATATCACGGCAGGGTTGCCGCGGTTGCCGACGCCGCCAGAGAAACCGGATTGGAGTTTTAATGGAACAGGAATTTGAAGAGAGAACGATTAAAGTCAACAGGGTCGCAAAAGTTGTAAAAGGAGGCCGCAGGTTTTCTTTTACGGCTTTGATGGTTATCGGTGACGGAAAAGGACACGTCGGACTAGGTTACGGCAAGGCAAAAGAGGCCGGTATTGCAGTTCAAAAAGGGATCGAAGAAGCTAAAAAATCCATGTTTGAAGTTCCCCTGGTCAATAATACGATAGCTCACCCCGTAATCGGACAAAGTGGTGCGGGAAAAGTTATGTTAAAGCCGGCCGCACCTGGTACCGGAGTTATAGCTGGCGGGGCAGCCCGAGCTATTTTGGAGATGGCCGGAGTTCACGATATTCTTGCCAAATCTCTTGGTTCTTCTAACGGCATAAACGTTGCTCACGCCACGATTGACGGGCTTAAACAACTTAAGCGACCGGCCGACATCGCCCGTTTGAGAGGAAAAGCTTTAGACGAGATTGCTCCCAAGGGCTTTTTGAGATCAATAAACAGTAAGTCACACGGCGAACCGGTTCATTTATAAGTAGTATACGTCCGACGATAAAAGATTTTTAAAGGTTCGTTTGAAGTTAAAAAAGCAAGAATTATAATTTTTGAAAATTAATTTTGAACCATAGGATTTATAGGAAACAGGTAAACGGTAAATAAATAAACCACAGGCGACAAATTAAGACAGCAAATTAAGACACGTATTTAATTTGAGTGCAACCGATTTAGATTTAGGATCGTTGGATAAAGTCAATTAATAGCTTGTCTTTTTGCGAGTTTAAAATAATCAAAAGTATAAAGGTAAAAGTTATGGCAGAAGAGAAGATAAAGATAAAACAGATAAAATCGACGATCGGATCGAAGCCCAAGACTAGGGCAACAATGAGAGCCTTGGGGCTGAGAAGAATCGGGCACGAGAACATACTGCCCGACCGACCTGAGATAAAAGGAATGATAGCTAGGGTCACACATCTCGTATCGGTTGAGAAATTTTCGGAGAAGTGATTATTTAAGGGTAGTTGGAGCTATTGGTTCTGATATAGATGAACTATTAAAGTCATATATTTAAAATTGACCAATTAAAAAATACAGGTACTCAATTAAAGATACTTAAAAATAAAAGATACTTAGAAAAGAAAGATTTAAGAAGTTAGAATTTAAGCCATACCGATCAAACCACAGTACAGCCCATTGCGGATTGTTCGTGGAAGATATGGATTTGGATAGATACAGTCGTAAGACAGGAGTCAACTATGAAGCTACATGATTTGAAACCCGCACACGGTTCGAGACAGGAAAAAAAGAGAGTAGGACGAGGAATCGGCGGAAAAGGCGGCAAGACGGCCGGCAGAGGAACCAAAGGTCAAAAAGCTCGAAACAAAATTAAGCCTGGTTTTGAAGGCGGGCAGTTGCCGTTAACTCAACGAATACCCAAACTAAAGGGTTTCAGAAATCCGTTCAGAATTGAATATTCAGTGGTTAATCTAGATGTCATCTCCAAGTTGGACGATTCGGAAATAACACCTGAGGTTCTGTACTCACACGGAATAATTCCGAAGAAGTGTTTGGTTAAAGTTCTTGGTAGGGGTGAAGTATCTAAGCCGTATGCAGTTAAAGCACACAGTTTTTCAGAGTCGGCTCGACAGGCGATCACCGCTGCAGGAGGAACTTGCGACACTATAGAATTGCCCTATAAGTCAGGTCGTCCGCCCGTTTCTGGGAATGCATTATCCAATCGGTAACACTGACCATTAGGTAACATTGTCCAATCGGAAAGTTTAATATTAAAATTGCCTGTAAACTTTTATTTAAAAGTTTTGTCCGACCTAGAACGACAATATTACTCTGGATTAAAATTACTCTGGATTAAAGTAAAAAGCCGACTAAATTACACTGTTTAATATATGATTGCCAAACTTGCAAATATTTTTAAAGTTGCGGACCTAAGAAAAAAAGTTCTTTTTACCGTTTTTATTGTCCTGGCGTATCAGCTGGGGGCTAACATTCCCGTTCCCGGCGTTGATATTCATACTCTTGAACAAATTAACTCCAAGGCTCAATCTGGCGGTCTTTTGACATTCCTGTCTCTGTTTACCGGCGGGGCTCTTAACAGAATGGCTGTTTTTGGGTTGGGAATTATGCCTTATATCACAAGCTCAATTATTATCCAAATGCTTACAACCGCTATTCCCAAGTTGCAGCAGTGGCGGGATGAAGGTCCCATCGGACAGAAGAAACTTACTCAAACCACCAGATATTTAACTGTGGGTTTGGCACTGTTACAGGCTTCCGGATTTACTTATGCGGCACATTCTGGCGGGTTGTTTAGTACGTCTTCGGGCTCAGACTTAATTCCGGACTGGAATTTTCCCAGAGCCGCATTCATTATTCTCACGTTTACGGCGGGAACGGCGTTCGTTATGTGGCTGGGGGAATTGATTACCGAACACGGAATCGGCAACGGTATGTCGATACTTATATTTGCAAACGTGTTGGCTACGGTTCCTGGTGTTTTTTCACAGGTATTGTTACAGGGAGGCCAGTTCAAGTTTTGGACTATTATCATTGTCGTTGTATTAATGCTGGTAGCCATTGTTTTCATGGAGCAGGGCCAACGAAGAATTCAGGTTGTCTATGCCAAGAGGATGCTCGGAAGAAGAGAGATCCAAGGACAGTCGTCGTTTATTCCGTTAAAGGTTAACCAATCTGGTGTTATTCCGGTCATTTTTGCCTCTTCCCTGCTTTATATACCTATACTTTTGGCACAGATTATTCCGTCTAAAGGCTTTCAAAACTTTGTGTCTTCCAATATTCAGTCCGTGAGCCCAGCTTATATAGCTATCTATGCTTTTTTCATAATTGTCTTTACATTTTTCTTTGTACGTATAGTTTTTGACCCCGCACAACAATCGGATATAATTAGAAAGCAGGGTGGGTATATTCCCGGAATTAGACCGGGTCCGCAAACGGAAAGTTATTTGAACAGAATTTTGAATAGAATTACTACACCGGGTGCACTTTATTTGGCAGTATTTGCCACTATTCCCGCAATCCCATTCTATTTTTGGAATATTAAGAATGTTCCCTATTTTGGAACAACAGTGCTTATTATTGTCGGGGTTGCGTTGGAAACGCTCAAGCAGATTGATTCCCAACTGACCATGAGGAACTACGAGGGATTTTTGAGTTAGTGGATACGGGCGCTCTCCTAGTAATTCTGGGGAAACAGGGGGCAGGGAAAGGTACTCAGTGCGTAATGCTGTCCCGTTATTACGCTATACCGCATATCTCGTCGGGGGATATGCTCAGGTCAAACGTACGCCAAAAAACACCTTTGGGGATTAAGGCCAAAGTCGCAATGGATGCCGGTGAATTGATACCCGATGAGATAGTTACTGAGATGATTAAAGCCAGGCTGTTGCAGGACTCGGCAATTTCATCGGGTTTTATTTTAGACGGCTTCCCTAGAACCGTAAGTCAGGCAAAGGCTCTCGACGACTATATTTTGCCCAATAAATTTGATGCGGTGATAAATTTGGATGTACCCCAAGCTGTTGTTTTAAAACGTCTGGCGTCTCGTCGGGTATGTCAGGACTGTCAAGCAGTTTATTCCACGTCCATGCCACCCAAGGTTAACTGGACTTGTGATATTTGCGGAGGCGAAGTGGTTCAACGCGACGATGACACGGAAGAATCTATTTTAAGAAGGCTTGAGCTTTACGATAAAGAAACATATCCTCTTATCGATTACTATACAAAAGCCAACATCTTAAAAAATATTAACGGAGTCGGAGCAACCGAAGTGGTTCTTAAACGTTCAATTAAGGCTATCGATTCCGCTCTTAAGTTGCGAAAAGACTAACCGACCGATTTGGTCGTTAATTGCGGTTTCAAAAAGGTACCCAAATAGTATCTGAAGCCAGAATCAAGTATTTAGATATCGCGATTTATCTTAAAACGTTTTTGTCTTAGAAGTTAACCGGTATTTGTATACTCAATCCTACGGTCTTTTTGTGCTCGCAGGCAAAGCATATAGCCTTACAAACCAGGTTGTTCAATAAAACTTCAAATTATCCTAGACAGGAGCATAAAATTGTATTAAAATTACTTACAACTGTCACTTCGAAAGTCAGAAGGAATTTGTTGCAGAAATTTGTTGCTGACTTAAAGGGTGATACTATGAAAAATAACTTGATCAGTTAAATGTTTTAAGCTGTGGGATGCGTATTCAGAAGCTAAGTAATTGAATAAATTGGTCAAGTAGTTAGCAGGGAGGCGAGTTCTGATGGAAAAAGCGGAGGGACAACTAAATGAGAATAGACAAGAATATATTAGACAGGAAAATATGACGAGTCAAAGGAATGGATTGATGAAAAAAGATAATCGTGGTCTCAATTTAGGATCTTCGTCGCGAACTAAAAATTCGAATCTCAAGAAACGTACTGTAATTTCATTATTGGTATTGGTTTCCGTGATTCTGGCGGCATGTTCGTCGAGCTCCAAAACAAGTACGTCAGCTACTTCTTCAACCAAGGGCACTTCAAGCAGTGTCACAAGTAACTCTGGTTCCGTCAAAAGTGGAGGAACTCAAAATAGGATTATATTGGCCGATGAAAATACCATTAATGCCGCGACGGTTGCCATCAATTATACGGGTAATGTAACGACGTCCACATCAGTGGGTCAGTCTGCCGTTTCGGAAAATTTAACTTTGAATGGTACGGGAAATTTAGATTTAAAGAACAGCTATTTTTCATTAAATCTAAATATGACTTTGAATAGTTCGGTAAGCTCAGGTACATCTACCAGTTTCCCAATTAAAGTTATTCTTAGCAAAAATGAAATCTATATGTCCTCTTCGATTCTTGCCGAATTGAGCGGCGGGTCTGCAAACCAATGGTATTCCATGAACAATGCGAATTCGTCTGGTTTTCTAAATTCTAATACCGCATCTCAAGAACTTGAGAATCCGGCAATATTTTTAAAGGCAATTGAATCATATGGACAGATTTTGTCAACCGGTAGCGTAACCGTCGGCGGAGTCAGTTACGATCAATATAAAGTTACAATTAATTTAGCTAAGGCGATTGAAGCTACGAACCCGGCTGCAGCTTCAAAGATTGGAAATTGCATAAACAGCTCGTACACATTGCCTCTAACGATCCTGGTTAATTCCAATAACACGATTCATTCGATTTCAATGTCCATGAGTATGGCGAACCTGTTTAATTCGACCGTAGGTTCGGCCATGTCGAAGTTAAATGCAATTTATGATTTGACTTTAACCTTTAGCAACTACGGACAAACTTTCAGTGAAACGATACCGTCGTCAACCAAGCCATTCCCGGTACCGGCGGGTTCCACAACTGTGGCTGGAGTCTGTTCTTAAAGCAAAAACTTACAAGCCGGATTATTAATCATTAGTCCGGCTTGAACGAGCTCATTTTAGAATGTTACAAATTTATCTATTATGTTGGTAACTGCGCTGGAGAATATCACCGCTGAAACCGCCTCACTTTGGTGCAGTAGTATTGCAAATCATGACAAGTTTTAGAGACTATTCGGTTTTTAGAGGAACAAAACTGTAACAATAATAAACCAGTACAAATTCGGCTCGCTAATATATAATTCAAGTAAAATTACATACTCAATGTTATTCATCAGGCAGAAGTTAACAATTTGTTGAATTTAACCGTCTAAAGTTGGAGACTAATCAAACTTAGATTTATATGCTGTTAGTTTAGAGTCGGCTGAAGGCACTAATTATGTCTGCTACTTAAAGTCGTGAAGTAAGATTTATCAAGCAGATTGAGTTAGCAGTTTGGAGTATTCGCAATTTTAGTATTCTTGGTGTTAGCGCTTTAGTATTTAATTTTGGGTTAATACACGGTAAGGTAAGTTGATAAGAAGTAAAGACGAAATTCTTAAAATGGTAAAAGCCGGTAAGGTCGTAGCCGAAATTCATGAAAAAATTAGAGCGGCAATAAAACCGGGTGTTACTACGTTGGAATTGGATAAAATTTCACGGGAAGTTTTGGAAAAACGAGGTGCGCAATCTAATTTTTTGGGCTATCACGGATTTCCCGCAACTATTTGTACGTCGCCGAACAACATGATTGTTCACGGGATACCGGGTAAATATGTGTTGGTAGAGGGAGATCTAATATCCGTTGACTGCGGAGCTATCGTCGAAGGTTATCATGGGGATGCGGCATTCACGGTTGGCGTGGGTAAAGTGACTAATGAGGTGGAACGATTAATCGAAGTGACTGAAAAAAGTCTTTATGCGGGTATAGATAGGATGATCCAAGGCAATCATCTGCATGAGATAGGAAAAGCCGTGCAGGAGGTAGCCGAAAGCGCCGGTTTTTCTGTAGTCAGAGAGTATGTCGGCCATGCTATCGGTACTAGTATGCATGAAGAACCGCAGGTACCTAACTATTGGCCCGGAAATCCAGGTCCAAAATTAAAGGTGGGGCATGTTTTTGCTATAGAGCCGATGGTAAATCAAAAAGAACCGTGGACAAAGGTTCTTTCTGATGGCTGGGCGGTCGTAACCAAAGACGGGGGTCTGTCCGCACATTTTGAACACACCATAGCCGTAACTGAAAACGGCCCTGAAATTTTGACGT
>DAHXLF010000068.1 GCA_027371755.1 Acidimicrobiales bacterium
AAGCAATACTAGAAAAAGTCAAACATGGAAGAGTTGCATTGCAGAACACCAGTATCAATACTGGGACACTACACTAGCTGTAATTACATTAAATAGTGCCGATGCTGCATCCTCAGGTAATGACAAATATCCAATTTCATCAATTACTAGTAATCTTGGAGATGAATAAAAGTTCATCATTGATGTCCATCTACCTTCGATTGCTGCCCTCTGACATTTAGCTGCTAAATTCGCTGCTGTTGTGCAATGTACTTTATATCTAGCAATAATAGATTTTCTAGCCAAACAGATTGCCGGCATTGTCTTTCCAACTCCTGGTGGTCCAATAAATAATACATTTTCCCATCTTCTAGGAATCTCAGTGAAAGTAGTTCACTAATTAGTTCCCTGTCAATTGATTTTTGAGCATCAAAGTCAAAGTCTTCTATAGTCCATTTGGCGGGTAATGCAGCAAATCTTTCTAGAGTAAGGCTACGCCTTTCAGATAAAGTTTTTATTTCATGGGCTAGAAGTCTTTCTAGAAATGCACTGTAGCCAACATTGTTCTTAGTGGCATAATCAAGTTCAGCTGGTAACAACAGGAACCAAGAGTCAATTACAAGTATCTAATATAATATATAAAGTATTAGGGCACTACATTTTAAAATCTAAAACCTCTCACCTCTTCTACCAGGTAAAATGTATTTCAGATTGCCTAAATATGCCAAAAATTGGCACTTTTTGATTGTTTTCCAGAAAGTTGGGTTAACATATATGTTAGGAGAGTCTAATTTAGTGCTATACCTATATGAGTAAGATGTAACTTAAGGATCTTGGAGGTTTAATTGTGAAAGATACTCTATCAAATAAATTGTTATTTAGATTCGGAATAGTAACTTTATTGGCCATCATTTGTATATTCGGAATTGCAGAAATTCTGATGAATACCAGTAGTGTTTCTCAAAAGCAACTCATTAAACCTGCGACAGCATCAGCCACCGGCCCTATAACTAATATCTCACAGGCTCCCATACCTCCGGGAAACAATGGGGGTTGGGCAGTTGAGAGTGCTCCGGTAAATATCGATCAGCGGGGAATGGTTACTTTTACTGCGACTGTACCAACGACAGATCCAATCTCGACACCCGCTCTTACGGCTCAAAATCCTGTGGCACCGGGCTATGGCATGACTTGGACAGCAGACGTTGGTAAAGTGTGTCTGCCAGTCGGTGGTCCTACTATTACGGCAAACTCTGTCGGAACTCATACTGTTTCCGCTAAATTTAATTGCAATAGTAGCGTACCGCTCAATGGAACAAGAATTTGGTTTACGAGTTGACATTTATGTCAAATCAGTTGGTTGAATTTTAAGCTTTGACTATTGGGTTCTTAATAAAGAGTGCGCGACTCGATACTCTCAATTGGCTAATAATCAAGTTTTATTGATCAATTATCCCGGTTCGAAATTGTTAAATAAAAATGGCTGGAGTGCAAATACTAACGATACAATAGCAGCTACCGGCAGGATTTATGAAGTTAAGGCTACAGCAACTCAAGTATATCTATATTATGAGAACTGGCTGATGACTAGAAACTGGTATCACTGTAGAGCTGGAGTTATGCCGGGTGATGCTTATTCAGTGATGGGTTATGTATTAGGGAAATACCAAAAGTTTTATATAGCTGTTGACAGCCATCAACAGGGATCTTTTGGTGGTTTATACCCAAAAGACGCTACCGTATACCAAGAACTATATTATTATTCAAGTCCGCATGTATATTGTTATCCACCACAAAATGCAGAGGTAAATAGTCCAAACAGTGTATTAGGCGGATATGTAAACGAATAATTTTAGAACAACTGTGGATAACACCATTTCAATTTAGCGTTCAGGTAATAGTTATACTAGCTTCAGCACCATACATCATTCCTGACACAATGGGGTATGATTCCGCTTTGTTAGCGACGCTAACTTATCTCACCATTGCCACACCCTGTACCTAGCGCACTATGTATTCACTGCCTATATATTCACTGCCCCCATTGCCGTTTTTAAATCCTCTAAGAACTCGCCAGAAATTTTAGAAATATCCCCAATCGGAACTATGGAAGTCATAAGTTGATTTACTTTAAACTTAGAAGCCAAAATTAAAATATCTTCCCAATTTATTTGTTTAGAAACTTTAGCTTTGCCATCCGTTACCAGAAATAGCAGTGGAAACTTATTTTCAGATTTAAGTCTCATGGCGTCACTTAACACTTTTTCTAAGGCCAAATGCAACGGAGTATTGCCTTCAAAGGCAATCCCGGTCAGCTTGTCTTTGATCAGTTCGACGGATCCCGTAGGTTCGCATAGCATTTCAACTTTGTCATTACCAAAAGTATAAAGAGAAATTTTTATGCGTGACTGGTATATTGATTGAAAAACCGAGTTGACAAATTCCTTAGCAAAATCCAATCTTTTTGCTGCTCCTATCGATTTTGATATATCCAATATCAGAACTACAATGATTTCATTATTATTCTCATATTGAACGAACCTTAGATTCTCATAGGTAATCTCATCGTCGGCGTTCAATTTTGCGCTGTCAGAGATTGAAGCAAAAATCGTCTCAATTATCGATAATTTACTTCCAGCTAAAACCGTTGAATTAAAACTATCTAACTTATAGGAGGTCTTTGCTTTGCCCATTGCTCTGACGTTTGAATTTTCAACTGAAAATTCACGTCGCTGCTTGGCTTTTTTTAATAGATTATTGATCCGCTGTACCTGTTGGTTATCTGAGGCATTGCCACCATATGCTGACTTGTCGAAAGAATTGTCTTCGTCATTTTTTTCATATTCTTCACTTTTGGGATTACCCGTAATACCACTGTCACCAAATTGACTCTCGTGTCCTTGGAGCCCATCATCGCCGTTGCCTCCGCTTTGACCATTATTATTTATTTTATTAGAACTAGAATTTTCGAATATCTCATCGACTGCAGAATCATTGTCGTCATCGCAACCACCTTTTAATTCAGTTTTATCGTTACCATCGGCACCATTTCTGCTTGTACGTTGTTTTTTATTATCGGTATCTCTATTTAAAATTGCTTCAACCGGGTGGTCTGTATCCTCCGAATGCGACGCTTCTTGTTGGTCCCGCATTACCTCACTGAGATCGACTTTGCAACGGTGATTTAAAACAAAGGGTGCAATTCGATAAAGATGTTTTAAGGTTACTTCACGACTACCCATTAACCCAGCAAAAGCGCGAGCGGCCAACACCAATACGATGTCGCTACGTAGTCCTTGAACCTGAGCCTTTACGGAAAGCACCCCTGCTTCTTTTATGATCTCTTTAGATATTTCGGGTTTTATCGAATTATGTATGGCTTTAGCAAATTTTTCTTCTTCTAACCTATAGGTTTCATAAAACGCAGTCGGGTTTTCGTTGAATTTTAGTCTGTTTGTGACGATCTGAGTTCTCACATCTAAACTTATCGGGGCAAAAACGTTGATAGACAAGCCGAATCTGTCTAAAAGTTGCGGCCTTAGCAAGCCCTCTTCGGGATTCATAGACCCAATTAATACATATTTAGTTTCAATCTTTAAAGACAAGCCGTCTCTCTGAAAATTTAAATAGCCTGCTGCCTGAGAATCGAGCAAAGCATCAGTTAGATATGGTGCCAATAAGTTAATTTCATCAACATACAGAACACCACCGTTGGCTTGTGGGAGCAATCCAGGTCTATATTCAAAATCCTTATTTTTTAATACCTTTGAATAGTCAATCGAACCAAGCAGCCTATCTTCGGTTACACTTAGGGGTAAATCGATAAAAGGTCGGCCACCCAATAATTTTGCCAATGATCGTGCGGCCGTGGTTTTAGCAGTTCCCTTATCCCCCGTAAGTAGAACACCTCCCAATTTCGGTTCTCGGGCCACTAATAACAAGCCGAGGATGAGATCATCCATCCCTACGATCGCCGACAACGGAAAACTTATTTCATCGTTACTCATCGCGGTATCTAAGCCATTAAGGTTATTGTTGTTTTCGCTTTTCATTTCAGATAAACCAATACTTACATTATCTCGTCTAATTCATCCGCTTCCAAAATGGCGGTTTTTAACTCATTTATTGTAGATTCATCGGCGTTCCATAACCCCCGACTGTTGGCCTCCAACAGTCGTTCCGATATTGAGGTCAGAGCCCAGGGATTATGTTGTTTAATGAATTCTCTCACATCGGGATCTCTTACATAGGATTCTACAATTGAATTGTACATCCAATCCTGGCTGATATTAGCCGTGGCATCATAACCAAAAAAATAGTCTACACTGGCGGCCATCTCGAATGCGCCCTTATAACCATGTTCGGTCATCGCTTTAATCCATTTTGGATTTACGACTCTGGTTCTCACAACTTTAGCGGCTTCCTGTTCTAAAGTGGTTACTTTTGGATTGCTTATATTTGAACTGTCTCCAAAAGCAGCAAGAGGATTTACCCCTGTTAAGGACCTAATAGCCGCTATCATCCCTCCGTGATCCTGCAAATAGTCATCCGAATCAAATATGTCGTGTTCTCGATTATCCTGATTTTTAATTGCGATCTGAGTTTGGGCAAGCCTATGAGCCCATTTTTCAAAGGCTGGTTGCCCTTTTTGATTATTTGAATAGCTATATCCACCCCAAGTTAAATATATGGATGCCAAATCATCATCAGCCTCCCAATTCCTGTTTTCCAGAACGTTCAGTATTCCCGATCCGTAAGCTCCGGGTTTGGGTCCAAATATTCTTACCTCATCGCTATGGCGACTAAGAGGATTATCGTCTTCGTCGGCATCTTGAGCCATATCAAATGCTCTATCCAATAATTCAATAACCTGAGGAAACGCATCCCGGAAAAAACCTGAAATTCTAACGGTAACATCGACTCTGGGTCTTTTTAAATCTTCCCTCGCGATCAATTCCAAGCCGATCACCCTACCAGTCAGATCATCCCAAACAGGCCTAACACCTACGAATGCAAGAATTTGAGCAATATCGTCTCCATGGGTCCTCATGTTGGCTGTTCCCCATACAACAATTGACACTGATTTGGGATAACTCCCGGTTTGCTTGATAGACAGTTCCACGACGGCGTCAGCAAGCTTAGTTCCCATTTCGTAAGCTATCGGGGTCGGAACCGTCTTGGGATCTAAGGAATAAAAATTTCTCCCGGTTGGCAACACATTGAGCATTCCCCTTGTCGGAGCCCCCGACGGCCCCGATTCAACAAATTGTGATTCAAGCGACTTTAGAAGCCCCGTATATTCTTCTGTGGTATTTCCGAAAGCGACTAGAACCCGTTCCACTATCCAACGTTTAACCGATTCAAATTCTTGGTTTAGCTCCGATTTAATTATAAACGGTAAGTCTTGTAGTAGCGCGCCATCTTTGCTGCCTATTTCAGATTCCAATACTCCCGCTATAAAGGATTTTGAAAAACCTTCTATCTCGTCAAGCTGTTTCAATGATACAGCTCCAAGATCAAATCCCAAATTTCGTGCAGTCAGTTCTCTCAATGACGGTATATTCCCCTGTCTGATCCTTGACACGGCGTCAATTAAATCTATTAACTTTTCACCGCTGGGAGGTTCGCCAAATATGTGCAATCCACCTCGTATTAACGAATCTTTCAGGACACAAAGATATCCGTCGATTTCGCCCAATAAATTATCTAAATCATTATTGGCGGGATCTATATAATTATCCTTGAGCCACGGATACATCCTGAGGAGGCTGGCGTTCATAGACAGGTCCTGATTGATTTTAGAATCGACCAGTTGATTCCATAATTTTTTACGAATATTCGGAAGTTTTTCGGGATCCATAGCGGAAATAGTTGCATATTCGTCTAGTATGGATTCGATTGCCGAAGTATCGCCGTATAAGTCTGCTTTGGTCATTGGCGGGACCATGTGGTCTATGATTATTGCGTGTGCCCTTCTTTTAGCCTGAGTACCTTCACCGGGATCATTAACGATGAACGGATATACAAGAGGCACATCGTCTATTGCAACATCGGTGGCACAGGCGTCTGAAAGACCGATGCCCTTGCCAGGCAACCATTCCAATGTTCCGTGTTTGCCCAAATGTACAATCGCATTTACAGATTGCTCGTGGGCCAACCAGTGATAAAAAGCCAAATAGTAGTGTGTGGGGGGCAAATCGGGAGAATGATATACGGCAACCGGGTCAATCCCAAAACCTCTGGGTGGTTGGATCATAATTAATATTTTGTTAAATACAACCCCCGAAAATTGAAATTTGTAACCTTTTACGCCAAAATCACCAGGGGCGGCTCCCCAGGCTGAAACTACCGACCTCTGGAATTCCATCGGTAAAGTGCTAAAATAGTCTTGATACCGACTTGAATCTAATGTACCTATAATATTGGATCCGACTTTGGAGTCGGAATTAGATTCATCATATTCAAGCCCGTCAGCCAGTTGAAACATAATGTCTTGGGCATTAAAGTCACAATTTGGTAAGTCATAACCATTTTGAAATAAAAGATTTAAGATATTTATCAATGAAGCCGGAGTATCCAAACCGACTGCATTTCCCAGTCTGGACTTTTTTGTCGGATAGGCACTTAAAACTATTGCGACTCGCTTATCATGGTTATCCAGAAGAGACAATTCAACTAATTTTTTCGAAAAATTAACTAACTTTTTTACACGACTGTGCTCAACTCTGTATGCAACTAAAGGCGTAGGCCTGTAGCGGCTCGCTTTAAGATCTGCTGGATCTGAGTCATAACTCAATTTATAGTCCAAATCAAGCGTCTCTTTAAAGGCGAAACATTGACCCACAATTCGCCCGTCAAATTCAGGAATTGCAACGGACATTGCAACATCAATCGGCCCCAATCCGATCTGGGATGCGTCCCATTTCGCTTTGGAACCGCTCGAAACAATGGCTTGTAAAATGGGTATATTAAGATCTTTCAGTTTCGAAGATTCCCAACCGTCAAAACCCCAATCATCACTATAAGAGACGCCTGCGGCCCATATGGTCGTTACAGCCAATCTTACATTGTAATCTTTAAACCATGAAATGACCTTATTCTCCGACAAAGTGTCTTCTCGCAAGGAATAGCAATATACGCAAACTACATTGCACCCTATTTTTTCGAACTCATTAATTAATGTATCTATGTATAGAGTGTTAGAGGCTAAATATTGAGCTCGATAAAACACGATTCCAACAACATAGGGATTCAAAGCTGATCCTGAATTTTCAAAGCTACCATCGGTTATATTGTTTATACCTGTTGCATAATAAATTCCGGTCTTTTCAATAACCGAAGGTTCCATAAAATCCAAGTCACAATTTAATAGGTTTGCAGCAAGATATTTTATTAAATTAACGTAATTACTTTTAGCGCCAGAGGTGATGTATCTTAAAGCATTTGTGACGATATCAATACCGACATTTGAATATTCTGCCATCTGTCTGTCATAAAAATCTTCACCACCGAAGCCAAGCAAATAGACATTCTCATTCTGACAAAAACTTTTCAAAGTTTCGAGATAACCTTCTAACCCTTTGGCACCCTTTAAGCGTCGAATGAGAACAATCCTCACCTTTAAAGATTTAATCAGAGATTGGATATCGGAGATATCTTGGTTTTCAAATACGTCAAGGCTTTCAGCAAGCATATTCGGAAATAACTCTTTGAATTCGTCGGCGGCCAGCCGAAAAGTTAGTCTCTCAGAATCGGCATTTGTGAGCATTAAAATCATAATTAAATTCCCGTTGTTTAACGACAGGTCAAATATCTATCCAATTGAACTTAAATTAAAAATCATATCTACTGCAATCGATTTAGATATGGCTTCCGAAATTTTGTCCACGTAGTCATTTTTTGCCGTGTCGTACCCGTAGCGGTCAAATATCACGTCTTTATTGGCCAGTCGTGATACATTTTCTAAAAAGATATATCTAAATTCATCATTTTCGAATATCCCATGCCATGAAATTCCATAGACTAAACCGTCAGAGGATACGGATCCTTCGCTTGGATTATTATTATTTCCTACGGTTATCCAAGGGTCAATAGAAGAAACAATGCCGTTTTGAATTTGGTATCCCCTGATCGGAAGTTCGCAATCCATCAAATGTGCGATTCCTATATGCTGACATAAAAGTTTTTCGTTTTGAAATTCGGTAGTAGCGTTCAAATACCCAAAACCGGACAATTTCCCCACTTGGGATTCCACGGGATCAAAAATAACTCTGCTCAACATTTGATACCCGCCGCAAATACCCATTACAACTCTGTTCGATTTGACGAATTCAGTCAAAAGCAAATCTCCGCCGTGTTTTTTGAACCACATCATATCCGACACCGTTGATTTCGTTCCCGGCAGAATTAACATGTCGCATTCGGCAAGTTCAAACAGATTCGAGGAGATCAACACGTTGACTGATGTTTCAAGTCTCAACGGATCTAAATCTGAAAAGTTTGACATATGAGGAAATTTCACAACTCCTACCTTTAAAATGTGCTGTTTCCTATTGTGCAGACGGCTTCCGTGCTCTGAAGACAGGTAAGGTCTATTAAACGTTTGCGGTTCGTAGTTGTTTAAAGAGTATGTATCTTCAAGTTCTATCGGCGTAAAATCTAATTTTTCCAATATGCCCAAGCGCATCATACCCGTCATATTTTCGATTATATTTAATCCTTCGTCAAAGAGTGACTTGTCGCCGCGAAACTTGTTAATTATAAATCCCTTCAAATATCTACTTAGTGATCTATCCACCACCTGAGTTGTCCCAACCAGCGAAGCGATCACACCGCCTTTTTCAATATCTCCGACGATAACGGCGTTAATATTGTGTCTTTTGCAAAGTCCGAGATTGGCCAAGTCTGGTCCAGGCAAATTTATTTCAGCTGGAGAGCCTGCACCTTCCAAAATAACCAGATCAAATTTACCCAACAAACTTTCCAAGGAATCGTCTACCGTATCGACCAGCTGATTCTTGTTGGAATAGTACTGCATGGCGGTCAACTCCCCCATAATCGACCCTTTTACCATTACCTGTGATTTACCCTTAGAACTGGGTTTTAAAAGAACTGGGTTTAATTCCGCTATAGGTTCTATATTGGCCGCAAAGGCCTGAAACGCCTGAGCTCGACCGATCTCTGAACCGTCTGACGTGACATAGGAATTTAGGGCCATATTTTGTCCTTTAAAGGGCGCAACTTTAAGCCCTTGATTTGCAAAATAGCGGCACAACCCTGCCACAATAATTGATTTTCCTACATCCGATCCGGTGCCTAAAATACTGATAGCTCGTGTCATAAAATACTACTTAAGAGTTTGGATAGTCAACTCTTCTAAGGTGTTTAATAATAGCGCCAAATTCTTTTCGGAGGGGACTGCAATTCGAATGTCTTTATCCAAACCGAAGGACTTACAACTTCGAACGAAGATTCCCCGCTTAGCTAACGGAAGCAGCAGGTCAACACCATTATAAACAAAAACATAAGGCGCTGCCGAGTCCGAAGTGACATAGCCCATCTCATTTAATTTATTGACCAACCGACTTTTCAAATCGTCAATTTTCTTCTTCCATAAAATAAGGTCGGTCGTTTTCAGTAGCTCAGGAATTAGAGCGACTCCCAATGAGTTTACCGACCAAGATGGCTTCTTTGATCTGATCTTACTTACTATGTCTTCGTTTTTGCACATAACGTATCCGATTCTTAACCCCGGACAGTTGTACAGTTTGGTCAACGAACCGATAATAATGTTGTCGTTGTCATTTTGCATCCGGGTCCAGGTTCCACAAGACAACTGATAAAACGACTCATCCCAGATATCAGCTTTTATGTCATCTGCGGCCAATAGCCCCGTAGGATTATTTGGATTTGACCTCCAAAGCTTTCCCTGTTTACGGTCTATTATTTCTATATATCTCTCATATAATGAAAATTCTGGACCGTGGAAATATCCTCGTGGAAATATCTGTGCCACCAGCGCTATTGCCTCTGCGGCTCCGTTGGTTAAAATAATATTCTGTGGTCTCACTCCCATGGCTTCAGCCAAGCAGCCAGTCGCAATTTCTTCATTCGGATAATCCCTCAAAACGTTTACATGATTTAAGGCAAGTTCAGAGATATCCTTTGCCAACGGATTCATTGACTTGGACAGATCAACCAAATTGGATCTATCAATTTTAAATAGTCTCGCCAACTGCGATGTCTGATCACCGTGAACCACGTCGGTCAAATACGATAATTTAATTGCATCTTCCTTATTCATATTTACGGTCTACTTTTTTCTTAAGATAGAAAATTCCATAAATTCCTGCCACTAATGCCAAATAAACACTTACGGTTTTCTTTGACAAATTTATTGCTGCTTCAATGTCTTCCAAATCAGGTAAGGATCCCCTTTCGTTTAAAATCGGCCTATGTTCAAGTTTGTCACCATAGATTAAGTCGCCACCGAGGCGGATATCCAACACTGTCGCAAATCCAGACTCTATTAATCCGGCATTCACAGACGGGTGATTTTTGCCGTCATGTAAATAGTTACCGATAATGTCCTTCGCCCGTTTTGGATTTAGAACAATGAGCAACAACATACCGATTCTTGCGGGTACGAAATTCGCCCAATCATCAAATTTCGCAGCCACATACCCGAACAACAAATATTTATCGTTTTTGTGAGCCACCATAGAATCCATAGTATTGGCTAATTTGTGTATGAGTACAGCTAAGTCGGACAACACTGTTCCATAGAACAGCGGAGAGATAATGGCGTCAGTCGTATTTTCAGCTACGGACTCGATTACGGCTTTGATAATATCAGTTTCGTTCAAATTGTCCGGATTTCTGCCGACCAATGCTTTTAAGTTACTTCGAGCGACCGTTAGATCGTTCTTCATTAGATCCGATCTAATTTCACGTGCAACTTTATAGAGCTGATTAGAAGCTAGGGCTTGATTGACAACAAACGTGTACAGCGCAAAACCCCACAGTCTGTTTTTATTTGAAGATTCTTTCTTAAAAAAACTTTTAAAAAGGCAATATATAGATACAACTGAGAATAGATTAATTATTACATAAATGCCGCCAAAAAGTCTGGAGTTACGATAGACAAGTCTCTCGGTAAATGCCAGATACCGTCCCAATATTGCAACGGGATGCCATTTGGACTGCGTCAGCTCGCCAAATTGCAAGTCACTGACAAAAGCTAAACCAGTAGGCAAAACTTTCACCATTTTGCGACCCCTACCAATAGGCCTGCGGTTTCTGAGAGCAATATCGCTGCTCCCATGATGTCACCGTTAATACCGCCGAGCCGTTTTGAAGCAAATTTATATGTTCCAAATATCACCAAACCCATAGTCAAAATTAAGCTGCCAACATATAAAAATATCGATAGAGAATCGACTCGATTGGGATATTGATATCCAAAACAATTATAAAAAACATAGCCAGCGGCAAATAGAGCGAAACAGCATACAACCAATTGACCGATGATTTCGACAATATTCATTTTTGTCTTAAAAACACTTTGACCCAGAAAGCTACCTTCAATGACATGATTACGAGAACCTATAATATATACCAAAGATCTCGCCAAAAGACCTATTGACCCAAAAAGCAAAATAAACTCAATATAGTTAACGGACTTGAAAACCAGATATTGCCTTAAAATGGCAAATCTTACAAAAACCAACATAATTACGATACAGAGTCCAAATACCCCAATATTTGGATCCTTCAATATCTTCAGGCGATTTTCTTTGGTCTTTGATCCTAAAAGTGCATCTGCTGCATCTCCCAAGCCGTCATAATGAAGAAATTGAGTTAGCAAGCCGTCAAATAGCAAAGTCAAACTAACGGACACGAAGGTTCCGAACAACTTATACATTGATACAAAAAAGGCTCCGTCGGCGATTCCTATTAATAGGCCAACCGTCCACCAAAAATTTCTTCCCCCATCGTGAAAGTCTTCCTTGTTGGACTTAGTCGGTATTACCGTAAAAAAAGATAAAGCTCTAAGGAATCCCATCTAATCGAGCTCCGCTTTAAAGATATCTTGCAAAACAATAATTTTGCCCGCTACAGCCAGTATGGAAACGTCGCTTATGGCAGACAGCTGTTGATTAAATTTTCCTAAGGTCTCACGATAAAGGATTGATGCTCTATTATCAGGGTGAATTGACAGCCCGACCTCATCTGACACAAATACAGCAAGCTTGTTTCGATTTTTTAACGCATTAATCAAGTTTTTTTGGGCATCTGAATCATTATTCAGTACTCCTAACCAAGTAGATATTGAATCAACCAGGCAAACTTTGTCTTCTTTCAAAAAATTGACAAGGTTCTCGACACTATCGCCTACCTCCAATAAATCAAAGAAATCTTTTCGCCTTAAAATATGGTGATTTACTTTATTATAAAAATCATTATCTGACTTTACCCAGTTTGTAGGAGCCGTGGCAGCATATACAACTTTGTTTGGATTCTTATAATTTTCATTTAGCGCA
>DAHXLF010000069.1 GCA_027371755.1 Acidimicrobiales bacterium
ACGTACAGAATATCTATGACAATGCATCAGTGTCTGATGAAATTATGGGACAAATTGAAAATGAAGATTAACATGAACGCCTGTAAGTTAAATGAATCTGTCAAAGTTTTCAAATTCTCAATGGCCGAAAGTTTAAGTTAGCCAATATAAATCAGTTCGCTTTTAACAAATAACGCAAATTTATTGTTTTTAATCGATTAATTACATAATTGTAACTAAGAACTTGATAAAATCGAACATATGTTTACTTTAGGTATTGACCCGGGTTTGACGAGATGCGGTTACGGTCTGGTTAGGTCAACTCCAAACAAACGGAATTCATGGAACGTACTCAAAGCTGGAATAGTGACAAGCGATCGCACGGATACTGTTCCCTTGAGGCTCAAAGACATTTATCGTGAGTTAAATGAAATAGTAAAAGAGACTCGGCCTGATGCTTTGGCCGTTGAAAAAGTATTTTTCAAAGTTAATGTTAAAACCGCTATGGCGGTTGGTCAGGCCTCGGGCGTCGCTCTGTTGGTCGCAGCTCAAAATAACATTCCAGTATATCAATACGGAGCTACCGAAGTTAAACAAGCCATCGTAGGATACGGACAAGCTACGAAGGTGCAAATGCAATCAATGGTCGCCAAACTAGTCGGCCTCGAGAGTATTCCGGGACCCCCAGATGTGGCCGATGCCATCGGACTGGCAATTACTCATCTCATCATGGTACCGTATCTGAAATCAGTTAATAAAGCATTGGAGGCTTTAAATTGATAGGCTATTTGACAGGATCGGTAGTACGTGAAGCATCTCGAAATTCAATATTGGTAATTGACGTAAACGGAGTCGGGTACAACGTCTATGTAACTCCGAAAACATTTTCCGCTTCTTACTCAAGTACCGGTTTGGTGTCTTTGCATATCTACACCAGAGTCAAAGAAGACGGTATAACTTTGTACGGGTTTGAAAATCTTGCTCAATTGACGGCTTTTGAAAAACTTATTTCGATACACGGAATCGGGGCTGCACTTGCTCAAACTATCTTGGCAGCCATGTCCTTAAACGATCTTCAGGAAGCGATCATCGAAAATGATGTAAAACTGCTGTCAACTATCCCAGGGATTGGGTCTAAAACCGCACAGAGATTAATTATCGAGTTGAAAAACGCTCAAATCGGGGTAATTATAGATTCCAAAGGTATAACGCAAGATTTATTGACGGTCGGCGCCACTGGGGCAAAACAGACGGTTCGGCAGGCCCTTACTGAGCTTGGCTACAGTACAGTAGAAATAAAATCGGCCATAGATGCCGCTCAAGACGGTTTATCAGAAGAGGAGTTATTAAAAGCCGCCCTTAAAAATTTAGTGTCGCAACGATAGTTGTCTATATATGATATTTTTTAGGATTATTAATTAAGCCATGCCGAAACAGGAACTTATTCACAGTAATCAAACAGCAGACGAATTGCAAAATCCGGATTTCACGGATTCGTCGAACAGCTCTGAATCTAATATTGCAAAAGAAGGCGATCTTGCCGTTAACGATATCACGATGCGGCCCAAACTGCTTCAGGAATTCATCGGTCAGCAACAAATTTGCAATCATTTGAAAATTATGATTGAGGCCGCAAAAATAAGGAACCAGGCCGTAGACCATATATTGTTCGCCGGACCTCCCGGACTTGGTAAAACTACTCTGGCCTCTATCGTGGCAAATGAGATGGGGGCAGGATTTAGAGTCACATCGGGCCCAATACTTCTTAGGGCGGGCGACCTTGCGGCCTTACTTAATGATTTAAACGACGGAGATGTTTTGTTTATAGATGAGATTCACAGACTATCGAGGCAGGTAGAAGAGGTTCTGTATCCTGCAATGGAAGATAATCAACTTGACATACTGATTGGCAAAGGAGCAACAGCTCGAACTTTAAGAATCGAACTTGCAAAGTTTACGTTAATTGGCGCTACAACTAGAACTGGACTTTTAACATCGCCGTTAAGAGATAGATTCGGACACATCTCACACGTAGATTTTTACGACGAGCGTGATCTTACAACAATAGTTTTAAGGGCAGCAAAAATTTCTGATATTCCGATTGATAACGAGGCTGCCATTGAGATAGCTCTTCGTTCCAGGGGAACGCCCAGGATAGCAAACAGGTTGTTTAGAAGGGTTCGTGATTTCGCTCAAGTTAAATCCAACGGGACAATTTCTATTAAGACAGCCGTTGACGCTTTAAATACCTATGGAGTTGATAAACTAGGTTTAGATAAAGTTGATCGTGAAATTCTGGAGATGTTGTGCGTTCGATTTGGCGGACAGCGTGTCGGGCTGAACACATTAGCCGCTTCAGTAAGCGAAGAACCTGAAACAATCGAAGATGTCTACGAGCCCTATCTTTTGAAACTCGGATTAATGGATCGTACTCCTAGAGGTCGGACGGCTACGGTAAAAGCATTCGAACATTTAGGTATTTCTATTGCCGGAATTCCGGATATATCGGGCAATCCCAGTTTGTTTGGTTAGACTTTATCAATTTATAAATTTAGTTATCAAGGATATTGGTTTTAACAATGTATAATTCATTATTTTTATTAGCCGCAGCTAAATCAACTACTTCAAGTAGTTCGTCCGGATCGTCAATATTTTCATTCGTATTGTTGGCATTGCTTTTGGGATTTGGATATTATATGTTGGCAGTGCGTCCTAAAAAGATGGCATCTAAGGATAAGGAAAAAATCGCACAATTTCAAGTTGGAGATAATATCGTTACTACGGCAGGAATTGTTGGAATAATTAAAAATATCACCGACAGCAGAGTATTTGTTGAAGTTTCTGACGGTGTGGTTCTTGAAATGTATAAGCAAGCCCTATTCCATAAAGTAGAGGAGAATTTGTTGAATTCTCCGACAAATGAAGACGAAATTGAAAATACCGAAGACGATTCGACTACAAAACCGGAAAGCTAGCAATTATTTATTGGATAGCTTCCCGCTGGACATACTATATACATAGAGATAATATAGTTTGTTTGAGCTGTACCACCGCCGACAGACCACTGAAAACAACCAGTATTATTACTCCCACCCCACCACATCGCAGTTGGTTCAACTGAGTAATTGGTCGTAATCACAGTTGAGACAGTCGAAGTTGTGGAACTTCCGGAACAACTTGTTGTGGCAGTTGCCACCATTCCATTTCCGCCGGCGCTACCGGTACAAGTACTACCGGCTAATGCTATGTTATTTAGGTTAACAACATGTGAATTATCTGTAATTACAGTAAATATTTGCAACAGTAATATGACACTAATCAGGCAGGTCATTAGTTTAAAACGCATCTTAAAGTTAACCTGTAAACGTGTTTGTTGTGTATTGGCTGTTGATTTATTCCCCGGGTTCTTAGTTACCACATTTACTTCTCTGTTTATTTGAACTAAATCTAACAACTGGCTGGATAGGTCATACCCGCACTACCGAGTTGATACAAACCAGTTAGATTTATATACCCTACAATTTAAAAATACCATTGGACACGTACTAAGAACATACTGCGTAGCTCCTGTTGCAACTGCAGAATTAATTTGAAGTATTGAATAGTATTCGATTAATTTGCTGCAAATGAACTGGATTTAGTCCAGAGAACCTTTCTCGTCAGTGTTGCTAAATGATTAACTTGATCTTTAATCAAAGTCGGGTTTAATAAACTTTGTTCGAAGGTTTGAGTTTCAATTGGTGTTGCATAATTGCTACCAACCGGAGCGATATATCTAAGCATGGAAGTATTATCTAACTGCATAGACGGATTAGAAACGAAAATGTCAAAGCTTATTTGAGATGATATTGCAGTAGCTTCAGCTGAAGTCGGATAAGTACCACTTTGAAATACATCGCAGGCGCTAACATATGGCGCAGGTTTTAATGCAGACTGTATTTGATTTAAATAGTTGATGTCTGCCTGTAATGAAAACGTACAGATAGTAGGAGAATACGGTTCAGTATTTGGTTACCTGCTAGCCGGTAAAGTTACTGTTTGCGTACCGGCAGGTAGAGTAGTAACAGGAACAGTTGGAACTACAGGAGTAGTTGTTGGAATATTTAGTCTTCTAGACAGTTCCTGTATTTCTCCTGACATTACAGAACCATTCGCTATCTGTTTTCTAAAAGTTTCCAACGCTTCTTCTTTTTGAGCTCTGGAATAACGAGTCTCCATAATTTATTCTCCATTTCTTACCCTCAAGTTTAATTGTTCATGCGACAACTTTCCTGATACTGAGGGCTATCGTAAGATATTAGAAGACATTGCACTTCGTCTGTGAATGTGGCAAATAAAAATTGCTCTTAAGTTTTAAATTAGAAAATCCGATAAATTAAATTATTAGAATATTCTGACTAAAAGGGTTTTAGGGATTTTAACTTGAAGAATATATATATAAGACTAATTTTATTGCTAATAGTGGCATTTCTTATTTCGGGCTGTCTTCCATACTACTTTGGAAGCGATAACAATAGTCTTCAAACGTCTCAAAGCGGGACTTCAACTAGTTTTTATTTAGGTAGACTCGGTGAAGGTTCTAGTCCGAGTACTTTTTTTACAAACCCTAATCCTTGCCCTGCTAATAATTTCGTTGAAAATGTATATCCCGGTTCTGATCCAAGCAACGTAAATCCACAGTTGCAGTTTGGATGGTGGTGGATAACTGGACCCGATCAACCAGCCACTGCCATCACTTCATTAACCCAAGCATATAATCTTGGATGGAATGAAGGCGTACAGAGCTTTGAGTGTTGGAATGGACTTCTTTGGCACCGTTATCCCGCTGGTATTCAAGATTCAGGCTACGGAGGTTTAAATATATTTGCGGATGTGGAAATTAATATTTCAACAATTGATCCTACTGATTGGTATGTTCCTAATTCAAATCCAGTTTATGTAGATGGGATTATTTACTCTAATACTTCGATGCCGACACTTACTGCTTATAATTTAAACATTCAAACTCTCATTGGATTTTTAGATGCGGTCAGTACTTATACCAATGTGTCTCCCGGAGTTTATATATCTACATCAACAATGAATGCAATAATGCCCGGTTTAAATTTAGATACTGGCTGTAGTATCAATCAATGCCCAGACCCTCATTTACCTGGAGTACTTTGGCAAGCAAGTGGTTGTAGTTATGCAGATATTATAACTACGGTTTCACCGCCAGATCCATCTACGGTTGAAAATAACCTAGACACTATTGAATCTTATACAAGTACGGTTACCCAAGATCCTTCTGACCCAAGTGTTTATGAATACAGTGCTGGTCCGTGTTCAATTGCAGATCTTTCAGCTGCAATATGGCAATATACAGTTAGCTATGGTAGTTATCCAAACGATTTTAATATTGTAGATCCTAACCAGGTTCTTGAGCCACAAGCATCAGTGCCTAGCCAAAATGAATGCATCAATGAACAACTGTTCTTTGCCACTATCACAAGTTGTGGAGATTATTTTAACTCTACGGGCGTCCCAATTGGCACGTCTTAGAGTAAAATTAGCCAAGAGGAGGTTGTTTTTTGAAATCAATCCTAACTTCAATTAAAAAGTATTTAACTTACAAGTTACTTATAATACCTGTTGTATTGATACTTATTATCTTTGGTTTATTTTATTTTATAGTTCAACCAAATGGTTCTAGTAAACCTAAGTTATTACATACCAACTTAAGTTCTAAATCTTCAATACTGGCTCAAATGGTACAGCTTGCATCTACTAATGCAAACAGCCTTGATTCACCAATGCCAATAAATATAGCTATTTCAAATGACGGAAAAGTAATCCTTGTAGATCAACTCACAATAGGGTTGGTTAGTCAAATAAATACCACCAACATGCAAATCGTCCATACCTATCAAGTTCCTTATTCATCTTTAGGAATTACATTTGCTAGAGATGACAAATCAGCTTATGTAGTAGGTACAAATGGAAATATAGTCCAACTTAATTTAATAAACTTTACGACAACAACAATTCGACAAGAGCAACTACATACTACAAATGACTCTTATTTTCTAGATGTAGCAGCATCACAAGATAACCAAGATCTATGGATAAGTAGTCCAAATAACAATCAAATTATAGAATATAACTTTTTTACCAATAAAATAACTAAAACCTTTAATTTAATCAATGCTCCTTTTGATATAGCATTGACTCAAAATAACAAATATTTGTGGATGACTGAACCCGAGTCTGATCAAATCCAAGAGCTAAATTTAAGTAACGGAGATATAGTAGATACTATAGGATTTAATTCACCTGTATTTGGAATAACTTTAGTTAACAACGATAAAACTGCATGGGTCACAGAACCATTTAAAGGAGATGTAATCGAAGAAAACTTAGCTAACAATGGTACATTAAAGACACTTAGTGGTTTTAATAAACCTGCAGGAATTAGCGTTAACCCCTCCAACCATGAATTAGCAATATGTTTATTTGGAACAAATAATGTTATAACTTTAGACCCCACTACTTTTAAACAGCTATTGTCTTATAACATAGATCCTCAAGAGTCAACAAATACAGGTTATCCGGGTTCAACTAATAACTCTAATCCTTATGCCAACAATGTTTTTGTTAATCGACGTCCTAATACCATATTTTTTGCAAATGAATTAGATGGTTGGGAAATTACTTTAGTTAATGACAGTAACTTTTTTGGACTACCATTAGACGAAACAATTCAAATGACAACAGATGGCGGAAAAACATGGATACCAAGCTATAACGGAAAATACAGCGCTCTAATGGGACTGGATTTTATCAATTCACAAGTAGGTTGGGCTTTGGTAAATCCCGTTACAAGCCAAACAACTACTTTAGAGATGATAAATAAAGTACAACTTCTTGAAACTACTAACGGAGGCTTAATTTGGACTCCAATTGCTACCACTACTGATAGTGCAATGCTATATATTAACTTTACAACCGCTCAAGACGGTCTGGCAATTGATTCAACTGGGCAGTTGCTTCAAACAACTGACGGTGGATATACCTGGACACTATTAACAAACACTCCAACACGAATTTGGTCGCTTTGTCAAACTACTTCAGGTACTTATATAGCTAATCCAAACAATGCATATGTAGAACAATCAAATGGATCATGGCAATCTATATTTACAAATAGTTACGGAACAGTCCAAGGTGGCGGAATTACTCTGTATTGTGACGGAAATACCGTAATAGCCACAGTTCCGTTCATACCAAATATGGATGGTGATCCACGAGGGTTAGTCGAAGAATCATTAAATGGTGGTAAGACATGGGAAGTGGCTACACAATCTTTTCCAGCTGGAATAGCAATATCAAACAATTTTACTAAGATTGGTTTCTTCACTCTATGTCCACAGCTTGTGTGTCCTAATGGAGACATAAGTTTTTATCAATTAAGCTTCAATTCCAAGGTTCCTCAGCAAACATTTACATATGGAATCATGCCAAATCAGAACGGTGCTACAACAACTACAACGCCACAGCCAAATTATTACTTGAGCGACTACTTTTTTCTTGAATCGGGTTATGGATGGGTACAGATTAGAGTTATCCCAAGTGGAAGTATCCCAAGTTATAGCAACGGTTTAGGTGATGTAATTACCTTTGTTACAACAAATTTTGGGCTAACTTGGACTCAGCAGTAAACGGTGCACCTGCCGCATAAAACTATCCACATTTATGCCTGGAGGCCAAACTAAATACACTCAAATAAAAAAAATGGGTGGTATGGTAACAAGGCTCAGAAATGGGTGATCTAAACTGTTGTAATAGTCACCAAAGAATGAGTTCGTTTATTGTTATTTGACTATTCCAGCAACTCTCGTACACTTAGAAATTCAATTCTGTTTCTAAATAATAAGTTAGTTGAATGACTTATTTACAAACAAAACAGAAAAGAAAATGGAGTAGCAATATGAGTACCATTAGGCAAATACTGTTACCAGCTATCCATTATACACACAACAACAACATTGTCCCTGATGATGTTTTATGCGTATGTTGTCGCCAGGGGTGTGCAGAATGGATGGCTGGTAATAGTAAGGTTTAATTCCTCCGTTTGACTTGACTGTATCATGACATGCCACATAGCTTCTTTTCAAATATTGAGCAATATCTGTAATGGATTGGCTTTCGTTAAATCTATTCCAGATTTCTTTTCTTTCATCTGCTGATATTGCGATCCTAGACATATAATCTCCTTTTAAGTTATGCTAGTGTTGCATTGACGATCTGTGATCACCATATTCTGATTTAGATAAAAAAATAAGGTGGCCTTAATTTCATCTTATTTGCAACCAATATAACCAGTTCAAATTGAAATAACTCTTAAAATGTTTTGGGTAAAATATTTAAATTGTATGATAGTGGGAAAATCAGATTACATGTACAAAGTCTTAGGTTAATTTAGTTTAAAATAGAACTGTTAAACAAACAGAAGCGATGGCCGCAATCTTCATTGTCTGGGGTCAAGCAATTATCGGAGTTCGCGTTTGAAAAATAAAAATAATATTTTATGGGTTATTATTGTGTGTCTTGTCTCTTTTGGGTCCTTGGCGGCAGTGGTCGTAGTTGGATGGTCCCCTAAGTTAGGGCTTGACCTGCAGGGCGGTCTAGCCCTAACATACCAACCAAAGTATATCGGCGGTTCAAAGGCGACTGTCAGTTCCGGCGATATAAATACCACTATCAATATTATTCGTAATAGAATCGATGCCCTAGGGGTTACCCAGCCTAGTGTTGACTCGCAGGGGGGTACGATTGTTGTACAAATACCGGGTATTAAAAATGTGGCCGCAGCAGAAAAATTAATCGGAACAACGGCTCAACTTACCTTCAGGCCTGTTATGTGTCTTGTACCTCCGTACAAACCTTTAAAGCAGAAAGGTGCGCAGTTCAACCAGTACTTAACCACACCGCCACCGTGTACAACCGCTTATACTACGCAACAATACATTCCGCCTCAGGCCGGTCAATCTTCAGGGAGTTCCACACCTCCATTAACTACAAATCCTTTTGCCTCATATTATCCCACCAATACGGACAGCAATACCACGGCTTCAAAAACTATCGTCGTAGCTTCTCCCGGATCCACCGAAAGAGTGGAATTAGGTCCTGCTGCATTAACGGGAACAGGCGTAGCTAGCGCGTCTGCAGTTGTTTCTAACGGTTCGTGGCAGGTTGACGTAAATTATACGGGAGTAGGCGGCGTTATTTTTGATAAATTCGCTCAGCAACAATATCATAAACTATTTGCAATTACCTTAGATTCGCAAATAGTTAATTTGCCGATCATGAATGCCACTCATTTTAACGGTAAGGCATCAATAACCGGTCTTTCGCAGGCTCAGGCACAAAATTTGGCCATTGAGCTTAATTACGGTTCATTGCCGGTCTCATTAACCCAACTCTCTGCTCAATCTGTTACGCCGACTTTGGGTGCGGCATCTCTAAAGGCGGGACTATTCTCGGGTATTGTGGGTCTAATTTTGGTCATGCTTTACACTATTTTTTACTATAGGGGGCTAGGTATAGTTGTAGTGTTGGGCTTGGCAACCACCGGTGCGCTGTTGTTTGCCATAATTTCATGGTTAGGCCAGGTACAGGGTTTGACTTTGGACCTTTCAGGCGTAACTGGTTTGATAGTATCTGTAGGTATAACTGTCGATTCATACGTGGTCTATTTTGAAAGACTAAAGGATGAAATACGGAGCGGTAAATCTATTAGGACTTCTGTAGACCGAGGTTTTAAGAAGGCATATCGAACAGTTGTCGTCGCCGACTTAGTTTCTTTAATCGCCGCAGTTTGCTTATACCTTTTGTCGGTTGGAGCTGTTAAAGGATTTGCATTCTTCTTAGGTCTTTCCACGGTAATGGATTTGGTGACTGCGTATCTGTTTACACGCCCGTTGGTAATATGGCTGGGAAAGTCGAAACTTTTTGTAAATGCACCGATTATTGGAATTGGGCGCGGACTTCAAGCTTTGAATTAGGACTTTTTAAATGACGACAACTCTAAACACCGAACCTGAAATTCAAAATACCCCTCAGATCTCCAAACATGCGCTGACAAGGTTGTATCACGGACAAACCGCCTTTAACTTTGTGGGAAGATTTAAGATTTGGGGTGCACTTTCGCTAACGGTTATCATTTTGGGTTTGATCTCCGTATTTACCCAGGGGCTTAACTTTAGTATCGATTTTAGGGGGGGCACGTCATGGACAGTGCTCGCTCCGTCGGTATCTGTCAATCAAGTTCGCGCCACGATGACTCAAATAGGTCTGCCCGATGCAACCGTTCAAAAACTTGGCGGTAGAACTATTACGGTTGACGACAGAATCGACACTGGAACGGCGAGCCAAATTGCAGCAAAGAAAACCGAAGTTACGGATAAATTGGCCGCATTGGCTCACGTGTCAAAGGTTGACGGAGTGTCAATTCAAGATGTCGGACCGACTTGGGGCGGTTACATTACCAATAAAGCCGTTGAAGCACTGGTAGTTTTTCTAATTTTAATTACTTTATATATTACGGTTAGATTCGAATGGAAAATGGCAGTGGCGGCCTTGGTGGCTCTTTTGCACGATATTTTAGTCACAATCGGAATATATTCACTGTCCGGATTTCAGGTAACTCCTGATACCGTGGTTGCATTTTTGACGATCTTGGGTTATTCGTTATATGACACCATGGTCGTATTTGACAGGGTACAAGACAATACCGATGGCATCGGAGCGTCAGGAAGAATGACTTATAGTTCCATAGTAAACCTTTCGATGAATCAGGTTTTAGCGAGGTCTATAAACACTTCCATAGTAGCTATTATGCCAATTTTATCTGTTTTAGTAATCGGTGCACAAGTATTCGGAGCCACAACGCTTCAGTATTTTGGGCTGGCATTATTTATCGGCTTAACTACTGGAGCTTATTCGTCAATATTTATCGCTTCGCCTTTGGTGGCTAAGCTGAAAGAGTCCGAAGGAAGGTACAAGACAATCCGCACCCGGTTGGAAGCAAGAGGAGAAGCTGACTTACCGGTCAATCCTTACTCGGGAATAGTAATTGCCCAAAACCGCAGAAATCCAATCGAACAATTTGACCCCAATGCGCCCACAGACTTGATTAGGCCGTCAAAACGCGCCAAGCGGACGGGATCAACAATTAAACAAAGTGATTTAAGTCAACTTATTCGACCGAACAAGGTTACTGCGCAAAACAATATTGACTCTGCCAGTAAGAAAGGTGCAGCCTTGAATACGGCGGGTGTCGATGACGATAATTCGACAGATTCTGAAGGTCTTATTGACGCAGAGGTTGGTCTTGATTCGGTTAAGAGTTCCGATAGTTTGACAACCGCAGTTTCTAAAAAATCTCAAAATTCTAACGCGAATAAAAAGCGGAGTAATAAATCCACTACTAAAGCGGCAATTTCTCAGCCTAAGTCGGCAAAAAAGCGCAGATAGAGCTAAAAGAACCCATTGTCGTAATAAAATTTATGTATAAGTTTTATTAGCATTGTTGGACGTATTTAGTGAGTCAGATTAAAAGTGCCCTAGTCGAGGTTTTAGATTCCGGTGAGAGTGATCCCTATTGGAATTTGATTCACGATGCCATCGAATTGGCTAATTCGGACAAGCGTACATTTCACAAATTTACAGACCGTCAAATCAAAAATATTTATCGTGCTTACGTTGTGGCATCCAACGCGCACGAAGGTCAAAATCGACTTTCGGGCGATA
>DAHXLF010000006.1 GCA_027371755.1 Acidimicrobiales bacterium
GACTCTGTAAGACGTTGGAGAAAAAGATTTGATGAGCATGGATTAAGTAATTTCGGTGAAGTTCTAAAGGGACGGGGAAGAAAACACAGTATTCCAGATTCAAAAATAGAAGAGGTCGTAAAACTTACACTTGAAACTAAGCCCGAAGGTGAAACTCATTGGTCTGTTAGAACTATGGCTAAAGAAACTGGCTTATCCAAATCAACGATCCAGCGTATTTGGTCTTCACGAGGAATAAAGCCACATTTGGTAAAGACCTTTAAAGTCTCAAACGATCCAAAATTTGAAGAAAAACTTATCGATGTAGTGGGATTATACTTAAATCCCCCCGACAAGGCAGTAGTCCTCTGTATGGATGAGAAGTCATCTATTCAGGCATTAGACAGAACTCAACCTTCTTTACCTATAAAAAAAGGAAGGGCAGGCACAATGACTCATGACTACAAAAGAAACGGCACCACAACGTTATTTGCTGCTTTAAACGTATTAGACGGTACAGTAACCGGAGAGTGTATGAAAAAACATAGACATGAAGAATTCTTAAAGTTTCTAAAGAAAATAGATAAAGAGGTACCAGAAGAACTCCAAGTTCATCTTATATTAGATAATTACGCCACCCATAAACATAACAACATAAAACTATGGTTAGATAAACATCCGAGATTTCATTTTCACTTTACACCGACTTCATCATCTTGGTTAAATCTTGTTGAAAGATGGTTTAGAGATATTACAGATAAAGCAATTAGAAGAGGAGTATTTAAATCCGTACCGGATTTAATACAAGCTATAGAAGTCTATATTAATAAAAACAACAAAGATCCAAAACCATTCAAATGGACTCAGAGTGCAGAAGCAATACTAGAAAAAGTCAAACATGGAAGAGTTGCATTGCAGAACACCAGTATCAATACTGGGACACTACAGTAGGTCTAGGCTAACTTGTCCTTTGTGTAGTTTTACCACCAAAGCCCGCTATGACACCCGTCCAGTTAGTTCAACCTGGCATCATTTAGACTTAGGACGGTGGCAATTAGAGATACAAGCTAATCTAAGACGGATTGACTGTCCAGTCCATAGGATACGTGTGGAAGGTGTACCTTATGCGAGAACTTCTTCACATTTTACTAAAGACTTTGAAGATTTGGTAGGGTGGCTCGCTACGACGATGGATAAGAGTTCTCTATGTCGCCTGGTACGTATCGACTGGGATAGCGTAGGTCGCATTATTGAGAGGGTAATGGCCACTGGATTAGATCAAAGACGCTTAGACAATCTCTTTGTAGCTGGCGTAGATGAAGTGAGTTGGCGCAAAGGTCACTCCTACATCACATTGGTATCAAACCACGCCACTTCCAAGTTCATCTGGGGCAAAGAAGGCAAGGATAGCGCTACCCTGGACTGCTTCTTTGATGAGCTAGGTAAAGAGCGCTCAGCTGAAATAACTGCAATTTCAATGGATATGGGACCAGCTTATGAAAAGTCGGCTAAAAAGGAGCACCACGCTATCAATGCAATCATCTGTTATGACCCCTTCCATGTAGTTCAATTAGCCACTACTGCACTTGATAAGGTTCGAAGAGAAATCTGGCAAGAGATGCATAAACTAAAAGATCAAGATACAGCCAGAAAATTCAAGGGAGCCAGGTGGGCATTACTGAAGAATCCAGGTGACTTAAACGACGACCAAGCTACGACTCTTCGTAAACTAAAACGACAAGGAGGTACCCTATGGAGGGCCTATAAGCTAAAAGAAGCTTTGCGGGAAGTATTTACTGGAGATCTCACGCAAGAAGAGGTCAGTGAACTACTCGATCGGTTCTGCTCTATGGCACAACGTTCACGTCTAAAACCTTTCGTCAAAGTTGGTCAAACTATTAGAAAAAGGAAAGCTGGAATACTGGCTGCAGTGAGACTTGGTATTAATAATGCAACGCATGAAGGACTTAACCGCAGGGTGCGTCTAATCATCAATCGTGCATATGGTTTTCATTCCGCTAATGCAGCACTTGGTCTCATCATGCTAACTCTTGGACCCATCGAACATGTCCTACCGCATGAACGCTATCAAATCCCAGATCCCTGAAGATTACCCACATCTATGCCTGGAGTCCCAAAAATTGCATCTTTGCTTTATATTGACTTCGTCACCCTGGTTAAATCTTGTTAAAAGATAATAAAGAAGTACCGGAACAAAGCAATTAGTAGCTTCCGGCGGAATTTGCAGACTTAGGAGTGTAGAGGTAATATTAAAAACAGTTACGAGGGGTAGAGTTGTGGTAGAGAACACTAGCATCAATGCTGGGACACTACACTAGATACCTTAAATCATCAACTATTTTGACAACTAACTTAGGAATTTAATCTTGGGGAAAAGTATTTCAAGATCCAATGGTGGCATCTGCAATGTTAGATTGCTTATTGCACAAAAGTGTAGCTTCCAACATTACAGGTGACTCATACAGGATGAGAACATATCAAGCAATATCAAAGTTAATAACAAATGGGGGTGAAAGCCAATAATTAAGAGATCATAATTAAAACAAACTTAATAATTTGCTAGTAATTAGGTGGGGAATTTCAATTAGCAGGTCTGGGGAATTTCAATTAGCATCACCATATCCGCCATAAAATGACCACGAGACGACGTTCATCCTAAAGAGCATGGGATCGTCGCTTTACTCAAATCATAGGACACCCTTTTAAAAAATGATCTTAATTTTGGCTCAATCGTCACAGTGGACTCTATAGACAATCCCGAGGCGTGAATAGTTTTAAGGCCATGGGCGTTAGAGAAATATTCTCATTTGTTTATAAAAAACGTTGCTTGCCTATGGCCTTAAAACCACTAATAACCATTGATGTCGATTGTCTAAAAGGTACTGTTATTAAAAAGCCTGAAGTTTCCGGGCTGGCTTTATCGTATTAAGCCAAGAGATCTGTATTTAAGGTTCCCACTTTTGATTCAAAACCCGCTATCGGCCATCTATAAATACACATATCGCAGTTCATGTGGGCGCTATCCAGTAAAGCCTCTTTAAACCTTTCAAATATAACTTCTATAATCGATCGATCGCAGCCAAGTTCGGTTGTAATTGAAACAGGAATTGCATTATTTTGCGACCAGTCGTTACATTGCTTATATATTCTATTGAGCAGCACTCCCGTAAACAGGAAATACGGTACAGCAATGATCTTATTTACCCCTAAGGACTTCAGCTTATCCAAACCCGTTTGAACTTCAGGTTCTGCCAAGGAAACAAATGCAGGCTCAATCAAATTTGGGGTGTCTGGTCGTTCAATTAATAGCCTTGCAACCTTATAAAGATCCGAGTTTGCATCGGGGTCGGTAGAGCCTCGGCTTACGATAAGAGCACCAGTACCATCATTGGCGGATTCGAAAGAAGATTCTATCTTTTTTGCGAAAGCGTCAAGAATAAGGTGATGTATACCTATCGCATTTGCATATTTAAAAGTAACATTAGGATGTCGCAGTCGTGCCTTGGCAAGAGCCACCGGACCGTCATCCTTTAAGTGACCGGCTCCTAGCAGTACCAACGGGATAGCTATTATGGTTTGTATGTTTTGGTCAACTAAACTATCTAATCCTTCGTCTAAATTTGGTTTGGCAAATTCGATAAAACCGCCTTGTACCTTAAGTTGTTTGATGTTCTTGTCCTCGGAAGACAAAATTTCGTTTTTAATGATATCTACCAGTTCCCAAAACTGCTTTATTGCCTCTTGGTCCTGGGAACCGTGACCGATAATAAAAATACCTGTTTTACTGAAATTGATATCGTGGTTTGTGTGATTATTTAAGTCCATCTGTTCTTGCTTTATAGTGGTAATTGATTTTTATCTTGACAGCAAAAAATTAATGCCTACAGACTGGGTTCTATACCTAAATATAGGGTCGCGCCTTATCTTGTCGATCATTCTATTTATATAAGTTATAGGTTATCGTAAATTTAAATGGACAATGTGTAGTCTAAGCAAAACTCGTTACGGTTCACTCATCTTAAAATAAAAGAAAACGGTTAATGCCGAACCGTGACTTAATGAATCTAAAACGAATTCGATTTTAAATTCAAGTGGCAGCCAATCGGATTAATGCGTTCGTTATGGCTGCGGCCATTGCCGAACCGCCTAGAATAGAACGATTGGTTATTGTTGCTTTGGTTGAGTTTTTAAGTTTTTGCTTTTGATCAACAGCTCCGACAAAGCCGACGGGGACTCCAATAGTAGCGATATCTTTGGAATTGGCGTAGTCTTCGTTACCCAAAAGTTCGTCGATAGCTGTTGGTGCGCAACCTACCACAACTATCAAATTGTCTTTAAAACGAGATAGTCCGTGTCTAATACCCAATGCGGACCTAGTCGGGCTTTCTGTTGAATTTTGCTTCAAATTTACGTCGTCAAGGAAGCAGAATTTGTGAGAATAATTTATGCCCACGGAGGTCATCTTAACATCAGTTAATATCGGGCACCCGTCATTAAGTAATTCAATGGCTTTTTCTATGACGTTTGGTGAAAAATCAAAATCGTGTGTCAAATCTAAGTTACCCGTAGCGTGAATTACACGCTTGATAATAGTCTGCTCTTTATAATCGTATTTAGAAAATTGTTCGTCGTTTTCTAAAAGCTTGTTGATTATTCGGTAGCTTTCGATTTCAATCGGATGTGCCTTCACTGTATGTACGGTCTCTGTTTTTTCTGTAGTTAATTAACTGTATTGGTGGGCGTAGAAAAGATTTTTAATTGCAATAAATATGCTTGGTTTAATTTTAAATCATTGTGATGATGGTTGTCGACGGTTATAATCAGTGATAGAACTCAGGCAAGGTCATATCTTACTAAATATCCAATCTTTTGCTGATTTGTCCGCATCAACTGATTTCAAAACTGAGCTGCAACGACCGGATTCCGAAAGCGATATTGCATCCTTGGGACATATCTCCAAACAATCCAAACATAGCGTACACTTATCAAAGTCGAATTTTAAATTTATCTTATCGGCTTTAATGGCTTTCGTGGGGCATGTGGTTATGCACGACCCGCAACCGGTGCATTTGCCGACTTCAAAGTTAAGTAATTTTTTCAATAAGAGCACTTTTTGATTTAAAGGCTGTACCCGCGAGGGGTATAAAAATATTGCATTACCGGTTTGGCATTAGATGCGCCTACTATCAAGGTTGTGTTCATATCAACAGATTCCAGGTCAAAATCTTTAACGTGAACCAATTGGCAAACTTCATTGCTTCTATAGGCATTTTTTACAATTCCAACTAAGGTATTTGCTCCGCGGATTTCTTTGATTTGGTCAATTAAATATTTTAAGAGTTCTATCCGGTTGCTACTTTTGGGGTTATAGATCGCCATTGCAAAGTCATTGGCTAAAGCAGCATCTATCCGTTGCTTTATGGCTTTTTTGGAGGTGTGGAGATCCGACAAACTTATAACCGCAAAATCGTTTCCAAGTGGAGCTCCCAACTTACTGGCGGCACTGGAGGCGGCTGTTATTCCAGGTATGATTTCAATTCTTAAGTTTGAATACTCGTCCGAACCGTTACTGCTTTTTAGGGCACGATCTAGAATTTCAAAAAATAACGAAGCCATTGCATATATTCCCGAGTCGCCGGAACATATTATTGAAGCGCAGTAGCCCTCTTTTGCGTAACTTAGTGCAGATTCTACCCTCTCGGTCTCTTCACCGATACTCCAGTCTTCTATAAGTTGTGTTGTATTGGTCAAGCTGGAGATATAGCTGTTATATGCAGAGTATCCGATGATGGCATCTGAACTCCTAATGGCCTCAATGGCTTTCGGAGTCAACAGCCCGATGTCGCCGGGTCCGATTCCGATTAAATTAATTTGCTTAGTTGGTTGCAATAGGCTTACGGCTAAGGTTAAATTAGCGGTCTTGGCTTTGTCTATGACCAGCTTGGAATCTTGATGTGTATTTATCAGTGCGGCAGCTTCTGCCACCGAAGACGTACCTACGGTGTCGCTGACTACCTTTGAGGGATTGGGAACAGACACGCTGGCTAATTGCTCCGACGAGTAGTAGTTTATAGGTACATCGAGTTTGTGGGAAAGTTCAACGACCGCAGGATGGTCCCTTCGAATATCAATTGTGTTTAATGTAGATATGGCTTTCAGGGATAAGTTTGATTTGTGAAAAGTTTTTTCCACAAAAGCCAACAGTTGTTTAAAATTTGCATTTGTCGACAAACCTATACCAACATTTAGATTTTTTTCACGCAACAGGACTTGTGCTTCAGAATTGTCCGTATTGAAGTGGGGGTCGGAAGTGATTTTAATGTCGGCTGCAGCGGGTGCGTTTTTTACCGATGGAGTTAACTTTGTAAATTGTCTGGACTTGGATATTTTAAGAGGAAGTCTCGCGTGCCTGTCTTGTTCGTAATAGATCGGCTCACCGTCCGCTATTTTCCGTGATACCTGGGCGATATTTCCTTCACTTTTAAAGTTGCGAAATAAATCAATGGAAATTTTCCCGTTTAAGTCAGTTAAGTTAGTTATAACATCCGTGGAATTTAGCAGATCGGCAACGTAACTCGACAGCAAATTTGCGTTGACGATCTCTTTGTGTGAACTAATTAAAGACACTGCAAATTTGGAGTCTTCGTCTACGACTACAATTGCCGGATCGTTGTGTTTCGCCTCCAGCAGGGGAGCAACAAATCTAACGGCGATAGGTACAGCGGTAAAGAATATTATGGCGTCATATTTAAGGAAAGCTTTTTCGATTTCTGACTTAATATACTTTTTTTCTTTGGGCTCTACGATTTCAAACGGAAGTCTCGTCGCCAAAAGCTTGCCTTTGTTAGAAAAGACAAACGACGTGACTTTGGCGTTAGCAAATATCTGAAAACTCATGTTGGATTATTTTGTCCCCATACTATAAAAACCGGGTTGTGGGCTGTTAAGTGCAAAGTATCGTCAGCAAAAAATTTCCCGGCGTTAATATTAACTTGAATCAGGTTACCTAACATTTTAGCTAATTTTTGAGCCCTATCTAAACTTGCAAATACTCCGACTACGGTTGCCCCAGGATTGGCGTGTTTGAAAAGCCTATTTAACCTCTCCAGCTTTCCGCCACCGATTAGTATTGCGTCGGCTTTTGGGAGCTTTTCTTTGTAGTCATAAAAATCCCCAAGGTGAGTTTCGAAAACAACATTGTGGTTTTTCATATTCTGTCTTAAGTTGGCATAGGCCACAGAATCTCTTTCGAAAGAGATTACCCTCATTAAAGGGGCAAGCTTAATTGCTTCTATGGATATTGAACCGCTACCTGCTCCAATCTCAAGCAAGTTTTTACCATTGTCCAAGTTCAATTTGGACAATACTATGGCCCTTACTTCGGGTTTGGTGATCATTGATCTCACGGCTTTGTACGCATCAATTGATTCGCCAAAAACAATCTGTTTTAAAGGCAGGTTGCTTGCAATTTGAGGTTTAGGTAATAGTTGTGAATCCGTAACGTTTTTGTTTGAAGGTGAAGATTTAGGTAGTATTAACAGAATTGAGTCAGTAGTGACTTTGGATGCAATTAGGGTCTTAAATGTGTATTTAGTTACAATGGGATCGTTGTCTAAATTTGACATGACAAAATATCGTCGATTCGACAGTAGCTTGAAGTCACATTGTTTGGCTAACTGTTCTGCGAGTTCATTAGGCGGAAGATTCTTAGTGCATAAAACCGCCGATTTGGGTGACTGAGCGACTGCATTCATAACAGGAAACAACGGACGCCCCAAAGTTGAGATTACCGTAGCGTCATCCCACGGCTCAGCTAATAACGAAAATGCCAAACTTACCGATGAATCAGCAGGATAGCACGAGATGTTGTGGTCAAAAAAATAATGCTTTACCGATCTTAGGGCTCCAAAATAACCGGGATCTCCTGAGGCAAAGATAATTTTATCCGATTCAAATTTTGAAAAAGCTTCCAAGGCTTTAAAATAGTCGGGATCGAAGTAATGAACCTGCTTATCTGAAAAATCGAATTGATTTGTCAGCTTTGAAAGATTGTATTTACTTGTTAAAATTAGGGAGGTATTTTTGATAATCGATTGCAGGTTAGAATCGAAACGATTTTCAGTATTGTTCATCAAGCCGATTACCGTTAGATTTAAAGCCGGTTTTTGCCTGTTGGAGGGGTTCATTGTTTATGCAAAAAGGTTGCTGTCGATTAAATTACTATTCCATTCTACAGTAGGCAAAAATATGGTAGTTCATCCTGCCTCTCAACCAGTTCTACGAACCGATTGACCCTGGGCGCCTGCAACGCCAGGGACCGCTCCTTCCACCGGCAGCTTCCATCGTTGTCGATGTCTCCTGTCGAGTAGTTGAAGGGTGATTGCACGCCGCTCCAGAAAACCTAGACATTTCTAGGCATCCTTTTCTTTTCGCTCTCCAGCCGTTGAGTCTCCTCGGTCCATAGCCTGTGAACCGGACTCTGCGAATCGGCACTGAGTGTGCCTCCCACTGCCGGTTTAATCTGGCGTGGTTTGCTTGGAGTCCTGCCGTGAGCGGTAGTCTTACCATGAACGGCGTGAGTTCGGTCACCATTACTGGCGGTCCCCGAGGGGACACCCGTACCTCCAGTTCGACTTTCCAATCGGCGTTGGAACCTAGCATCAAGGATTCTCTTTACCTCAGTGTAACTGGTATAGAGTGTGATATTTGGATCACCAATCCTTTTTGCTAAGTTCATAGCGGCAACCTGGTCCACATCACCCTGCCAGTTGCAATCCCAGTGAGGATTACGGCAGTGAAACGTGTCCCCATTGCGGTTGTCTTTGTAGACATAACCACAATCTAAGCTGGGACATGTTTGGCTGGTGTAGGCAGCATTAACCGCTTTTACGGGGGAACATCCCCTGAACATCCCCTGTACGTATGCACCACTATACGATCTTCAAGCTCTGATCTCATCCATGTCGAACACAGACGTGAGAGCTTCTTTGATTTTGCTTTCCCTCTTAAGTGGGAGAGGTCTTCATGAACTAACAGTTTTGGACGTTGGGTAGAGAATGGTCTGGCGTTCTGATGGTGCTTTATGTTTAGTTAAGTGACGCAGTTTGGCAAGATCGTAACGCCGATTCCCTCCAGGAGTACCTTCGGGAGGCTCGATTTTTCCCTGACTCTCCCATCTGCGCAAAGTTTCAGGACGGACTCCTAACTCCTTGGCTGCCACTTTAATGTTCACCAACATGTTTATATATTAGCTAATTTCGCTAAACATGTCTAGTAGTATCTAGGAATAAACTTACAGCGAGGAGCCCGCCTTGAAGCGATTCCAGGCTGCCCTATATTGAATTCCATTCCTCTTTGCATACTCTGATAACTTCATAATATAACATGTATCATATACCACATGCATACTACAATCAACCATAGAATCTGGTATTCTTTATCTGCACTTAAAGTTTCCCTCGGGAAAAAGTTCAAATCGACGATTATTTGAACATGAAAGCAGGTTTGTTCCAAAAACCTACGCTGACTTAAATAAACCATTTTAAAAAGTTAACTGACGCTTTGAATTACAGCGAGTTTGCAATCTCAGTTGCGCCTTCAAAATCTGTCATATAAACCGCAACGTCGATGTCGGACCCCGCGTAAGTCCGGCAACTGTCGGCTGCCATTTTGCATAATAAAAATAGTGGTTTGTAAAAATTTAAATTCATACAAACCTCGGCAAAATGCCTGGCTGTATTGGTGTCTGTCGCTGCTGACTTTACCTGTTCGGGTGCGTTGGTGAGCATTGCTATCTCTAATAATAGATTCGTGTTGACATTACTACGTTTGTAGTGCGTCATCATAATACCGTCAGCTAATTTGACAATTTTGCCGCACATGCCTACGAATGTAATTTTATTAAAACCGACCTTCGTGGATCTTTTTATTGCAATTCCCGTAAAGTCTCCGACTTCAACTATTGACAGTTTGTTGGCTTCCGGCCATTTTTTAAAAGCAAACTGTTCGGTTCGAAAACCCGTTACCAAAATAACCTCGTTTAGCCTTTGGACTCGCGCAACATTGATTTGTTGTACGACAGAGGCTCTGTAGGCTGCCGTTGAAAATGGTTTTACTATCCCCGTCGTTCCAAGTATCGATATCCCACCAACAATACCCAGGCGGTCGTTTGTTGTCTTTGCGGCCATTTCGACTCCCCCGGGCACCGTAATTATTAATACGAAAGATTTTGTCGTGTTGACTTGTCGAATACTTTCACTTATCATCTTCAAAGGAATCTTCGTAATTGAGGGTTTACCTACGTCAATTCCCAAGCCATTTAAGGTAACCGTGCCGATTCCGGGACCTGCAACTATATCGATTTCAGGTTTGTCTGATTTGCTTATGCGTTTTTCAAAAGCAAAAACTGTAATTTCAGCTCCGTGGGTACAATCTGGATCGTCGCCGGCATCTTTAATTACGGTTGCAGCACCATAGTTGTCGGTAGTGACTAATCCCTTGACTGATTCTAAGACATCGTGTTTTGGCTTTAATACCGTAAAATCGAACTTTGATTCATTTGGTAGCGTAATCTGGACTGATTCAGGTAACTTTTGGGTCATTAAATGTATAATTGCAGCTTTTGCGGCTGCGGCAGCTACGGTGCCGGTTGTAAATCCGGTTCTTAGGCCTGATGGTCTTGCCGATACCTCTTCGGCAAGATCCGGTTCGTATGGATTGCTACCTGAAGTTTTTGGCATCTCAAATAATCAACCTGATTTTAAGTAAGGGTGTCAAATGTTTGACCGTTGAACCATCTAATGAAAAAATACTTCATTTAAACCAATTTTCCCGGCGTAGTCCCAGTCGGTCTTCCGACAGTTGAATTTTTACTCGATCGTTTCCTAAATTTATGGGCAAAATCAGGCGAATATAGATGTGATCTGGCAATTTCTTCCCCTTTTAAAACATCACCAACGATTACAAGCACAGTGGTATTCTGTCCCGTACTTTTAATTGTTTTTGCCAATTCGCCGACTGTGGTCAATAAAATATTTTCGTCCGGCCAGCTGACCTTGGAAGCAACTACGGCTGGAGTATATTTGGTGTACAATGACGGAGGGGCTAAAAGTTCTTTTTGAAGTTTTATGGGGTTTGCGGCCGAGAGATATATTGCGCACGTAGATCCGCTGGCGGCCAAATTGGATAGCTGCTCTGATTGTGGCATTGAGTTTTGAGTTCTGTTGGCCAGCCTCGTTTGAATTATAGTTTGAGAGATCTTCGGTACGGTTAACTCCGTCGCAACTGCCGCAGCGGTGGCCGCCAGCGAACTTACTCCGGGCACTACTTCGAAGTCATATTTTGATTCTCTGCAATACTGTATTTGTTCTTGAATTGCGCCGTAGATTGTTGGGTCGCCCGAATGCAATCTAACAATATTTGAAGATGCTTGTTTATCGTCGTATACCTTAAAGACGTCTTCTAGGGTCATTCCCGATGAGTCGTAAAGTTGGGGATCTTTGGCACAGTGGTTGAGCACTGAGATTGGAACAAGTGAGGATGCCCAAATGACTACATCGGCTGCCTTCAGCCTTTCTAGTCCCCGTAAGGTAATTAAATCTTCTGCACCGGGACCGGCTCCCACAAATGAAATCATGATATCTTTGATGGTATGATTACCGTCGCTAAGTAGCTGGCCGATTCGTCTTCATATTCTGACAGTTTCATAAAGCTTCCATCTTCTAAACCGAGTTTATTTCCTATGACGGCATTTTCAATTCGATCCGATGAAATTAATGCCTCTTTTATCTGAGATATAAACTTACCTCCTTTATATATTATAAGCGTGGTGTTTGTATCTTTAAGTAACTCAATTGCGGCATCTATTTCACTAACGCAAGATATCAGGTAAACCTTATCGTCGTTGTCAGCCAACATAGTATTGGCACGAGCTGCCAGGTCTTGAAACGCCATAATTCCTGGAACTGAGATTATCTTTAATCCGGGTAATAATTCTTTTAGGCAAATCTGATACGAAGTAAAAGAAGAATAAAGATTCGGATCGCCGAGAGTAACTATTGCGACGTCTAGATTATTTTTTAGAAGTTCGGCAATCAGTAAAGAGTTTTGCCTGTAGGACTCGAGAGCGTTATCGTCGAGTGACATCTTTAATCGATGGATATTGATGGTGTTGTCGGCCAACTTTACGATAGTTTCGGCGCGACCAGGAGTATCAATATCTACGGCAGGAGCAAATACGTAGTCAACGCTCTTTAATATGTCCAGCGCTTTCAGGGTAATCAGCTGCGGGTCGCCGGGTCCAACTCCGACTCCGTATAGAGTGCCTAGAATCGTTAAATTGTTTGAGTCGATATTTTCGTTGCCTGAAATTGTCATTAATTAATTTTAAAACAAATATAAAATGTTGAAATCGGTAAGTAGTGGAATTGATGGGATTCTTATTGCGTGTTCCTAAGTTGTATGGCTAGACGTATTTATTGCGTATGATCCGAAATTGATGGGCATTTAGTAGGCGTTATAATTTCAAAATAAATCAATCAAACGGCTCGCTGTGCCATTGTGGTCGATCGCCGTTTTGGTGAAAGAGAAATCTGTGCTTGTAGCCTCTCTTGAAATGCGGTTCATACCATCTCACTCGGTAGTGATGTCCGCTATCGCTTTGACCCATATGAACAATCTCCAAATCTACATCTTGGTCATCTGCAATGTAGCCATTACGAGCTGCAAGATGCCAAGTTTGGCCGGTATCACTGTACTGGACTGACACTATGGGCTTGTTCCAATGGATTGCGTCAGGATGAGCGTCTTGGTAATGGAACTCGTAATACCTTTCAACATTGACCTTGGGGTCATGAAAAACTACTTTTGAGAGCGAGTCTCTTTCGGTATTGGAGCTCATAATAGCCGACATGAACTCTTTTGAGTTTAACGCAAATGACCTAACGCTTTCACCTTCATAGACAACACCAGATGCCGCATTGGACAATTCTTGGGACAGATGAAACACCGCATTGGCAAGAAACGCTTGAGAGTTGGGACCGTAAAGCGTGTGACCGCCTTCGTAATACTGTATACCATACTCCTCTTTCGTTGCAATATAACCCGAGTATTCATTTGCAACTGAGGAGACAAGTGATTTCGTAACCCCAATACCTCTAAGCGGTTCGAGTGCCTTTTTTGCAATTCTTTGACCGCTTTCAACTGTGATCTCAAAGGGCATGCCGACAATTGCGTAACTGCCGATTCTGATTATTTGGATGGGAAGTATCCGGGGAAAAGAGTTCTTTGACAGCATAATCGGTTGAAGAAATCTCGATCCAATGACCCATTTTTCACCTTGGGGATCACCGGCTCTGTGAGGTTTTGGGAACCCGGCCTTAAATGGTGGGATTAAATTGATCACAGGCGTTGTGTTTTCCTTTGCGCCAGCTACAAGAGCTGCTCCGACTGCGGGTCTATCAGGAATCGTGACTCCATCAATTGTGCGCACTTTGTCCAGATTGAGTTCTTTGAAGGCCACACCAAGTTTTACATCACTGCTTAGATCTCCTTCTAGCTCTTTGTAGAGTTCATATGCAGCCTCTCCAATTCCCCTTCCCACTCTTTTGGCCTCTAAAAAGCCAGCTTGGCCGGCAATAATTGCGGGCGCTACATCGGCATGGGATCCTTCCATTGCACCAACTATTAATTCGCTACCTAGCTCTTTCCTGGATCTGACTTTTACTTCTCCACAGATATAGGCCCAAACATCGCTGTGATAAAGATGGTCTTTCACAGGTATGCCAGTACCGTGAACGGAAAATATGATTGCAGCACCCATCGGTTTAGTTGACTTACCATCAATTTCATCTATTCTGATAAGTTCCAAAGAAGGGTTTATGGCATGAAACTTCATCTGAGGATCCAGCCTTTTATCCTCGACGGTCTCATTTTGAACGTGCGGATGTAGAGATCGATTTCTAGTTAAGCCCCACACCTCCTTGGATCCGATAGCGATCTTTGCTCTCTTGCGATTTTGGTAGGCATCTACGATCCCATTGGTAATTTCGGTTGCTATGAACTGGGTCCACCTGGCATCAAATCCCGAACGATTAGAAGCGAATCGGTTGTAAAAATCTGTTCCTAAGAACTGGCCGGGGGCAGCGTGGGTATGGGTGCCGCCGATCATAATTCCGCCGAGCTTAACATCAGTATTCCCTTCTACCCCTTTTGCAACTAAATGCTGGATAACAGCTGAACCTCCCAACAAATCACATTGAACGATAGCAAGCGATACCTGCCCTTTACGAAGGTAAAAGATCCTAGCTCTGAGCCTGGTCCGAAAACCGTTTCCGTTGTGAGCATTTGAAGAGTACCCAGCTTTTGGCATCCCGGGAGGTGGAGTTAGGTCGACTTCTGCGACTCCTGCTAGCAGTTCATCTTGAAATGTGACCTCACTGGATTGTTCATGTTTAAAGGAGAATTTTGCCCTAGATCGTTTTCCTGCGAATTGAAGGAGAGGAGAGTCCGAATTGATATCAAAGTTAGTCACCTCGATAGTTTACAAGATGTCATTAGGTTGGCTCGTCACCGTAAGAACAAAATAGATTTAGGTTCCAATCTGTTGCCAGTCTAGGTGCAAAATCCGTCTAGATCTCGCAATTATCCAGTCCGTAAAGGAGGTTGTGTACAAGGTGTGTCTGTCGTAATGGTGGATTGAAAGTCACGGTCGATATCACAAGAACATGCTGAGAAACTTCTTGTTCCAGAGGACGACCTTACAAAGTACTTAGAAACGAATCCCATCGTGCCGACGTAGATGAAGTTGTGGTTCTTCCCATTTGCCTTCGAATAGAGATTTTTGTCTTGATAACTAGATTTCATTCTGGTATCTCCAGGCTTCAAGATGACGGATAGGATCGGAAGCATAAAATTTGAGCAAAGAGCCTGATCCAATGCTCCTTTGTGATGAATGTAGTCCAATGCTCGATTAATGAGCGGATGAAGCCATTTAAATCTATAGTTCAGCTGGTAATCCTACTTCTGTATAACTACAGATTAGGCATGATTCTATAGAAGTGCTTACGAAGTCTATAGCGGCGTTGGCCTACTCTATAGTTAATGGGTAAGCCATATTGCACTTCATTGTTGATTCCAGCATTTGATTTTTTAAACAGATATGCTTTCGCGGTAGGAATTTTTAAACAGTGAAGCCTTTTTAATAAAATGTTCGCCCGGCGTAATGTCGGAGCCTAAATGAAGGTGAAGATACGATCCAAAGGAATTTTTGAATTTAAATCCGGAATTTTTAACTCCGTTTCGGGATGAAAATTTCGCCACTTTGCCGATTGGTTTGCTTTGGGTGTAGTGATATTCGTGCCCTTTTACAATATCACCTTTATTCGAAATGCAGGTTTCGCTTAGAAATGTCGCACTTACGTACCCAAGAGTTAGCTTATCTGTGAGATTTATAGTTGTGGGGAAAACATCGGCCATAGATCTGTCATTGAGTGATGTTGATAAAAGCAGCAGTCCGCCGCATTCGGCAAAAATAGGAAGATTGTTTACAGCTGCACTTTTAATATTTGTCAGCAGCTTTGCGTTCGCCGAGATTTCTTCTGCGAATATTTCGGGATAGCCGCCACCGATATAAAGACCGTGGATATCTTTCGGTATCGACTTGTCTTTTAGGGGGTCAAAAAATGTTAGTTGGGCGCCCAATTGTTCTAATCGTTTCAAATTTATTCCGTAATAAAAATTAAACCCTTTGCTCTTTGCCACTGCGATATTAATGTTTTGGGCAATCGGTTGAACCAACTTTGTGGCAGATTGTAATTTCGGCGCACTTTTTGAAATTTCAACAAGTTTTCTTATGTCTATGTTTTCTGTGATCTTGTCGGCAATACCTTTGAGTCGATTTAAAGTAGCGGTATCATATTCGTCAACTGGGATTAACCCCAGGTGCCTGGATTTTAAGGAGAGTCGATCATCTCTATATATATGGCCTACGATAGGGATATCTAGTGACTTAAAGGCATCGAGTAGCCCATTTAAATGAGCCTTACTGGAGATGTTATTAAAAATAATACCTTTGATTTGTAAAGTCTTGTTGATTTTGCTAAATCCGTAAACTGTTGCTACGCATGAGCCTACAGACGACTTGGCGTCGACAACCAATACAACAGGGCTTTTGGTGACCAAAGCAACGTGAGCCGTCGAACCAAACGGTAAAAAACTATTTAAGTTTCGTTCTCTATAGTCATATCCAAGTTTTTCGTCAATTGACGCACCGTCAAATAGGCCTAATACCCCTTCTATGACCGTAATGTCGCTTCCAGTAGAATTTTCCGCTAAAAGAGCGTTTACGTTTGCTTCCCCGGACAAAAATATATCAAGATTTATCGAATCTCTGCCGATGGCAAATTTGTGGAACATCGGATCTATAAAGTCTGGTCCGACTTTTGCTGCAGAAACCTTATAGCCCATTTTCGCAAGTTTTGCCATAATCGCAGCAGAAATGACGGTCTTTCCAGAATTGGAGGCAGTTGCGGCAATAATTACTCTTTTTGGGATGTTGGTTAAATTTGAAATCACGGTATCTTAATGGGTAATTTTAATTGGAGCCGAAATACATGTCTAAGGTTGTCATTTTAGTACTCGATACCTTTTTTAGCTTTTACGCCTGTGTCGTAAACATGCTTTATCTTTTTCATCTCGGTTACGGTGTCTGCAATGTCAATTAATTCCTGCGGGGCATAACGACCCGTCATGACTACATTGGTTTTTGGTGCTCTGCCTTTTACCGCTGATACAACTTCATCTATGGGAACCCAACCATATTTAACGATGTAGGTAATTTCATCTAAAATTACCATTTCGTAGTTTCCTGATGCCAATTTGGCCTTTGCCTGCTCAAATGCGTGCCTGCCTTTTGCTGCAGTTTCGTCTAAGTCTTTCGATTCCCAGGTGAATCCGTCACCCAGGGAATGCCACTCAATTCCAATCTGATCGGCTAGTTTTCTTTCTCCGATTTTCCACTTTCCTCCTTTTACAAATTGTATTACGGCGACATCCCAGCCTCTAGCCCAGCTTCTTACCATAATACCGAAGGCTGCGGAGGATTTGCCTTTACCTTCTCCTGTGTTTAAAAGAACGATTGAATCAACTCGGGTCATAATTAAACACTACTAAAAATACATGCCTATGTTTGTAAGGTTTAAGCACTTCAAATAATGGGTTTTGTAGGGATATTACAGATTGGCATCATCCTACTTATGGTTTATGACTTTATCCAACTAAATGACTTAATCTACCCAAAGTTGACTTCTTAATTGTCGTTGACCTCACCTTTACCGTACTTTGTGAGCGACGGTACCTAAAAAAATTGATGATCAAAGATGTTGTCCAAATAAATTTAGTTCAATTATCCCAGTAAATTGATTTAGAGTTTGATCAGTCCTTATTTGAAATATTTGCCGATTCAAATGTCGCCATGTCATTCAATATATTGGCTGCAGCTTTGATAATTGGTATCGATAATGCTGCACCCGTACCTTCTCCCAATCTCAAGTTTAAATTGACCAAAGGAGATAGATTAAGTCTTTTGAGGGCGATAGCGGCTCCAGGTTCTACGGACAGGTGTCCCGCAAACGAATATTCGCTGATGGTATTGCACAGTTCGAAGGCAATCAGTGCACCAGCCAATGAGATAACACCATCGAGAATAACGGGTGTCTTCCTGTTCGCCGCACCAAGGATAAATCCCGCAATTTGTCCTATTTCGAATCCGCCGAGCGCGCTTAACACGTTAATCGGGTCACTAAGATCGTTATTTGATTTTGCTCTTGTAATTGCGGATTGTATGACTTCAATTTTTTTAGTCAGCATTTGGTCATCGATTCCGGTTCCTCTTCCAGTGGCGTCGTGAGGGTTTGTATCGGTAATGCACGCGATTATTGCCGCCGACGGAGTTGTGTTGCCTATTCCCATGTCTCCGGTAGCCAAAAGGTCGTAGCCTCTGTCAATTAGAGTATTCGCAACTCGTATCCCTTCTTCAAGGCAGACTACCGCCGAATCGTAATCCATCGCATTTTCTTGAACAATATTTTTAGTTGAATTACCAATTTTTTTAACGATAAAATTTGGATTATTATCTGTGTTGTTTATGTCTAAAGCGACACCAGCGTCAATCACATACACGTCGGCTCCCACCGTATTGGCAATTACGTTAACGGCCGCTGTGCCGTTTAGGAAGTTGTATACCATTTCGGCTGTAACCTCCTGAGGCCATGGTGAAACCGATTCATTAAGTACTCCGTGGTCGCCGGCAAAAATTGCCACAACCGGATTTGAAATGGGCTTTGGAGGACACGAACCTTGAATTTTGGCGAGTTTTATCCCGACGTTTTCGAGTTCTCCGAGTGAGCCGGCTGGTTTAGTAAGGTTATTTTGTCTCACTTGGGCCAACTCGGCATAGTAAGAATCACCCGTATTTATACCATCTAAAGTATTGTGCAATAAATTCATGATTCAAATGTAGCTCAAAACTGGTTCGCATCCGAAAAGGTACTTAGGGCATGTCAACTAGGCATAGTTTTAGTATTGTTCGTCGGTATTGCAAGTTAAAGAATCCGTGGTACAGTTTGTCAGGTCGACTCGGCCGACGGTAACTTATGTCGAAGTCAGTCACTACGTTATAAGATGGAATCTAAAAGTTTTTAAGAAATGTTTTAAAAGCTTAAAATTAACTACTTTGGGTACATAAGAAGAGGTATGAAGCGAGATGAAAAAAGAACTAATAGGAATAGAACAGATCCAAAGCCACGAAAAGCAGTCAAGTATCGGTTCTGTTGGGTGGATATGGTTTGGGGCAAATATAGGTATGTTCTCGCTTATTTTGGGAGCGATTGAACGTATCAGCGACTTGACAATCTCGCAGGCGATTGTGGTAAGCGTACTAGCTTGCACGTTTTCATTTTTAATTGTAGGTGCAATATCGGCAATTGCGGCAAAGTCAGGTCTTCCTACCCTGACCGTAAGTCGAAAGTTTTTTGGAATGAAGGGTAACTTTATTACGGCGCTAATTAGTTGGATTTCGATTTTGGGCTGGGAGGTCATTTCTACTCTGATCGTCACCTGGTGTATGGGAGCATTTATTAAAAGCGTATTTCGTATCAATGAAACTTCAGCGGTAAACGAAATCTGCCTGTTGGTGGCGATCGGTATTTCATTGTTGTTGGCGTTTTATGGTTTTCAATTAATTGCACGGGTACAAAAGGTTTTTTCGATCATTTTCGGAGCGCTGACTTTGATCTCAATAGGTTATCTGTTTTTTTCAAATGTTAGATTAGCTAATGGTGTGAACCGTACGTTTAGCGGAGCTTCCACTTCGGCTTCATTTGAGATGTTGGTGGTAGTATTCGGGATTGTGGCAGCGTCAACGGGCATCAGCTGGATTAATATAGCCGGTGATTTTAGTCGCTATCTCCCAAAAAATACAAATGGGTATAAGTTGACTTCAGTAATCGTCTTAAGCGCCTCGGTTCCGTGCATAGTCTTAATTATGGCCGGGTATTTTTTACAGGGATTTCATGGCTCACTGGCTAATTCAATTAATCCCGTAACCTCTATTTTGTCTGGAGCGCCGAAAATAATGGTTGATCTTTTACTTATTGCAGGAGCCGGTGGAATGCTATTGGAAACTGATTTGGCGAGTTATTCTTCAGGGCTTAACCTATTGACAATGGGCGTCAAAATTAAACGATCTCGTACCGTATTCATTGACTTGGGCGTAGTGTTTGTCGCTTGCAACATTATGCTTTTTGGGTTGACTAATGATATAACCACATTTGAAAACTTTTTATTATTACTAGCCGACGGTTTGATGCCTTTTGCCGGAATCGCCATCGCGGATCTTTATATGGTTAAGAAGATTGAAATTACGGCCCGACGTGATAAGAATGCAGATATTTTCGTATCGGGCGACTTGAACTCAATTTCAGGCTATGGCACTTCAAAGACAAACTATAACTTCTTAGGCATTGTCGCTTGGGTTATTGGTGTCTTGGTTGCATTGTCAACCACCGTATGCCCGTTCTATAGTGGATTTTTGGCAAAAGGTTTTTTGGCGCAGGGAAACTTCGGACTTTATTTGGGTTTTTTAGTATCTTCGGTAATTTACCTCAGCTTGGACGGATTTAATAAGAAAAAAGAGTTAAAGTCTCACAATCAAAGCGATAAAAAATTAGCTTCAAGCCGAACTGATCTCAGTTGCAAAGGCAAACCAGATTCTGATTTATCCGAAATCGATAAAATACAGGTTCCAGTTACCCCTAAGAGATTGGTATTAATTGGTTCAGTAATTGTGGATATATTGATGTACGTGGATCGGTTTGTTGTTTACGGTTCAGATCAGATGGCCAAAGATAATCATATTTCAACCGGCGGAGGGTTCAATGTGCTAGCTGCGGCCAAGCAAATGGGCTTGTCATGCGTCCTTGGAGGAAAAGTCGGTTCGGGATTCTTCGGAAGGCAAATAGCCCGTGATTTGGAATTGTATGAAATTGCCATACCGCTGGGATTTGACAAAGATAATGATTCCGGTTTTACTGTCGGAATAGTTGATGATTCAAAAGTAAATACTTTTGTGACCTATCCTGGGACTGAATCCAAACTTACAGTTGAAGATCTGAAACAGATTGAATTTCATGACGGAGATGCCGTCTATATTTCTGGTTATGACTTGCTCTATCCAAAAACCGGTTCGACTATTATGAATTTTATTAGGTCGCTTAACCTTAAGGTTTTAACGGTGGTTGATTCCGGTCCGTTGCTACCAAAAGAGATTGACGGTGAAATATATGAATTCTTAAAAACTACGGATATTTTCACCCTAAACGAAGCAGAAGCAAAGCTGCTGACCGATGTCTCTGATGTTATACAAAGCACCGAATTGATATCACGTTTGTTGTCTGATACCGGTATCGCGATAGTAAGAATGGGTTCTGCGGGATGCTGTATTTGTCAGAACGGTAGTTCTGCAGTTCGCATTAAGACTTCGTCGGGGATTGATGCAAAAGATACCGTCGGAGCAGGAGATATTCATACGGGTGTGCTGCTTGCGGCAGTATCACACGAAATTGATTTTATTGATTCAGTTGAAATTGCTAACAGATATGCGACACAATCGATTTCCCATAAAGGTGGATTCGACAGAGGAACTGCCCTAAAGGCAGCTGAAGATTTTATTGAAACTCTAAAAGGCAGTAATTCATCGCCTGAATGAGCCAAACGTTGACGAACCAAAGCTGAAGTTTTGTCTTTATTGGAACAGCAATCGAGTATTTTGTACGTAAATAATTCAAATAAATATTAATAATTTGTACTGCTGCATGTTTTATAGGCAGTAGTCGTAAGTAGAAATTGTTCGATAAAATAATGTTTTAAGGTGGTAGGCAGAATAAAGTTCGATTTTAGGGCATAAGTTACTTTAAGTTAAGAGTGAATTTAGTCGATGCGACGTAGGTTTGCATTGGTAATTTGAATTGAATGTAATTTGATAACGAGTGACATTACTACTGTTGCACTTCGGAATTGAAGTTAGGAAATTATTTAACATCTCAAGTTAAATTAAGTAAACGAGAAAACAATAGTAATATGAGTAATGTTAAATTAACGGTAGATAGTGGAAATTTGCGTTATAGCCGTTTGCAAAAAAGTTTAATTTAGCGGTTATTTAGATATTTTTAAAGGTAGGAATATTAAAATCATGTCGAGCGTGGAATATATTTTGGCCATTGACTTGGGAACAGGCGGCCCCAAAACTGCAATTGTAACTACATTTGGTGAGGTAGTGGCTTCTGAGCTGACAGAGATACCTACGACTCTTTTACCCGAAGGCGGGGCTATCCAAGATCCTAATTCCTGGTGGAACGCGATTAAAGAATCATCCGTTAAATTATTTAAAGAATCCGGCGTATCTCCGCAAAGCATCGTGGCCATATCAACTACCGGGCAGTGGGCTTCGACGGTCGGAATCGATAAACAGGGGAAGCCGGTCACGGATTGCATTCTATGGATGGATTCCAGGGGAGGTAAGTATTCACGGAAAGTCCTGGGTGGAGTGAAGCCCCTTGAGTTCGAAGGATTTGGCTTGGATAAGGTTTATAAGTTTGTGACAAAAACCGCGGGAATTCCTTCAATCGTAGGAAATGATCCTCTCGGTCAATATCTACTCATTAAAAACGAGTATCCGGAACTTTTTGAAAAGGTAGACAAATTTTTAGAGCCAGTAGATTTTATATCTCAGTGTTTTACAGGAGAGGCAAAAGCAACCGCCGCTTCGATGATAGCGTCGTGGCTAGTGGACATAAGGGATTTGTCCAATGCAAAATATTCCAAAGATTTAGTTGATATTACTTGCAGAGATTTTGCTAAGTTACCGGAGTTGATCCCCATTGGAGCCGTTAGCGGAACCGTGACAAAATCGGTAGAGTCGGAGATCGGAATTAAGGCGGGAACACCCGTAATTTCAGGTACGCCCGATTTGCTGTCGGGATGCATGGGATCGGGCGGGTTGGATAATTATGAGTTTCATATGGCAATTTCCACCACTTCGTGGTTGTCCTGCCATGTTGACAAGAAGAAGACAGACCCATTTCGCCAAATCGCAACCGTACCGGGACCGATGAAAAATAAGTACATGCTAGTGAATAATCACGATACGGCCGGGATATGTTTACAGTGGATTAAAGACGCATTATATTCGACATCCAGCGACGGCGATATAAATTATGGGCAATTGGATGAAATTGTCTCTAAGGTTAGTCCCGGTGCAAATGGAATGATGTTTACTCCATGGCTTGGAGGGGAGAGGTGTCCCATAGAAGATAGAAATTTAAGAGGTTCATTCTTAAACGTTTCTCTTGAATCTACAAAATCAGACATGCTAAGAGCGGTTTTTGAAGGTGTGGCATTTAATGCTAAATGGATGCAGGATGCTGTGGAACATTTTGTTAAAAGGCCAACCGGGGTCATAAGACTAATAGGTGGAGGCGCGGTGTCATCTCAGTGGTGTCAAATACATGCGGATATCATGAATACCGAAATTTGGCAAATAGACCAACCTCTGTATGCCAATGTCAAAGGCGCGGCATTGTTTGCCAGCTTTAATCTTTCCAAAATAACCAAAGACGAAATTAAAAAGAATGTAAAAGTGAAAGAAAAGTTTACACCGGATTCTAAAAATAGAAAAATGTATGACTTGATGTATTCGGAATTTAAAAATATTTATAAATCTCAAAAATCGTTTTTTAAGAATCTAAATAATCCAAAGAGTAAATCATTATTTTTGTGACGGTGATTGTTGGTTGAAATCCTAAAAATTTGATCCCCGAAAAGATTTCCCGGTAATTTTGTTAAGCAAGATTACCTAAAACAATGTTTTTAAAAAAAATTTAATTTTGAACTATCGATTGCTGTTCGGCAATGACATATCTGTTTTTGCCGATTCTTTTAGCCTTATATAAAGCTTGGTCACTTCTGTAAACAAAAGAATCTACGGATTCTCCGGGTTCAAATAAAGCTATTCCACTTGAGAAAGTAACCGACAAGGATTTACTTAAATTGATCGAGTCAGTTATTGCTTTGAATTCGCGCATCAATTCTTCAATCAAATTAACGGCACCGTTAACGTCGGTATCCGGCAATATGAGTAAAAATTCCTCGCCTCCGTATCGGGCCGACATATCTTGCCGTCTGATTCGTGCGGTCATTAGAACCGCCAGTCTTCTTAGTATTTCATCGCCCATCTGATGTCCGTATGTGTCGTTAATCGTTTTAAAATTATCCAAATCTAACATAACGATAACTAAGGGTGAATTTGATCTGTGAGAGTGGCTGGTTTCAGAATCCAGCCGCAATTCTAGTGCTCTTCTGTTTGCTAGTCCCGTTAATGAATCAGTTAGACTTTCCTTTGTAAGTCTGCTTAAATTGGCTACTTCAGAATTAATTCTAAGTAACCCTCCGCCGATAAAATATGCCACCTCATCGGGATATCGTGAAGAATACCCCATAGCTTTTTTTCTGCGCACGACCAAGAAGATTTCTCCGATTTCCGTGAATCCTGCCGGCATAATTAAGTATTTTGCATTTGTGGTTATTGACGAACTAACCAAAAGTTCTTGAAGTTCGTCATCTTGTAATATATCTTGAGGAACTATATTTTCTTGTGTCCAAAAGCCTAAAATATTACGATTTGAATCGGGGATTTTTCTCACAAAGGCAACTACGGCCATTGAGGGAACTGCAAATGGAATTAACTTCACTGCCTCCGCATATGCCTGTTCCATTGAACTAAATTTACAGCAATGCGCGACCATTGAATTAATTGTTATCCTCAATCTGTTCCTGCCCGCCAAAGTGGACATTATTGCGCCAATCATTAGCGTAACAATGAGTAGGGTAGTGGCAAAATATATACTGCCGGCCCAAAAGCTCCCTGAGTGTTGAGTCGATATTACCCAGTTAGATGTGACGTAGCTTGTAACGGATGCTACCCAAATTAGCAATCTCATGGGATAATTGCCGATAATTCCGACAAGCGAAACTACCAAGAAGTAAGAATAGTTATCTATCCCATCTTTATTGTCAAGCCCAACGTTAAAAAATCCGATCGCGATTACTACGGCTATTAATAGAAATATCGCTTCAGTAGCACCAAAACTGTTTAAATGTTTTTTATATTGCAGTATGTACCTAAAAGTAATTACCGCACCGACAACAATTACCAACAAACCGCCCTGAGCGACTCTGAGCCAATTGATGGATGGTATCCCTGGCGTCGCTAGTAGCAGCATCCGAATTATGAGCGCGCTGGTGGCAAAGTTGGCCAGCAGTAATCCGGTTCTAATCTGTTCCGGACTTATCTGCGAATCATAATATCCAAGGCGCAATTGCTTAGTATCCATCGTTCAATAATTTTAGGCTAAGGCGGGATAACGAAAGCGACAACTCAAATCAGCTCATCCACTTATTTCAATGGTGGAGGCATACTGAATACTATATTTTGAAAGTGTTTACATTAATTGTAAAACTTATTGCATCTAGAGTACCTAAAGAGTTAATTGCCTAATTTCCCTTACAATAAATCGTATACGATTCATTGATCAAAACTTACAAAAATCGAATAAAATATATTTTATTTAAATTATCGTTTTGACTTAAGGTTCGCATCAATTCGAAAATCATAACCTTAAATAATCATAACCCTGAATAATCATAACCCTGAATGCTGTTCGAACCAAGTTTGGTTTTAGCATCTCTAACTCTGCAAAATAATTGATTGATATTACAAATCGATGGCTATTTAACCATTGACCATCAGTAATAATTTATCATCACTGATTGTTAATTATTATCTTTGCAGAAAGCCACTTTGCAGAAAGCCACTTTGCAGAAAGCCACTACGCCATTAAGTTATGACAAACAGCCATGACTTTTATTTTGTAGCTTATTTTGACATAATTGCTTGCCCTAATTCCTGCAAAATTACTTGCTACGACTTTAATCTCCCGAAATCTAAACTTTTACGTAAATATTAGATTTTTGCAGAGCAAACTAAAAAAATGTATTTGTATTTTGCTCATAATTAAAACTTTACTCTTGTTATATTATTAAAACAATATGCCGATATATTTTTTGTACAAATGTTTTATAAAAGTTTAAGGGTTGATTAAAAATTACAGTTGATCGGTGCAAATATTCTATAGATGGGCTAACTTTAAATAATGTATTCAAACAGCGAAAATGAAAAAGTTTTAAGCTCTTTTTTTCACGTTTGCGAACTTGTCGAATCCGTGCTCAAAGATGAAAAAGTTTCTGCTGACTGGAACAAGTATTCCGTATTGCCCAGTTATAATATAGGCACGCTTGTTTGTCACATGGCATGTGTCCTTTTGAGAATCGAATCATCAGTACAAAAGAGGGCTCCAGACGGCGCCGTTGAAGTAACGTTTGAATATTATTTTGTCAACGATGTGCTGAGAGACCCTGAGGGATTTGAGGATGGAATCTCTACAGTCATGCTTAAAGAGGCTGAGTATAAAGCCGAAGACGGACTGGATCAAGTTTATAAGTCGGTTGCGATGACGAATGAAAGACTCAAAGAATATTTAAACATTGGTATGTTGAATGATCTAATTCCATTGGTTGCTGTAAGAAACGGTGCTGCCAAGTTAAAGGATTTTCTGAAAACTAGAATTGCAGATTTGGTAGTTCATTTTGATGACATGATGGCGTCCAGTGAGTCCTTAGATACATACAATTTACTGAGTGAAGATGATATCGAAATTGCAATGGACGTATGTCTGCAGACGGTAAAGGCTCGTTACGGGCGAGCTGACTTACTTAGATCGATGGCCAGGCAAGAACGATGTAATTTTAGCCGGATTATTGCCATGTGATTCTGTTCCGTTTTTAGTGTGGATATATTGTACTTTAAATTAAAGGTATTAAGCCAATAGAAATGGATCAGCCAAATTAATAGCCAATCAAATTTGCTTTTTTTGTTTTTGAGTTTCTGTTTTATAGTAGGGCAACTTCGCTGTATTTCATAAAAGTAAAAATGAAAATCAAATAAGAAACACGAAGAGCTGCCCAAATAGTTTTGAAAAGTAATTTTCATACTTATGAATTTAAAAGGATTAAGTGTCATGATTTATAGTCGTTAGCACGCCGTCGTTAAATTCTAGAATTGTTGCATGTTGTCAATAACGCAGTGTCAGGCACGTAGTCTTCGTAAAGCAGTCCCTTAGCAAATTGTGCTTTTTGCTACTTTATATAGTAAAATTAATAGCTAAGGTAATTAACTTAGAAATCCCAAGAGGCTTTAAATGAACAAAATATTACAAACCGAATGCTTTAAGACAGAAGTCGGGTCAGCCAAGGGTGGTTTCTCATATGGTAATTACGGAATTGGCAAGAGGAAAATTGATCAAGCGAAGACCAATAACCTTTGTGGCGATAGCCCCAAAGGTTTAAAGATAAGTTCGTCAAAGCTTTTAACCTTGGTTTTGACGATAATGAGCGTATTACTTGCCGCCTGCTCGAGTTCGTCTTCTGGCGTTGCTCGCAGTTCTAAACCAATTAGCGCTATTGGTAGAGTTCAGCTTGCTTCTGCTCAATTGATTCAAGATAAGACGGTTGCTATAGCTATAAACGGAAATGTGCAGGTAACCATGGGGGTGCTATCTTCTTTAGGTGTTAAGGGTGGCAGAATTAATATAGCAATGACTGGTGGCGGAAATATGGATTATACAAACAAATACTTTAGATTGAATCTTAACGTTACACCATCATACGGATCTGCCATAGCGAATGCGAATTCGGGAAGTCAGTTAGGAGCGCTTTCCGAGAAAATAATAGTGGCAGATGGCACGGCTTATTTCCAGGAACCGTTTATGATGAAGCGAATGGGTAACGTCAATCAATGGTATTCGTTTAAATTCAACAGTACTTCGTGGATGACAAATTCTAATGTAATGCAAGTAGAATTGGAGAATCCTACGATGCTATTAAAATTACTTGAATCGGCAGGTTCGGTAACCAAAGAAGGGTCGGTGAATGAAAACGGCCAGTCTTATTCCAAGTACAAGGTCGTTCTCAGTTCGAATAAGTTAATGTCACTTTACCCGAAAGTTGGTGGGTCAGCCACTAACGGTTGTTTGGGTAATAAATTTTCAGTGCCGGTTACAATTTTGATTAATTCGCAGAATCAACTATATTCTCTGACTATCGGGTTAGTCTACAATCAAAATAATGGGCTGAACACAAAGGGTGGATCGACAAGTTTTGATTTAAATTATTCAATGATTTTTACGAACTACGGAAAATCATTTAACGAATTTGTACCTAAGACTAGCAGTCAACTACCCAGCGGATCTTCTTTCGGTGCTATGGGTTTCGGTAGCAATTCTTCGTCCGCAATTAAGACTCGGACATCAAGTCAATGTTCCTAAATCAAGTTTGTTTTGATAATATTTGAACCTAGCTATACTTTTTAGTAAAGCAAATTGCATTTGTCTTTATTTTGAAGGTCATGTCCGATAGTAGTTTAAATAATCTAGCCTTGGTGTATGAAAGCCAGGCTGCAGCAATCTATAATGTAGTAGTAGGACCGTTTCTAAACAACGTTTATACGATTTACTGTAAATCAACAGGCGAGGGGATACTAATAGACGCAGCTGATGAACACGAACTGCTACTTCAAATTTGTAAAAAATATTCGGTTCAGAATGTTTTAGAAACACACGGTCACTTTGATCATATCCAAGCTGTTCCCGAGTTGCGCCAAGCCGGTTTATCCGTATATATAAATAAGGCAGACACGTATATGCTGCCGACATACGACGAGCTCTTGGACGATGCTCAAGACATTTTGGTAGGTGATCTCAGACTTGTGGCATTGCATACACCGGGTCATACCCCGGGTTCCGTGTGTTTTAAGCTTAATGACGAACCTATTATTTTTAGCGGTGATACTTTATTCCCGGGTGGCCCAGGGAACACAAAGCTTCCGGGGTCAAATTTTGTTACAATTATAAATTCAATAGAAACCAAGATATTTAGGGATTTAGCTGACGACACCATCGTTTTGCCTGGACACGGAGCACAAACTACTATTGGAAACGAAAAGCCGCATTTGGACGAATGGATTCAAAGAGGCTGGTAGTCACTAGTCGACTCTTGCTGTCTTGTCAATAAAAAAGCTTTGATTTATAATAAGTAATCTCGAATATTGGCAAGCTGTCGGTTTCGTGGTAATAAACTTAAATATGTGTCTAATGAAACCCACATACTAACCAACATACTTGATATTAAAGATCTTTATGCCGCAGCTGATTCAAGCGAAATATTAAAGGGAATAAATCTTACTATTAAGCCGGGCGAGACTCACGTTATAATGGGTCCCAATGGTTCCGGCAAATCGACCTTGGCCAATGTTCTTATGGCAAACCCTAGCTATACAGTTGACAGCGGGACAATTTTATTCAAAGGTGAGGACATTTTGCACTGGTCTACTGACCAAAGGGCAAAAGCTGGTATGTTTCTAGCTTTTCAACATCCTGAAGCCATCCCCGGTGTACCGGTTCATCAATTTTTGAGACAGGCAATGTCGGCTAGAAAAGGCTTTGATTTGTCGGTATTGGAAGCGAGGCTTGAATTGGCAGATTGGTTGGACAAATTGGAAATGCCGGAAGAATTTGCCAAACGTTCATTGAACGAAGGCTTTTCCGGCGGCGAACGGAAAAGAAACGAAGTGTTGCAAATGGCATTACTTGAACCCGAATTGGCTATATTAGATGAAACGGATACCGGTTTAGATATCGATGCATTAAAAATTGTAGCAAACGGTGTTAACAAAGTGAAGCAGATACACAATGATATGGCAATTTTGGTTATTACTCATTATCAAAGACTTTTAAAGTTTTTAGAACCTACTAAAGTGCATGTTCTAATTGGCGGGAAGATTGTAGAATCCGGAGGCAATGATTTAGTTGAGATTATTGATAAACAGGGCTATGATAAATGGTTGAATTGAACACCAAACAAGGCTATCTTGATGCCGATTTGATCAAGAAGGATTTTCCGATTTTTGAATTAAATCCCGTAGGTGAAGAGCTGGTATATCTCGACTCTGCAGCTTCTTCGCAACGACCCAATCAAGTTTTAGTTGCTATGGATGACTACTACAGAAGGTCGCATGCCAACGTACACAGAGGTGTATACCAAATAGCCGAAAATGCTACCAAACTTTACGAGAAAGCCCGAGTTAACGTTGGTAAGTTCATCAATGCTCCCGATCCTACCAGAGAAGTTATTTTTACTAAAAATGCAACCGAAGCCATTAATTTAGTTGCAAAGACTTGGGGGCAGAGATTTTTAAAGGCTGGAGACAAGGTTGTCGTTACAGTTTTAGAACACCATGCCAATCTTGTCCCATGGTTGATGTTAAAGGAGACTGTAGGTGTAAGCCTTGAGTTTATTGAAATTGACGGCGATGGCATGTTGGATATAACGGGACTTGAAGAAAAACTCAATAAGGCAAAAGTGGTGGCGGTATCCATGGCCTCAAATGTGTTGGGCACTGTAGTCCCGATTAAGATGATAACCGAGGTTGCCCATAATGCTGGAGCAATGGTGTTGGCCGATGGGGCCCAATATGTTCCGCATCGCAAGGTTGACGTTCGTGATTTAAACTTGGATTTCTTGGCTTTTACGGGACATAAAATGTTAGGTCCAACTGGCATAGGCGTGCTATGGGGAAGGCGGGAACTTTTAGAATCTATGCCTCCCTTCTTAGGTGGCGGAGAAATGATCTTGGATGTAAAAAGGGACAGATTTTTACCAAATGAACTACCTTATAAATTTGAAGCCGGTACTCCGCCGATTGCTGAAGCCGTTGGCTTAGACGCTGCAGTTAACTATTTGAATACTATCGGCATGGATGCTGTAGCTTCTCATGACAGCATGCTTACACAGTTTTGTATGGAGCAAATGTCTGAGAATTTAGGGGATTTGGTCAACGTTTACGGACCTCCTAAATCCATGAATGAGTTTAGGAATGGGTTGGTTTCTTTCGGTTTTAATGAAGTTCATCCGCACGATATAGCCCAGGTGCTGGACAGCTATAATATTTGTGTTCGAGCAGGGCATCATTGTGCGAAGCCGCTTATGTCAACTTTGTGTACTACGGCAACTACTAGAGCATCGTTTTATATTTATAACACGAAAGACGACGTAAGTAAATTTATTAATGGTTTAATAAAAATAAAAGAAATGTTTTTGAGTTGAGTTAGCTTAAAATTTATGAAAGGTTAATACTTAAATATGTCTAATTTGGAAGACTTATATAAAGAAATACTGTTGGATCATTATAAGTCCCCGCGACACAAGGGAAACTTGCCTTGCCCACCTGCAGTTAAGCAAGAGGGTTTTAATCCTTTTTGTGGTGACGAGATTAATCTCTATCTTGACAAAACAGATCCAGAAAACATAACCGTTAAAATTGAGGTTAGGGGATGCACTATCTCGCAAGCCTCGGCTTCGTTGATGGCACAAGAAATTAACGGTAAGTCGCTAATTTACTCCCTAGAGCTTATTGACAGATTTAAAAATATGATGTCTATCGGAGATCTCGAAAACCCTGAAGAGGTCAGGACGGCAGAGCCAGTTAAAGAAGATTTTGATTCAATGGGAGAGCTGGCAGTATTGTTGGGCGTAGTGAAATTTCCGTCAAGAATAAAATGTGCGACTTTGGCTTGGAATACTCTCAAACTGGCAATCGATGCGGCAAATTAACAAATCTAGGTTAATTGCATAAAATGTTTTCTAACGTGAACGGCTAGCGGCAGTTTTAATTTAGAGTTTTACAAGTGTACGCTTTAGATTTCTAACCGCCTGGGAAATGCGGTCTTCATTTTCGATTAAGGCAAATCGAACAAAGTTCTCGCCATCATTGCCAAAACCTATGCCGGGCGAAGTGGCAACCTTAGCGTCCAAAACGAGGTGTTTTGCGAATTCTAAAGATCCCATCTCAATATAAGGTTCGGGGATCTTTGACCATACGAACATCGTACCTTTCGGTCTGGGCGTCTCCCACCCAATCTTAGAAAGTCCGTCACATAGTGCATTTCTTCGACTTTCGTAGATACTATTTACATGCAGCGGATAGTCGGAAGCTTCATTTAACGTTACGATTGCGGCTATCTGAATCGGTTGAAAAGTTCCGTAATCGAGATAACTCTTTAATTTTGCCAAGGCGCCGACTATTTCAGCATTGCCTACGCAAAATGCAACCCGCCAACCAGCCATCGAAAATGACTTAGTTAGGGTGTAAAGTTCAACGGCAATTTCCTTGGCTCCTTTTGCTTGAAGAATAGACGGAGGCTTATAGCCGTCAAAGGAGGTATCTGAATATGCAAAATCGTGAACCAAAATTACTTCGCGCTCAAGGGCGAAATCTACAAGTTTTTGCATCCACTCAAGATCAACGCAGGATGTCGTTGGGTTATGTGGAAAGCTTAATACTATAACGCGTGGTTTAGGCCAAGTTGATTCCCAATTTTCCTTGAGTCGCTCGAAAAACATATCTTCAACCGGTGTTTCTCCGGTTGTATCTCCGAGGCGTACTTGGCGGACTTCCGCACCGGCAAAAAGTGGTGCGTAGATGTGAATTGGATAAGAAGGGGAGGGAACTAAGGCAGTATCTCCGGGACCAACCAGTGTCCACATCAGGTGAGAAAGCCCTTCTTTGGCTCCGATTGTTGTGACTACCTCGGTCTCGGGATCTAAATCTACGTTGAACTTTCGTGAATATAGATTTGCAATTGCTGATCTCAGCTTTGGTATACCCCTTGAGGCCGAATATCGATGATTTTTAGGGTTTCTTGCAGCTTCAGCTAACTTTTCTACGGCGATATTCGGCGATGGAATATCGGGGTTTCCAAATCCGAGATCAATTACATCCTCTCCGGCACGCCTCGTCTGAAGCTTAAGATCGTTAACTGCGGCAAAAACATAAGGTGGGAGTCCCGGTATTCTTCTAAATTCCATATATCTACTTTAGTTCTCATTTTCAAAGCCCGATTTTAGAACGCCAATCAACTACATATTTACTTGGTTTTAGAAATTATATCTGACAAACTTTTAAAGTCAGGTGGCCACCCGATAATTATCCAATGGACGTTTAGATCAACCAGTGATTTTAAAAATGTAATGGGGCTATGGGTTAATGAATCAAAAGGCCCAGACCAGCTTATTTTGATAGCGTTTGAAATTGATTTTATGAAATCGATATCTTTGTCCCAAACATTTAATCCTATGTCTAGTTCGTGTGCCAATTTTTGAATTAGAGGACCCGAACCGCCCAACCAAAGGTCGGGTATATTGGGTTTTAATCTTTCGGTTAGTTCCGTCAATGCCTTAATTCGATTTTCAAATGTCAGTTCGGTTGCCGATATGAATGAATCTTCGGGTAAAGATTTCTTGTCACCCGCACCTATCGAACACAAAAATCTCGCATTGTATAATTTATAGAGTGTAGCGAGTTTGGAAAACGAAGATTCAACCCCGCGTGCAGTAACTCGCAACACTATCGGTCCGCTAAATAAGGTCGATGAATTATTTAAAACTGTCGCTGAAGCTATTAAAGAATCCAATGCAGGTTTTTCGGGGTGACCGTGTGGCCAAAGGTGATCAAAGAAAAATATCCCGTCAATTCCAATGGATTCGGCTCTTTTAATGTAGCTATGCAGTTCATCAAATGATACAATGTGTCCCGGTGCTAAAAGTCCAAATTTAACCGTTTGCATAGGAAATCGAAGTTGATTTGAGCGATACAATCGCTGCACCGACTGCACCAGCATTAGCACCATTGGCCGCAGGCACTATTAGCGGTAAGAAGTCGTTGTTTTGAGAGTATTTTTTAAAGCTTTCATAAAGGGTATGTTCGTAGTATCTAAAATCCTTGACAATTCCACCACCTAATACTATTAGTTCAGGTGCCAAAATAGAGTTCACTGAGCTGAGTCCAAATCCAACCCAGTCCATCATGGATTCTACCGATCGGACTGCGGTTTCTTCGTTCTGAATATATAGTTCCATTACGGCTTGACCGGTAAGCGTCGTACCTAATTCCTGTTTGATGGATTTTTCGAAGTCTAATTTGGCAAGTCGCAAAATCTCAGGATTTGACGTTCTTTCATGATTTTTAAAAAATTCATAGTATAAAGGCAGCGTCGAACTTGCGGCATAAGTTTCCCAACATCCTGATTTTCCGCAAACACAAGGATTGCCGTTTTTTGTGACTGCCATATGTCCGATCTCACCGATAAATCCTCTGTGTCCTTTTAAAAAATTGCCGTCGGTTATTATTGACCCACCAATGCCAGTGCCAAGAGTTACCATAAGTACGTTGTTCTTTCCCTTGGCGACACCAGTAACCGACTCGGCGATTAAGGCACAATTGGCGTCGTTTTCGACTTTCAAGGGGCAGTTGAAGTAGTCTTTGAGCTCCTTGGCCAAATTGTGACCATTTAGTGATGCGATATGGGGTGAGAAGCACATAGTATCCTGGTCATCCACCATACCTGGAAGTCCTATGCCTATCGACCTGATCTGAACCTTTGAAGTTATCGATTCAATGGAATCGGTAATCGTCGGGTAAAGTGAATCAAGCTTGTCTGAAACGGCGGACATACTGCTTTTTACAATTTGCAAACTTTCAGAATCAAGTAAAACTGTATTAAGTTTTGTGCCGCCTACATCAACTCCGACAATATACTCGCTGTCTTTTGAAGTCGACATTAAGGTGTTAAAACTGTTATTTGGACTCGGCTCTTGCCTTTAAATCGCGTAAGGCGCTATTTATTATTAGTGTCTCGGCACGCCTTTTTATAAACCCTGGAATAGGAATCTTTAATTCGGCTTCCAATTCATAGGTTATTCTGGTTGTCGAATCGGTTTCATCAAACGTATAACTTCCGTCGAGCTTATTTGTGTGGTCTCCACTGGTCTGGACCCATCTGAGTTTGTTGGGTAGTTCAGAATAATCGTACTTGAGGGTATAGTTGGTAGAGCGCCCAAAGGCTGCCGCCCGAAAGGTAACTTCGTCGGGACGACCTTCGCTATCAGTCGATAGAATCCTGACTTCTTTAATATCACTTATCCATTCAGGATATCTCTGAATGTCGGTTACTACGTCTAGGCATTTCTGCAAAGAAGCATTTACTTGAGCGGTTTCAGTAGCTATCTCCGCCATGGCTACCTCCTAATTTAATTGAATATTCGCAAAACATATAATGGTATTGAATTGATTATTGTGGATTTAAAGGTTTTTATTAATTATAGATTAAACAGTATGAACCATATTTGTTTATTCGCCTAAAAATAAACTAAATTGATTACTTAATTTATCGTAGTTAAAAGTATTTTCGGTTCGAATTCGAGCTTGGCTAGATATTTTAGTTATTATATCGGGTTGATTGAACAAAAAATTAACTTTACTGGCTATATCGACACTTTGATGGTTCGGTCGAATAAGGTACCCTGTGTTCTCGTCGTCTATAGCTTCAGAGGAGCCACCGGATTGGCCTCCGATTTGAGGTAGACCAGAAGCTGCCGCTTCCAAGAATACAATACCAAAACCTTCTTGTTCTAAGTCGAACCATCTGTTTTTACAGGCCATGACAAACACGTCACCCGATTGATAGATCTCAGGAAGTTCGTTATAACTAACCTTTCCGATCATCTTTACGGGCCAACCGTAGCGTTTGTTTATCCTCTCTAGCCTCTTTTTATCCCGCCCCTCACCGCAAATTACAACCTCCAATTCCGGTATCTGCAATTTGAGCTCATCGGCAGCCCTAATTAGTGCGTCCATTCCTTTTCGTTTAACTAAACGAGATACGCTGATTACAACAAAAGCGTCTTTGTTAAGACCGAATTTTTCTCGTGCAGCCAATCGTTGGTCTTTCGTAGCCGGTCGGAATCTCTCTATATCCACCCCGGGCGGTATGTTAATTACTTTTGCTGTTGAATTATTCTCGGTCAGTGTTTTAAATTCATTAAACGGATATATTCCGGCTGCAATAACATATTTACTGTTTTTAGAGATCGTCTTTAACAAGTGCTTGGTTGCAAATAATCTTGCATAAATTGTAAGTTCAGCACCGTGAACGATGTAGCCATAATCAAGTCCAGCTTTAGTTAAGTCTTTAGATATTAAACCCAGCGGGAAGATCGGATCTATTAATATTAACGATGAGTCGAATGCCTTTGATTCTTTAACAACAAAGTCGGTAAGTTTTTTTGTTGGAAGTAAAACTTTAGAAGGGTATCTTATTATTTTATAAGGTTGTGTCTTGTCAAATGCCTCGGCACCAGGGTATTTGGACGTTATGACAACAAAAGATCTAGGATCTAGGCGTGAATAGATTTCGTATAAATAAGATTGTATTCCTCCGATTTTAGGAAAGAAATCATTTGTTAGTAGAATATGTTTTTTCATTTTGATTTTAAAGTGATGAACTTAAAAGATCATCCATATTTATTTAAAGTTATGAAGCTCTAACAAAAAGAATAATTTTAAAAAGTTTTATAGTAACTTTGAACCTTCAAAGTTACTATAGCTTTACGAAAAAAGTTATAGTCATTGAAAGGAAGCATATTCAAAGCTAACAATTATCTATTTTAAAATCCCACCTTTTGTCATTGATAGCACATCTAAGGCCTTATCTACCTCTGCTTCTGTAAGAAGTCCTTCTTCCAATACAATCGTCCGTATATCCTTGTTTTCCGCCAATGATTTTTTAATTACTTTTGCGGTCGCCTCATATCCAATGTATGGGTTGAGGGAAGTACCAATGGATGGCGACGATAGTGCATAGGTTCGGCATTGTTCAACGTTGGCCTCAATGCCGTCAATACATTTTGTAGCAAAAATTCTCGAAACATTGGCGATAAGCCTAATTGATTCAAGAAGGTTTCTACCTATTACCGGCAGCATTACATTAAGCTCGAGATTTCCAGCTGCGCCTCCGAATGCAACTGCGGCATCATTACCTATTACTTGGGCTACAATCTGGCAAACTGCCTCAGGAATAACCGGGTTTACCTTTCCGGGCATTATAGATGATCCGGGCTGAAGATCTGGCAGATGAATTTCTCTTAAGCCGCATTTCGGTCCAGAGGACATCCATCTTAAGTCATTGGCAATTTTATAAAGCGAAACGGCTATTGTTCTTAAAGTACCCGAGGCTTCGACCAGTGCGTCTCGTGCTCCTTGGGCCTCAAAGTGATCGCGAGCTTCCACCAAATTCAAGTTGAGATTGTTATTTAATTCAGCGATGACGCCTTGGGTAAATCCAGCGGGAGTATTTAAACCTGTGCCAACGGCGGTTCCTCCAAGCGGAATCTCTTGAACTCTCTTGAGAACATCATTCAGACGTTCAATCCCGATCGATATGGCTGTGGCATAACCGGAGAATTCTTGTCCCAAAGTGACTGGAGTAGCGTCCATTAGATGGGTCCTGCCTGATTTAACCACTAATTGAAAATCATTGGATTTGTTTCGAAGGCTTGACGCAAGTAGCTCGAGGTTTGGAATCAGCAATTCCTTAATTTCCACCGTTGCGGCTATGTGAATCGAAGACGGAAACACATCATTAGAGGACTGAGAGGCATTCGAGTGATCGTTTGGGCTAACTGTTTTCCCGAGCTTTTCGCTAGCCAAGGTTGCCAAAACTTCATTTGCATTCATATTGGAAGAAGTCCCCGAACCCGTCTGGTATACATCCAGCGGAAATTGATCCAGAAACTTGCTGTTAATTATTATCTCGTCTGCAGATTCAATAAGAGCATTTGAAATTTCCGATTCAAGAATTCCTAATTTATTGTTAACGGCTGCTGCGGCCTTTTTTATGTTTATTAAGGCGATAACTAAGGCTTTTTCAATTGTGGTTCCCGATATTGGGAAGTTTTCAACTGCTCGCTGAGTTTGGGCCGCCCATTTGGCATCTATAGGAACCTTAACATCTCCCATCGAATCGTGCTCTACTCTATATTCGTCGGTTTGGTTTTCGTTTAAATTAATCATCAATATAAAAAGGTACTAGAAATTTCTACCCAATATTTTCAAAAATGGAATTTAGCTGTGGGAGGTAAAACGCTAACATCAACCAATCCCACCGATACCTACAGTATTCCAACTTCAACAGTACCGTCTAATGCGGTGGCCATAATGTCTAATGTAACCGTAACAAATACTACTGCTTGGACCTTTATAACAGTATGGCCGGATAATTTAACAACGGAAACCATAACTTCAGACGTCAACTGGACTGGAGCAAATCAAACTGTAGCAAATGCCGATAATATTACACTGCCTCCTATAGGATCAACAAACCAAGGAAAGATTAATCTAACCAATGCATTTGGATCAACAAATCTAATCTTGGATGTATACGGTTACTACGCTTAGAGTGTTTAAGTACTGTTATTTGACCATTAAGCCAACTTCACATAGTGAGTGAATTTGTATTTGGATTGACTTAAGTTTATGATCAATACATACGGAGCTATCTACGATATAGCTGCTTGACTAATTCTCAACCTTACTTCATGAAGCTATTGCGCCAAGATTGCTTTTAAGTTGTCATTCGATTGAAACCTTCTGTGTCAACCTTGATTGGGACAGTTATTCTTAAAAAATATCAGAGCAAAGAGGGCACAAAGTAAGAAGAATGTTGGAAACATACAACAACGAGATGATAAATGGACTGGTGGCTGAACCAGATTTACTAATATGGGAATTTGGCAAGAAAAGGAAGTTCTCTGCAGACTTCAAGCGTTCAGCAGTTGCTTATTATGAATTGCTGCCAGAAGATGGATCAAGGGGTGCTTATTCGTGACGAGCAGGTATCAATTCGTCTCTGATGAGAAATTGCCGAGAAGTGAAAACTCACCGCATAGGAAGAAGTCCAGTCAGTGGTCCCAAGCATCTTAACTTATTAGCCATATCTGTACTACGCAGTCTACAAAGCGGTCACCAAAGAAGTTAAGATGCTTATTCAGAACTCTAGAGCTCTCCTAAATCCCTCTACGATAATGAGCCTTTACTGTTATGTACTCGTTAGTAACTTACTATCATCCGCTTGTCAGAAAGCGAGTGAATTGTAACTGTCGATTGTAGTCTAGAGATTCTTTCCAGTTTCTTTAGAAGGTGGGCGAATTGGTTTTTGCCCTTTCTCAATGTAACTAATCAAGTCATAATCCACTTTGAAAGGTGGAGGTTTCGGTCGCTCAACATCTTCAGAAGTTGTTGGTGGACTGTCCTGAGTTTCTTTAGATTCAGATGTGCTCATATCCTTCATTTTCTCCTATTTATAATTTTACGCTTGATATTGAGATTAGAACAATAGCTAGCATTAATGCAGCTAAAGCAACTTTAATCAACCAGCCCTTTTTCACAAGAAGCCGAGAAATTTCATCTACTCTCGATATCATAGAGTCTAATATAA
>DAHXLF010000070.1 GCA_027371755.1 Acidimicrobiales bacterium
TCTCTGTGTTAAAACTCTAAGTGTTAAAACTCTAATTTACTAACTTGACTATGCCGATAAACTCAACAACTTAAAGCTAATTGTTATAGACTGCTTTAACAGTGACACATCAGTAACATATTTGTTAGTGGCTTATTTGTAGTTACAAATTTGCAGCAGGTATTTCTTTTAAGTATTTGTGGAATTTAAATTCCACAAATACTAATTTTCAAAATACTGTTTTAGGGTCTGCTTTACTTGCTTTTTAAACTCGGGCAACTGTGACTGTATCTTGGAGCCCTTTACGGCTTGTTTTAGCAGTACTTTAGCATTACGTTGATTAAATTCTGTTTCAAGCAGGTCCAATGATTTTCTGGGGTTAACTCCGTAAGTAACAAAGACAATTACGGGCTTATCACCGAATGTATCTATTGACTTTAACCATCTCAGGGTTGATTTGGCCGGCTTTACGTTGGCCATTACCATTCCTTCAATCCAAGTACCCAAAATAATTATATTCGAAGCAACAACGTCTTTGTAAGTTACCTTTGTTATGGGTGTTACATAAGTGTTAAAGCTTTCCTTTGGTAAATCGGAAACCAAGTTAGCTGCAACTTCTTTAGTGTTACCTGACCGGGAATCAAAAATTACCAATACGTTTGTCTTAGTCTTTGAATCTGAACTTCCAGAATTCTTCGGCTTGATGTGTTCTATCACTGAAACTGCGGCATGTTTTCCGTGCGCCATGGCTTCGACTACCGTGGAAGGACCGATTAAAGCATCTCCTACTACCCATACGTTGTCAGTAATGGGAAGTCCCGCTTTCAGTCTTGCATTTTCACGCGCGACGGTTAACTTGCCCACAGACTGTCCCCGTGCCCAAGCTACCGAAGGAACGGCTGTAATTCCGCTGGCTTGCCAAACTCTGTCAATCATATCGGGAGTCTTCTTACGGAACGGCAACATCGAAAAAGTCTCGGTAAGTTGTTTATCCAACCTAAAACCCATGGCCATTACAACTAAATCAACCTTTAAGTCGATTGCATTTTCTTTAACAACCTTTGGAAGTTTTGTTGCAACTTCTTGCTGAGTTAAAGAAAGCTTTGCCGAATTTACGTATTCGTCACCGACAAATGAAGAAACCGTAGTATTAAATTTAATATCTACTCCTTCTTCTCTGGCTTCAACAAGTTCGTCAGGTCTTACCGGAGCAAACTGCTGACTCATCCAGTCAACACAAACTGCGTTGGCTCCAAGTCTTCTGGACATTCTTGCAACATCCATTGCGGTGTTTCCGGCTCCGAGAACTAGGATCATAGGTTTGGAACTGTTACCGTTTGATTTGTTATTAGCTCGCTTGAATATCTCAGGATACATCTCCTCGATGGTGTATTTGCTTTTCAAAAGCTGGTCGGCTTTTTCCAAGAATTCCACCGCGTCCACAATCCCTTTTAAGTCCGATCCAGGAACCGGAAGCTTTAATGGGGCTTGTGCTCCCACTGCTAATATTACGGCATCGTATTCGTTTTTGAGCTCGTTGATTTTGGTGACGTTCACCTCATTGCCGAATTCAAACTTTACGCCTTTATTCTTTAAACTCTCCCAGATACGCTGGCTTACGTTTTGAGGAAGTGTAAACTCGGGAATTGCGGTTCTCATAAGACCTCCGGGTTCGGTATTCTTTTCAAATACCGTGACTGAAGCTCCGTTTGCCGCTAGTTCGGTTGCGGCTGACGCTCCGGCGGGACCTGCGCCGATTACGGCAACATTCAATCCTTTGGCCTTGTCGGATCTGGTTTTAATGGGACCGATATTTGAATTCTCAGTGATAAAACGCTCCAAAGCTCCGATAGCAACCGGCTCGTGACCGGCTAAAGACCAGGTGCAAGAACCTTCGCACTGCAGAGCCTGATCGCATACTCTTGAACAGACATCTGGCAATACGGAAGTGTTTGTTAGTATTTCTTGGGCATCGTCCAAGTTTCCGCTTCTTATGGCCGCAATAAATCCGGGTATATTATTGTGAGTAGGACACCCTCTAACGCAGGTGGGGTCGGGACAGTTTAGACACCTGGAGGCTTCAGCCAATGCGTCTGTCCAGTTTGTGATACCTCGTCTGGTTTCTGATTTGTCCAACAAAAGCTCTTTTGGCTTGTGGATGTTGAGTTCCACTCGAGTCTTGCTCAAATCTTCGGATTCAATTTTTATTGCCGAAAACGGGCAGGTTCTGGTACATTGCAAACATCCGACACAGAGTTCGTTGTTTATAGTGACCGTCCAAGAGTAGTTATCCATTTCGATCGCCTGAGTGGGGCAGCGTACGAGGCATTCCTCGCACCCCGCACATCTGTCGGCAAAAACGGTAACCGTCGGAAATTTATTTGTTTTGGTCTCATTTGTAGATTCGTTTGTAATAGTCATTGTATTTGATCTCCTCTTTAACTAAGATGCTGCGTGCATTAAGTAGTACAAAAATGCGGAACCAACACCGCAAAGCAGTACGATTCCTATGGCGTATATTCTCATTGCAGTAGTGCTTCTTGAAATCGGCTTTAAGTCACGGTTGAATATCTTGTTCATAGCCCAAAGTGAGGCCAACGTACCGAGACCCATAACTATTATTTGAGCTATGACGATCTGCGGGTCAGTCAATAATCTTGTGTGATAAAGGCTTGAGCTTGTGGATCCGTGTCCGAACCATGCGCCGACTGAAGGAATCAATCTTGAAACATGCTTAAAGAATTTGGGTAGCTGCCGAGCAAAATAGTCTGCGCCGACAATGGGTATAATTCCGTAAGTCATTGGAAGTAAATAGGCCAAAGCTTTGGGGTGTTTCGAAAGCAAGGATTTCTTCGGTGCTGCCAACAGCGGTTGTGAGGCTTTGTATGATTCAATGTCTTTCTTACCGAAAGCAAATCCACCAGCTAAAACCAATAAACCCGTGATAATTGCAACTACAACTATGATTCCCAAATAGTCAAAGGGGTTTGGGTAGTGAATTCCGGTATTGTTGACAAACCAGTTGTCCAAACTGCTATAAACGTTTGTGGCATTAAATTGCTGGAATATAACCAATCCCCAAAGCAAAAGAACTGAGATCGCGATGTCCGCACGCCTTCTCTTGGGTGCAATTACCGAAGTAAGAGGAGGCTGTAAAAACAGTCCGACATTGTCTGACGGGCAAGCCTTGTAGCATTCGGTGCAGAGTCCGCAGCTTAAGTTGGAATCGGCACTGCCCGGCCAAGTGTACCACGGACAGCCGAAACCGTCTTCGGAACCTCTCATGCAGTCCTTTGTCTTGCAGTCCATGCAAACGTCTCGGTCTTTGGTTCTAAAGCCAGCGACGGATCCCATCGCTCCGACCGATCCTATTAATGCAGAAAGCGGACATACGTAACGACAGAATGTTCTTCTTTCAAAGACCAAGAAGAAAGCAACTGCAGTTACGACGATGCCGATTACCATGAATGACGTGGCAGACGGTGTACCCGGACCTGCAATATTGAAGAACTCCTCTATCCAAGTCAGAAGTATGAACGAGACAACCGATATGATAAATCCCCATCTGGCAAGCGGCTCGGGGAATTTTCTTCCTAGACCCAGCGTTTTTTGCGTTCTCTTCCAAAAAGTCTTTCTTTGGAGCCATTCGGCAAATCCTCCGAATGGGCACATTGCGCACCAAGCTCGTCCTACCACTACCATCATTACAAAGACCAGACAGAACCACAAGTACCATGTGATTGCGGTACCAAAGTTAAGTCCTGGTATTATCGTGCCGGCAATGCCTAATACTATAACCATCCAGAAAACAATCTGATTGGGTAAAATAAGCAGGAATTGAAGTCTTCTGTCTTTTAATATGGCCTTGACGTGTTTATTTTTACTTACTTCCCACTTTCTGGAAGGATCCGTCGATTCAAAACGCTCCTGAATATTTTCTTTATTCTTGGGTCTTAAATGTACTGCCTGTTTGATCGGATCAAAATGTTCGAACGATTCGGGATTTTGATCACCTTCTGTTACTGTTCTATCTTCTGCAATCGTCATTGACGCTCCTTTAGGGTAAAATAAGTATCAACGTTTAGTAATGTTCTATATACGTTTATAAATTTACTATACATTAATATCTAGTATAATACACTTTTCACTATATGTCAAGTGGTAAACTATAATTAATCTTATGAATTTAACACTTTCTAAACGAGGGGACTACGTAGTCAGATCGGCACTCTCGCTCGCCAGAGCGTACAGAGACGGTTCGCAACGTAAAATCCGTGAAGTGGTTGCGGAAATGGGCGTGCCGCAGACTTATGCTTCTCAAATTTTAAACGACCTGGTAAAAACCGGAATTGCCGAGTCAAAATCGGGTAAGGAGGGTGGATACAAATTGACAAAGGCACCGAACCAAATCCGTATGCTAGATATTATCGAAGCCGGGGAAGGTGCATTAGCTACCGATAAGTGTTCGTTGGGGGACGGGCCTTGCAGATGGGATTCCGTATGTCCGTTACATGATATTTGGTATTCTGCGACTAAAGCAATTAGACAAGTGCTGGAAAATATGACTCTTCAGGATCTATTGGATAAGGACTTATTGTTGGAGTCGGGAAATTTTGTCGTCCCGGAGTCCACGCACAGGAAAACGAGGCAGAACATTGCTATTTCTGACTGGATCCAAATAGAAACTTCGGCTCGGGCAGTCATTGATTATATTAAATCGGAATCCAATTTGTCCGAAATATTTTTGCAGTGTCTTAAAGATATCGATTCTTTAAGAGTCAGTTTGGATGTACTTTTGCCCAGTTGGGGACCTAATAAATTGGATTGCGTGGTAAAGCCAGCAACAAAAGACGCGGTTATTGGGATATTTAAAGAGGGTCAAAAAGATTCTCAAAATTCTGACACTGCTTATTACAGTATTTCTTTCGAAGCTGTAACTGTTTCTAATTTAAATATACACTCGGATCTGGTCGGTAAGGTAATCGCGGTTGATGACGACAGAAGCGAGCTTCATGTAAAAGGTTCCGTACGAATTACCGAACACAACGTGTCCACGAATGAAGACATAGAATCTAAATTGGCCACCGCATTTATCAGAACGGTGCTAAGGAAATTAGCTGAAGTTATCGAATAAAATTTAATTGACTCAACGGGCAAATTTTCACGTGAACTGCGCAGTTTCTGGAAGCACTGATAACCCTGGTCAACCCGATACTTCTGTGAGTTAATTAAAGTTAACTCAGTTAAATTAGTGTTACTGTAAATTTGTAAAGTAAATTGCTACAACAATTCCAAAATTAGACATATAAACTCTTGAATGCAGCCGATTTTGGCAAATATAAAATTTCCACATTTTAAATAAGTAGATACCGCACCGAAAAAGAAGTACAGCAGCATGTTCAAATTGTCGTACCTGTAGAAAGTTACTATAGGTAAATAATAGGACTTGACAAATTTTCAAAAAGAACTATACTTTAACATTAGAGACTGTAAAGTTCTCATTGCTACAAATAATTATGAAAGCCAGCAGGAGGCCCTATGACAAATACAGCAATTAATTTTGAATATATTGAGCGCGCTAAAAGAGGCGAATTTGATTTGGGATGGTTAAAGGATAATAAAAGTGAATGGGGCACCAAACCTACCATCAGTAAGATCGGTTTAACGCTTCGAGATATCTCTTACGGTTCTTATGGCGACGTTCCGGACAATCCAAAGTTACGAACCATGGCACCTCGGGGCTCCGATATTGATCCTGATGTACCCGACATGGGATATACGGTAAATACAAAAATGGAAGTTTGGTCAGACAATCTTTTGGATTTGTACGAAGAAGCCGTGAGTCGCCAATGGAGTGCCACGAGAGATATACCGTGGAATCAGTTGCCTGAGTTGCCAAGCGATATTGAGCATTCCATATGTCAGTTGGCAACGTTGTTATCTGAGGTGGAAATGGTTGCCGCAGACTTTCCAGCAAAGTGGTTATGGCGAATTAACCACGACTTTGTGGAAGCCAAAATGTTTTTGTGTACTCAGGTAATGGATGAGGCTAGGCATACCGAAGTTTTCCGTAAAAGAGCCCTTGCCAACGGAGGAGGTCTCGGAAAAGCAAAAGCCGTAGTGGAGCAATTCTTGAAGTTAATTTTAGATGCTCAGAGCTACGACGAAGGGTCGGCTTTAATGCATCTGTTGGGCGAAGGAATCGTACTGTCAATTTTTCGAGCGGGAGAATTTCTGTCTCCGTCGGATGTGGAAAAAAGAATCTTTCGACTTTGTATGCAAGACGAAGCTCGGCATGTGGCTTATGGTACTATGCACCTAAAGTATCGCCTGGAAAGAGACCCATCAATCGCCGAAGATTTTCACGCCTATTTGGACAAAGGTGAAGAGCTTATGACAGTGTTGTTTACGACTCCCGAAGTTATCGAACCGATGGCTATATTGGCCGCAGGTGGGATTAAACAAGCCGAAGAGGTGGGAGTATTCGCCGCGGACATTTTGAGACAGAGAATCGTAGAAGAATATTTGGCTCGATGTGACAAGGCAGGATTACCGAGAAGAAAAAGAATCAATCTTCCCGCTGAAATGTTGACCGGAATAGCAACGGATGATTGAAGACGAACAGAGGAGAATGTATAATGACTACAACCGAAACTGAAGTTAAATTTCCCACAGCCGAGTTTTTTGACAAACTCGTTGTATCGGCAAATAAAACGCTTTCTGATAAGACATTGGGTTTTGCGATATTAAAACTTGGGATCGAAATTGTATCTCCAAATTCTATAAATCGATATGTTATAGATTTTGACGGATATGAAATTAATTTTGATGGACAAGTTGAAAGTTTTGATAACACCGAAGTCGAAGCTGTCGTAACTGGACCTCAATTGTCATATTTTGATATGTTTAAAGATATTCAACAAAACTCAATGGCGACAGGATCCAATACATTTAACGCTCTGACAATGGCGGGATTCCCCTTAAATGTTCAGGGACAGGATCAGGTCGCAACCGATAAGGTATTTAGGTTTGCCGAAACGATACAACATTTTTTAGATTCGGCACATCAAATGCCGACAATAGTAGAACAGTAATTTATTGAAAGACAGTTATGGCATTGGTTATAAATGGTTCATGTATTGGCTGCGGGGCATGCGAATCGGCATGTCCTCAAGTGGCCATCCATCAAAGTGATAACTTTATAATCGGATACATCGTTGATCCGGTTATGTGTAATGATTGCGGACGGTGTATTCAAATCTGCCCGATTGATGCAATTGATAATGACAAGAATTGGGCAATTTGTATGGGTAAAGGATGTCCTTTGAGTTCCAAACACTACGAGGGCTGGACCTGTTCTCAGTATAACCAGCGGTGTAAAAGTTGTAACGGATCGCTCTGGATGGCACCCGGTACAGACATATATTATTGTCCCGTCTGTGATTCACGCAATGGTCACGGGGCAAGGTGCCCTAAAATTAATCAGGCAAAACGGCTGTTGCACAATTAGAATATCGCATACTAAAACAGTGAAGTTCTGGAATTTTTGAAGTTTTCACCTTTCTTTAAGCTGTTAAAATTTGAAAAAAAGCTTCGTCAAGAGTGGAAATTTTAAATAGTCGACTATTAAAATTATCAACGGGTTATCAGACTAATTCAATAAGTCACGTACCTGAATCTTAAAATTTACTCGAGGTAATAAATGGCAGCTGTCAGAAGTTTTTGGGGATGGGGTTACCAAAAAGACGAATTGAAAATTTCTGAAATCAAAGCTTTGGTTCGTTTGCTTGGTGACTTTGTAAAGCCGGAAACTCCAATTAAGACCCCGCCGAAAAAAGATTCTTTAAATCTGCAAGAACCAAAAATAAAATTACCGGCTTCGCTTTTAAAATTAGCGGACACTTCAAATCAGCAGAGAGCCCGGCACTGTTACGGCAGATCTTTTAAAGATGTCGTTCGTGGTTTGAATAATGAATTTATCGATCCCCCAGATTTTGTACTTTACCCTAAAACCGTTAAAGACGTTATAGACATACTTGATTACTCGTCAAATAAAGATATTGCCGTTATCTGTTACGGCGGCGGTTCGTCAGTCGTCGGTGGTGTAGAGTTTGACCATGAAATGAAGCAAAACTATGCGGGGTGGATCTCTATGGACATGACCTGTATGGATAAACTTAATTATTTAGATAAGGACTCGAGGTCGGCGTCTTTTCAAGCCGGAATTTTAGGGCCCGGTTTGGAAGAAAAACTTAAACCAAATAATTTTACCCTTCGACATTTTCCGCAGAGTTTTGAGTTTTCTTCACTCGGTGGTTGGATTGCCACTAGAGCGGGAGGGCATTTTGCGATGGGGCCGACGCATATAGATGATTTCGTTGAATCCCTAGAGGTAGTTACGCCGGTTGGAACTACTGTGACAAGAAGACTGCCGGCATCTGGAGCCGCCAGTGACGAAAATCGATTATGGCTTGGATCTGAAGGAATGTTGGGAATTGTTACCTCGGCCTGGATAAGAGTTCAACCGAGAACAAGATTTGTAGCAAAAGCCGATGTGGCATTTGACTCCTTTAAGGAGGGGATATCTTGTCTTAAAGATATTGCGCAGTCGGGACTGTATCCTTCAAACTGTAGACTTTTGGATCCGGTTGAGGCATTGATAAACGGGGTTTATGCTGCAAATAAAGCCATACTCTTAGTCGGCTTTGAATCATATGATCACGAAGTCAGTTCGTCTTTTAGGAGAGCTAAAGAGATATGTAAGTCTCATAGAGGCGTAGTTGTTTCCGAGTCTGTTCTTGATAATGAAATAAGTCGCAATTCTAATTCTAAGCAAACTGCTGGAGGAAGTTGGAAGAACTCATTTATAAAGGCACCCTATTTTCGAGACGCATTGGTAAGGTTGGGGTTGGTCATTGAAACCTTTGAAACAGCCGTGACATGGGATAATTTTGATGAGCTTTACTTTAATATCTCAAATGAAATTAATAGATATCTTTCAGAAAAGTTGAATGGGTCACAATGGGTTACCTGTAGGATTACGCATGCGTACCCAAACGGATTGGCACCCTATTTTTCTGTTATTGCTTCTTGTAAAAATAATTCGCAGACGGCAGTATGGAACGATATTAAACAAATAGCAAATGAAACAATCATAAAATTTAACGGTACCATAACTCACCATCATGCAGTCGGAAAAGAACACAGAGATGGATTCAAAATAGAAAAATCACAACTGTATTTAGACTACTTGAAAAATACTAAAAAGTATTTTGATCCCAAATCAATTCTTAACCCAGGCAATGTTATCCGATTACTTTAAATTTAGGTCTGTGCAAAGTACTATTGTAATAAACCTTGCCGAAAGGAATCTATGAAAATTATTGTTGACTTAACTCTTGTTGCCGTATGTGGCTACTTCTTCTTTTTTGGGCTAGGATTTTTGTTTAAACCGGATTTGGCTTCAAACTTCAACCTAAAGTATATCTCACCTGCGGGCAAAACTGAGGTGAGAGCATACTACGGAGCATTGTCGATTGGGCTTTCCGGTTTCTTTTTATATCTTTTACTTTCTCATCAGCAGGAGTATGGCCTGACCGGAATTTTGATTCTGGCTTCGGCCGTGTTCTTGTGCCGAGTTTTTGGAACATTGATCGACAAGGGTTTTAAAGAAAGTTATACGAAACTAGCAATTCCTACCGAGCTCGGTTTCGTTGTGGCTTTAGGCTTAGTCAGACTGTTTTCTTAAGATGTAGACCTTACATCAATTTGTAACACACTAAAATTAACTGCCGGCACATTCTCCGATTCCGACATCAGCCACGTAAGGGCCCGTCTCGTCAAAATCAATATAATAGTCCGGCTTTTCATTTGGATCCGGCCATTCATCAAAGTGTTTTAATTCGGCTGCAATTACTTTGGCACCGCCCATTCTTTGAAGCCAATCGCTAAAGGTTTCAAAAGCCTTTCGCGTTTCTGCGAATTTTTTAACCACAACCACCGTCGCGTCGCCGACCGCCTTTGCGGGAAGTCTGAGTGCTCTTTTGCCAAATTCGATCTGAGTTTGTCCCACGTGACCGCCCAAAAGCATTTGGTATCCGGGAGCAGCCAAATCATTGGCCCGTCTTTCAACTCCGTGAAAACCGATATCGGCTATATGATGTTGTCCGCAACTGTTTGTACATCCGGAAATATTTATCCTGATACCGCCGACATCTCCCAATCCGGCTTGTTCTAGTTTTTCAGATATGTCCGTGGCAAGACCGCGACTTTGAGTTACCGCTAAATTACAGGTATCTGCTCCCGGGCATGACACGACATCCCTTGCCATCTCAGCACCTGGTCCGGCCATGTCGATTGACTTGAGTTGTTCATATATATTAGGAAGCATCTCTTGAGTTAATGATCTAAATGCCAAGTTTTGTCTGTTGGTAGTTCTTACGTCAATATTAAATGTTCGAACTATATTTGCCAATGCGTAGAACTGGGATGATGTAATATCGCCCAATTTAACGTTTGCAATAACCGAAACTGTGTTTTTGGCTGAGCCGTAAATTACGTTGGTCGTTTTCCATCTTTCATAGTCAGAATCGGTCTTACTCAGGCGCAGTGTAACTGGAGTTCCAACCGTTGTTACGTTGTCAAATGAGTTGTTTCCTGCGGGGCAGTCACCGGCTACGGCGACAAGATCGGGAACGCCTCCAGGCCACGTAGATGAAGCGATAAGCAACTGTCGCTCCTTTAAAATGCGCCTTCTTAGCTCGTCTATGCCGATGTTATCTATTACCCACTTTAATCTTGCCCGCAGTTTGTTGTCTCTGTTGCCGTAGTGATCAAAAGTCCTTAATGTCGCTTCTATTGTGGCAAGAAGATGTTCTCTTTCTGTAAATTCTTCCAAAGCCTGTGCGGGATGCGGATTTGCACCAAGTCCGCCGCCTATGAATATTCTAAAGCCCGCTTCAATTTTATTATCGGCCGTAGTACGAGTTACGGCTACGACTCCCACGTCGTTAAACATTGCCTGACCGCAGTCAGTTGAACAGCCCGAAAAATTAATTTTAAATTTGCGAGGCAATCTTTGGGCGTAGGGATGTCTTAGAAAGTGATCAAACGTTGCTTGAGCCCAAGGACTGATGTCTAATACCTCCTGAGGGCATGCGCCGGCCAAATGGCAGCCCATAACATTTCTGACCGTGTCTCCGCAGGCTTCTCGGGTGGTTAAGTTAACTGCGGCGAGATCCTTTAGCATGTCTACTATATTTTCCAGCTGGACAAAATGGAATTGAATGTTTTGTCTTGTTGTTATATGTCCCCATCCCCTGGAATATTTTGTGGCAATATCTCCCAAAACATCAAGTTGATCGGCGGTGATTGATCCATAGGGTAATTTGAGTCGAACCATTTGATTGTGTCCGCCTTGACGCTGACCGTAGATTCCGTTGTTCAATCTAAAGATTCGGAATGAGTCTTCATCCAGTCGTCCGTTTAAATAATCGTCAAGAAGAATTTCAAATTTTTTGATGTCTTGGGTGATCTGTTCATCTATTAATTTTGTGACCATATATCTATTATATC
>DAHXLF010000071.1 GCA_027371755.1 Acidimicrobiales bacterium
TTAAAAAAATATTTCCTTTAAAACTTCCCCGTCGTCGGTGGCCAAACAAGTTAAAAAAATACCTTCTTAACGTTATAATTATCAGCCGGTCTATTATTAGTTTTGACCAAATTAAATTGCCCCACGGTTTGAATACTGTAGTCTAGACTTTAACTAATATATGTCTACTCTGAGCTTCAAAACTAAAGTCGGACTGCGCGTGCTCCAAATCGTACGATCCCTAAGTCGCATGCTGAAGTTGGGTTCCGGTTCGGTTATCGGCGGCAGACTCTTGTTGCTTGTTTCAAAAAATGCGCTTAATGATATGAGTAAGGGAAAGTCCGTTGTGTTGGTGTCAGGTACCAACGGTAAAACGACGACAACTGCTCTAATTTCAGGAATTATAACCGGTTATGGCAATAGAGTCGCAACAAACGCCTTGGGTGCAAACATGGAGGCCGGAATTGCAAATTCGCTGGCAATCTCGTTGGATTCGTCAGTCTGCGTTTTTGAGGTAGACGAACATTGGCTGGAAGAGATTATGGGTAAGACTGCACCCGAGGTCGTAGTTCTATTAAATCTATCGCGTGATCAGTTGGACCGAACAACAGAGGTTAGGGTTTTGGCTCAGCGCTGGAAAAAGGCTTTATGCGAAAATCTATCAGTTAAGGTTGTTGCCAACGCCGACGATCCTTTAATTGCATTCTGTGCTAGTAACCATCCAAATACCACTTGGATATCAGGCGGTAATAGATGGCTGACCGACGCAATTAGTTGTCCTAGCTGCGGGACAAATCTAAAAATTGAAAGTAATAATGGAACTGGCATAAAATATTACTGCTCAAACTGTAATTTTGCCAAACCAAATCCGACTTTTAATGTTTTGGCCAAAGACGGATCTTTTTCCGTCGCTATGGCCGACGGCAACGACTTGCTAAAAGATATAAAGATAGCCTTACCAGGCTCATTTAACGGACTTAATTCCTCGTTCGCTCTCATAGCTTCAAAACTTATGGGTAATGAAGATTTGTCTCAATCCGTTGAGCACATTACTAATATTAAAGAAATTGCAGGAAGATACTCGCTAAAAAACGTTGCTTCCTTGGGTGTTGGTATCCGTATGATGCTGGCTAAAAATCCTGCGGGTTGGGTTGAGGCTTTAAATTTAATTAGTTCGGACTCTAACCCAGTAATTTTTGCAATTAATGCAGAAATCCCTGACGGTAAAGATCCTTCATGGCTATATGACGTACCATTTGAAATCGTGAACTCAAAGTATGTAGTTGCGGCGGGCAAACGAGTTTTAGATTTGGCCACAAGGCTGGCTTATGCTGATTTTGTATTTGAAGTCGCAGATGACTACCGTGACCTCTTTAAGTCGACTAATTTTATTGCGCAAATTAAAGCCATTCAAGGGTTGGAACGAATAGATTTAATAGCGAATTACAGTGCGTTTCAAGATTTATTAAAAATGGAATTTGTCTGAAATGGATTCCGTTATCTGTATAGTTGATGTCTTGCCTGAGTTGCTGGGAACTTACGGAGACTATGGAAATGTTATCGTATTAGCAAAGCGTTTGCAGTTGAGAGGTTTTAAAGTACGGATAATCCAGGCTACGGCTGATAAAAGTATACCTCAAACAGGGGATGTATATGTATTGGGCGGCGGTGAAGATAGCCCTCAGTCCGAAGCAGCGAGAATACTCCGAAATTCAAAGTCGCTAAATATAGCCTACGATAACGGGTCTTTTATCTTTGGAGTTTGCGCAGGATTTCAAATTCTCGGTAAATCGTTTGTAGCTGACGATAAAGTCGAAGAAGGAATTAGTCTTGCCGATTTTTATTCAGTTCGCGGCAGTAGGCGAAGCGTGGGGGAGTTGGTGATTAATTCAGATATTTTTGGTCCAAACTATCTGTTGAGTGGATTTGAAAATCACGGTGGAGTAACTTTTTTGGGCCAAGATGTAGAGCCGTTGGGCAGAGTCCTGATTGGTAAGGGAAATGGAAGCAACGAAATCGGCAACGATTCATATAAGGCAGATAACTCTACAGATCCAATGCAACTAAGTTTGAATAAATACTCAGAAAGTATCGATGACAAGTTTTCTTCAAAGATGACCAAAAACAAACCGATTCAATTTCGGGACGGTATCTTATCAAAACGACTTTTATGCACCTATATGCACGGACCCGTTTTGGCTAGAAACTATAAGTTGGCCGATTTTATTCTTAACCAGATTGTTCCGATAGAAGATGAAGTCGATGCCCTAGAGCGACTTAATGCTTATAGCGAACGATTAAGAAACGAACGCCTAAAATCCACATTGTAGTTATCGGTAAAGTCGACTTCAAACTTATACTGAGCTGTTTAAAATCTATAAGTTGATTGAGGAATAAGCTTAGGCCTTCAGGTCGGAAGTCTCAGAAGAAGTCTCTAGAATTTGGGCGACATCCAGAACCTTGACATCATCAGCTTTTTGATAAGCCTTTACCGCATCGTCAATCATAATCATACAGAACGGACAAGCAGTCGAAACTACATCTGCCCCAGTGGCAATAGCTTCTGCAGTTCTGTTCATGTTTATTCTTTCTCCAATATTTTCTTCTAACCACATTCTTGCACCACCGGCTCCGCAGCAGAATCCTTTTTCGCGATGTCTGTGCATCTCGATTTGTTCGACACCATCAACAGCATCCAGAACAGACCTTGGTTCGTCGAATACTCTGTTGTGTCGACCCAAATAGCATGGGTCATGATATGTGACTTTAGCCTTAAATGTGCCAGCATTTATCTTTTTCTGCTCTATTAAAACCGCCAAAAGCTGCGAATGGTGAATTACTTCGTAATTGCCTCCCAGTGCTGGGTATTCATTTGCCAAGGTATTAAAACAGTGGGGGCATGAAGCAATAATTTTTTTGGCACTGACCCCGTTTAGTGTTTCAATATTCGCCATGGCTTGCATCTGGAATAAGTATTCGTTGCCAATTCGCCTTGCGGAGTCGCCGGTGCAAGATTCGCTTTGGCCTAAAATCGCAAAGCTTATATTGGCTTGATGCAATAATCTGGCAATCGATTGTGTAGTTTTGCGGGCTCTTTCGTCAAGCGCACCCGCACACCCTACCCAAAAAAGGTATTCAATGTCATCAGGTATTTGCCCGTCAATGATGGGGATTTCGAAATCCAACCCTTCGGTCCACTGCGTTCTTTGTGAAGCGCCAAGTCCCCAAGGATCGCCTCTATTTTCAATATTACGCAACATTGTGCCGGCTTCGGTTGGAAAGTCTGATTCCATGAGCACTTGATATCTTCTCATGTCCAAAATTGTGTCAATGTGTTCTATGTCGACGGGGCACTGCTCGACGCACGCTCCACAGGTAGTACAGGACCACAGTATATCTTTTTCTATAACGTCAGGCACCATAGACGGCAGATCATTTGTTTCTGAGTTGTCAGTAGTGCCAAGAATTTGATTTGCTGACTTGAATAACGAGTCCCTGAGGGACATTATTAGTAATTTTGGAGATAGCGGTTTGTCGGTATTCCAGGCTGGACACTGTTCTTGACATCTACCGCACTCCGTACAAGTTGCCAAATCAAGAAGTTGTTTCCAGGAGAATTGAGTGATAACTCCAGCGCCGAATACGGTGTCTTCGTCCATATTCTCGGGATCCAAGTCGGGAGTTGATCCTAATTGAGCTAGTGCCCGAGGTCTTCTGGAAAAAGCAATGTTTATCGGAGCCAGAAAAATGTGTAGGTGTTTTGAGTAGACTACTAAAACCAAAAAGCCACAAATTATTCCCACATTGGCCAGTAGAGCAACGGTTTCGATCACGGAATTGACCCTGGTTCCCAATGGGTGAAGTACATCGGCCAAAAGGTGCGAAGCAAACGCTCCCCAGCCGTAAGGGAAGTGGTTTGTGTTTACCTGTGCGGCACGATAAAACCAGAGTGAAATCAGTACACCGGAAATCATGAGCAGAACAAGCCATGCGGCCTCTGTGTGTGACCCATAGAAACGCGACTTGCGTTCAATGCGTTTTGGATTTTGTTTTAATCTTATCGCCGAAAAGATAAGTAAGGCAACAAGGATGGCAACCATAAAAAGATCTTCGAAAAAGCCCAGCACAGCCCAATGTCCGATTATCGGTATGGCAAATGACCTGTCAAAAAGATCTCCCCAGGCTTCAATTATTGTGAAACCTAATATTAAAAAGCCCCAAAACGTAACCGCATGCGCCATTCCCGCCACCTTTTTTTTCAGCAGTTTTTTTTGGCCGATAACTTCGACAAGCTCAGTGGTAAGGCGCTTAAAAAATGCAGACTTTCTGGTTGAGTCTTTTTTTCCCGATCTGATGAGTTTAAACAACCAAAAAAGTCGTCTCCCACCTACGGCAAAAGCCGCAAACGTAAAAATTAATCCAATTACAATGCGTATAATCAATTTATTTAAGCTCCTTTAACTTTCGGTTATTCGTTTTTAAAATTTTCGAAATATCTACTGGGCGTGGGCCCTCTTTGATTTTTATATTTTGATCCAAGTTTGCCTGTTCCGTAAGGTGTCTGAGACGGTGTCGTCATCTTTATAAAACTTATTTGACCTATTTTCATATCTGGATATAAAATAATGGGAAGATTGGCCACATTGGACAGTTCTAATGTGATGTTGCCTGAAAATCCCGCGTCGATGTAGCCAGCGGTGGAGTGTATTAAAAGTCCGAGTCTTCCTAAGGAAGATTTACCTTCTAGCCTTCCGACTAAGTCATCTGGAAGCCCAATTGTTTCTTTGGTAGAACCTAACACAAATTCACCCGGATGCAACACTAAATATGCATCCTCTTGAACTTCAATAAGCTCTGTAAGTTCTTCTTGTTCAAGTTTTACGTCAATTACCGCCGCAGTTTGATTTCTAAATACCCTGAAAAAATTGTCCAGCCTCAAATCGACAGACGAAGGTTGAATGGCTGATTCGTCGAACGGCTCAATGATAATCCGTCCCGATTCGATTTCTTGCTTAATTGTTACGTCAGACAGTATCATTTTGAATTTATAATTACTGAGTTTCCGTCAGTTAAACAGTTCGCCTGCTTTGAGGGCGAACTTGCTGACAGTTAACTTGCCGGCAGATTAAGTTAAAATCAGACGGCGTGTAGCAGTCGATTGAAAGCAATCGGCTTACACCTTACGAAGCTAAAAATCCTCAGTTATTAATTTTAGAGTATATTTGGACAACTAAATTGAATTTAGGGAAGATACATTAGAAGATACATTAAATGACCAAGAGATTTTAACAAATCCCTCGTCGTTTATTCTATTATTTTGACTTAGCTGTAGTAATAACTAAATAAATGGAAGTTTGTTTATTGACAAATCGATGTATTAAAAAATTGTTCGATAATTGCATCTAACGACTGTTGCAAGTAAAATAGTTGCATGGAAGAAGATGTTGTTAAAGTTGTTGAACAACAGATTGAGCAGATTGAAAAAACTCTCGAGCGTATGAGGAACAACTCATTTGCAATCTGTGAGATCTGCGGTACTCATATATCCTTAGATGATATTCTTGTGGATCCCCTATTGACCAGGTGTAAGGATCATTTGAATAGCTAAATTCTATAGGGCTAAATTTTATTTCGCCCTATAGAATCAGATAATCAAAACTTTAGAACCGTTATTTTTTGGTTTCCCAAAAGATTCTGTCTATCTCGCTAATTTCGTCAAGTAGTCGGTCTGCTACGGCAACTTCGTTTGTCTTTTTTACTTCTCCCGCAGTCTTAGTGGCCTTCCAGAAAAGAGAATGCAACTCAGGATATTTTTCTAAGTGCTCAGGCTTGAAATAGTCTGTCCACAGAATCCAAAGGTGACGTTTAACCAGGTCCGCTCTTTCTTCTTTTATAACCGTTGCTCTGATCCTAAATGAATCATCATCTGAAGCGTTGTATTTTTCGATAATCGCTTTAACGGACTGCGCTTCGATTCTTGCCTGAGCGGGATCATATACGCCACATGGCAAATCGCAGTGAGCCGAAACCATCTCGGGGGTTTGTAGATTTTCAAAGATGTTTATTAGTTTGGGAATTAGTTTCAATTCTTACCTCCATTTTATTTAATTGTTATTTTTGACAGTGTTTTACATTTTGCAGCTAGACCTGCATTTTTATTGTATAGATTATCTTAATAGGAGTTAACTAAATAAATCCTGAGTTAACAGGTTTTTTAAAATTTAAATGAATTATTGTATGCGACCTGTGCGCCAAATTAAATTGTAAAGCCATTCATTAAGCCAAAAATAATATGAAAGTACGACACGATCACAAGGTAAATATATGCTGTTGTGTTAAAGGACCAATGATACGCAGGCCGAAAGCTAAATCGTCTTGGACTTGTTTAAGGCTATCGAAACTGTTTGATATTAAACTTATTATGTCGGTAACATTGATTGTGACGGTTTTGCTGGCGGTGTCTCGCAGGTTTAAGACCTTTGTCGTTACGGGACCGTCTATGCTTCCTACATTAACCGAAGGAGACAGACTTCTTGGTCTGGTGCCGATACATCTTAAGGTCGGCGATATCGTGGTATTTAATCATGAAATTAGTTCGTTGAAGTTAATTAAACGGATTGGCTTAGTTGACGGCGAAAAAATAGAGGTTATTGGCGATAATGATGTTCTGTCTATTGATTCAAAACAGTTTGGATATATAGACAAATCTCAAATTTATTGCAAAATTATATTTAGATATTTTCCGTCAAATCGTGCCGGAGTTATTTCAAGTCGCAAAAGCTACACGCCGGTTCAATAAAATTTAAATGCGCAATTTTAAATTGGCCATAGATGCAATTAACCTTTAAATAGCCCAATTGTGAGCACAAAAGCTCCCTATCTGGATAAATTTATTGCGTGACGGGAAAATCTTTAAAAATTACGTATAGGATTGTATTATAAAGAAACTTATTTAATTGGGTTAAGGTGAAAAAGCAATGTCGCAATTTACTGAGCTGAATGACAACCGAATTTATTCCGAGTTGGAGCAGACGCTGGATAAATGCTCAGACAAACAGATTAAGAGCATGAGTGTTCACGAATTGCGTAGTTTTAGAAATAAGATACAGTCGGCCGAGGTGTCTATTTCAGTAGCACGGCGTGTTGCCCAAGGTTGGTTGGATACTATTTTGCTTGAAAAGCAGAAGCTGTCGGAACCCGAAAACGAAGAATTGGTTGCTCCAGATATGTTGCCAGACTTGATAACTTTATTGACTGCAACGCCGGGCATTGAGCACGAAGAAAGTAATCCTCGTTTGGCGGCAAGCTTGTTTGACGCTAGCAACTGTGATTCCGACCTTTTGGGTTTGATGTTAAATATATTAGATAAGATTTTGGTCACGAAAGATATGAGCGTATGGTTTGAAGAATCTTCGCAAATGTTTGAAGAAACAGTGGCAAATATCGCTTCATTTGAAAAAGAACTTTCAAAAACCCGAAAACGTTGCCACAAATCTATTGATTCGCTCCAAGACGAACTTGTAAACAGGATTAAGTCCGGGGAAGTCAAAGTAGATGAAATAATTAAGTGAGCAAATCAAAAAGTTTGAAGGACTTGGGTGAATTCATAAGAGACCAACGCAATCTAGCTCAGATGTCACTTCGGCGTCTCTCCGAAATTGCAGGTATTTCCAATCCTTATCTTTCCCAAATTGAACGAGGTCTTCGTAATCCGTCGGCAGATATATTAAAACAGATTGCAAAGGCATTGAGGATATCGGCGGAATCACTATACCTGAAAGCGGGTATTTTGAGTTCAGATGAGGTCGAAACCGACTTGACTGTTGCAATTATGAACGATTCAAAACTTACAGAAGAGCAAAAAAAAGCAATGTTAGGGCTTTATAGATTGCTTATTAACGAAACTTCGAAAAATTTGACCGACAATTAAAATTCTGTTTTATTATCAAAATCTGTTTAATTATTCGGTCTCAATATTAAACTATTTATGTAATCTTTGATCACCTATGATTGACAAACAGATAAATATCGCTATAATTTCAATGCACACGTCTCCGATCGGTCAACCCGGCGTAGGAGACAGCGGGGGTATGAATGTATATGTAAGAGAGATGGCATCATCGTTGGCTGCTCTGTCATGTAACTGCTATATATTTACCAGGGCGACGAGTGATAGTGAACCCGAAGAGGTAATTACGGAACCCGGTGTAAGGGTTTTTAATATAAAAGCCGGACCCAAAAATCACGTCGACAAGGAAAATTTAGATGAATTCGTTGACGAGTTTTTTGAAAATGCAAAAAATCGAATTGAATTGCTCAATCTTCAAGGGAACACCATTGATCTTATTCATTCCAACTATTGGTTATCTGGGTTAGTAGGACATCGCCTAAAGCACTATTTTGATTTACCTATGGCAGTTACGTTTCATACGCTTGACAGAGTTAAGGCCCAGTTTTCGGCTGAAGATGCTTGCGGTTCAAACCAGCAAATCCGACAGTCCGCTGAAATGGAGATTATCAACTGTTCGGATCTATTGCTGGCCTCATGTGTAATGGAAAAAGATCAACTGGTGAATATGTATGGCGCTGATACCGGCAAGATAGAGATCGTTCCACTGGGCATAAAACATGCTTTTTTTGCTCCGGGAGAAAAATCTCATGCTAAATTTGCGATTGGAAGTTCAAAATTTGACCCGTTGTTGCTTTTTGCCGGTCGGATTCAACCGCTTAAAGGTTTAAAAATTGCAGCTGAGATTTTTAAAGGGGTGAAAGAAAACTTCAAAGATGCGGGTTTATTGGTCGTGGGAGGTCCGAGCGGACATCACGGTTATGAAGAACTTAATGCAACCGTAGATTTCTTGAGGCAATATTCGCTCTTGGATTCGGTCAGGTTCATGGAACCGCAGCCTCACGAAATACTATCGACAATATATAGAGCAGCAGACTATTGTTTGGTGCCTTCATCCTCGGAATCATTCGGGCTGGTTGCACTCGAAGCCATGGCTTGCGGATCTTTGGTGATGGCAAATGCCGTCGGCGGTCTAATTTCGCTGATTGTAGACGGTTACAACGGTATTCTGCTGGACAACCGAAACCCAAATGTTTGGGCGCAAAAGATATTTGAGATAGAAAAAAATAAATGTTTTTACGATCGCTTGTCTGCTAATGCTGTAAGTTTAGCTAAAAATTACACTTGGCGAGCTTCCGCGATAAAATTTGTAAATGCAGCAATAAGGTTGGAAGATAAGGTTCTGGTAAGCTGTAATTAAGACTTAGACAAGAAATCACGTTTTATTATATGCAAAATCAAACCTACAGTTTGATCACAGAATCTAAAAAGAGCGACTTGACTGCCCTGTTTGAAAAGTGGTTTGAGCAGATAAGACATGAATATGTGGCGCTTTTGATCGATTGCGGCGGAGATACCAGTTCGCTCCGCTGGTACGTTAGGATAAAAGGCCAAGTCAGAGAAGCAATAACGGTATGGTTTTTTTTAAATCAACGGTCTCTTTTCGTTGAAACACAGTTTATGCCTGCACCGGAAGTTAACATTGAAAAGTGTCTAAGCTATCTTTTGGTAAAAAATAATTCGCTTAAGCAAATGCACTTTTCTATCGGATTCGAAAATGCAATTTATTTAGTAGGTTCTATTCCTGCAAATTTGATAACAATAGAAGCTTTGGATGAAATGCTGGGGGTGGCTTATCAATACGTTGAAGATTATTTTGCAGTGGCCATGGCAATTGGTTACGAGGGAAAATATAGGTATAGTAGGTCTGGAAAATGAAATTGAGACGGTTGAGAAATCAGTGAATAAATTTAAGTTAGTAATAGTTGGCGGAGGAAAGATGGGCACGGCGATGCTGTCTGGTTTTATCTCTGCTGAATTGGTCCGAGTCGAAGACGTTGCTGTAGTCGAATCCGATTTAGATCAAACCCAAGTGCTGCAAAAGCAATTTAAGGGTTTGCTGGTGGTGGATCAAGTAGTTGAAGGTGACACTCTTATACTCGCAGTAAAACCAAATATCGCCGGTGAAATATTGGATTCGATAAACAATTCAGAATGTGTCTTTGAAAGAGTGATATCCATTATGGCTGGTATCACAAGCGACTATATTGCAAATAGGTTGGCTTTGAAGTGTGCAATAGTAAGATCTATGCCTAATACGCCCTCAATGGTTGCTTCAGGCATGATTGCCATTTCCGCGGGACCGAATTGCGATTTAAGTGATTTGGAATATGCGACAAAACTACTTTCTGTACTCGGAGACGTAGTCGTCGTAGATGAAGACAAGATGGACGCAGTGACTGCTGTTTCTGGTTCGGGACCTGCCTACTTGTTTTATTTCACTCAAGTGTTGATTCAAGCTGCAATTGAGCAAGGGCTTGATCCTGGTTTGGCTTATAGACTTGCGGTGAAAACCGTCGTCGGGGCCGCTCATTTAATGGATATAACAGGTACCGATCCCCGCGAATTGGCTGAAGCTGTCACTTCAAAAGGGGGTACGACTCAAGCGGCATTGCAGAGTTTAAGTGAGGATAATTTTGCGGGTATCGTGGCAAAAGCCGTAGATGCGGCATCTAAAAGATCAAAAGAACTGGGTTCTACCTTAAAATAATCTTATAAGTTACGACAAAAATTCCTTAATGCGGAATATGTCTCCTATATTTCAGGTTAAATATAAGTAATAAAACTTTTATTGACAATGATGAGGATGTAGTGATATGGCAACTAAAACAAATAATGACACAAACTTTATTTCATCGTACCTTACTAATCACCAAGTATTGTCACACGACGAGCAAGTTGAACTTGCAAAAAGGATAGCTCAAGGTGACGATCAGGCAAGAAAAGATATGGTGGCTGCCAACTTAAGATTGGTTGCGCACTGGGCTAAGAGATATCAGGGAATAGCAGACTTTGACGACCTTATGCAAGAGGGTACGCTTGGTTTAATAAGAGCGGTAGACAAGTTTGAGTGGGAAAGAGGATTTAAATTTTCTACTTATGCTACGTGGTGGATTAGACAATCCCTACAGCGGGCGGCCGAGAAGCACAAATTTGGCGAAGTGTCTTTAGACCAACCTATGTCGGACGAGGATAACAATTCAACCTTAGGAGAGATGATTTCAGCTGAAAACTCAGAGTTTGAGAATTCAGTGGAAAATGTTATGATTAGCGAGAACTTGATAAATGCGGTTTCTCAGCTAGACGACATGGAGCAACACGTTATTGAACTGCGATATGGCCTTCTTGGAGGAAAGCCTGCTTCATTGGAAACTGTTGCAAATAAACTGGGAATCGGTGTCAGAAAAGTTCGTAGAATTGAACGCGAGGCCTTGTCTCATTTGCATAAAGTTCCAGAGCTGTCTGCTTTGGCTCTTTCGGCTTAAATTAACTATGTCCTTAAATTAACTATGTCCTTAAATTAACTATGTCCTTAAATTAACTATGTCTTAGAGAAGTTGTATCGAATTGTAACTCTATAATTTTATAGTTTAGGCTGAATTAAATTTT
>DAHXLF010000072.1 GCA_027371755.1 Acidimicrobiales bacterium
ACGGTTCCGTCCTTGCCTACCCTGTCAATTGCTTCAGCCAAAATATCACCGATATTTTTATCGGCTGCCGATATTGACGCAACCTGAGCAATTTCAGACTTATCTTCTATCTCTTTAGCCTGAGCTGCGATGGAATTCACAGCGGCTGTTACGGCTTTGTCGATACCTCTTTTAAGAAGGAGAGGAGACGAGCCTGCGGCAACGTTTCTCAAGCCTTCTCTTACCAGAGCTTGAGCTAAAACCGTAGCCGTTGTCGTTCCGTCACCCGCAACATCATTAGTCTTGGTGGCAACCTCTTTGACAAGCTTGGCTCCCATGTCTTCATAAGGATCTTCAAGCTCAATCTCTCGAGCGATGGTAACTCCGTCGTTTGTTATCGTAGGAGCTCCAAACTTCTTTTCTAAAACCACATTTCGACCTTTAGGCCCAAGTGTAACTTTCACCGTATCGGCTAACTTGTTAACACCGGCTTCAAGACCTTTTCTGGCCTCTTCGTCAAACTTTAAGATTTTCGACATTACTTACCTACCTTTGCCAATACCTCTCTTGAAGACAATATTATTAGGTCTTGTCCGTCAACGGTTATTTCAGTTCCGCCGTATTTTGAATAGACAACAACGTCGCCAACTGCAACATCCAACGGAATCAATTCTCCGTTTGACTCAAGCCTTTTTCCGTTTCCGACAGCCAATACCTCACCTTGCTGAGGCTTTTCTTTTGCGGTGTCGGGAATTACCAACCCCGAAGCTGTAGTTTCTTCTGCCTCCAACGGCTTAACAACAACTCTATCTTCTAATGGTTGAAGTTTCATTTATTTCTCCTTTCATACTTAAATTAGCACTCTCATTCCCTGAGTGCTAATTTTAGCAAATTTTAGAGGGGGTTCGTTCACGCTAGTTATCAATGGCCAAAAAAAAGTGAAAATGGCTCTAAAGATTAGCGTAATTCAACGGCAAAGCGGAAAAGACAGTATCTGTAATTTCGCTGGGTCCGTCTTTGACAAATCTGAATCCGGCAACCGCGCCGATCATTGCCGCGTTATCGGTACAATCTTTTCTTAACGGAATTATGGCTTCAAGCCCATATTGGTTTGCCAAAGACTCAGTTGCTTGTCTCAGTTGAGAATTCGCCGCAACCCCTCCGCCGATAATTACGGTTTTAGGGTTGTATAATTTTATCGACGCTTCCATTCTAGTTATTAGCATATCTACTACAGCTTTTTGGAAACCGGCTGATATGTCTTCGGTCGAGGCATCCAAGTTATCTTTAGCATATCTTAATACAGCGGTTTTAAGGCCAGAAAAAGATAGATTCAAACTATTTTTAATTTCGGGTCGAGGAAATCTAATCTTATCTTGATCACCGCTTTGTGCGGCCTTATCTACCGCCGGTCCTCCCGGAAACCCAAGATCCAAATATCGGGCAATTTTGTCAAAGGCCTCACCCGCGGCGTCATCAACTGTCTGAGCGATTAAATTATATTGGCCCAACTCAGTCATATTCAATAAAATGGTATGTCCTCCTGAAACCAGCAACACTAAAGCGGGCAAGGCCGGCGGTACGTCTCTATCCAAAAATGAGGCCAAAAGATGTCCTTCCAAATGATTTACGCCTACATATGGAATATTTAAACCGTAAGCTAAAGCTTTGGCGTATGACACTCCAACCATTAGAGAACCCAGCAATCCCGGCCCGTGGGTAACTCCAATCACGTCTATTTTTTTAAAAGAGTCAGTAACCGTTGCTGCCAACTGAGATTGAATGAGCGCTTCGTCAATGACATAATTAATATTTTCTAAATGAGCCCGTGAAGCCACCTCTGGAACCACTCCGCCATATTTGGCGTGAATATCAATCTGAGAAGAGATAACCGATGACAGTGTCTTTGGAAAAAAATTATCGAATGTTTGACTGAGCTTATAGTCATCGTCAATATTTATAACCGCGGCGGCGGTTTCATCACAGGAAGTTTCGATTGCAAGTACGTTCAATTTACCCTCAACTTATCTTTAATGCTTTCAAATCTTAGTTTATAATCGTTATCATTGATACCCTCCGCTATTAGCACCAGCGCATCTTCGACCGGGTGAGTATAATATTTTTTTCTGACCCCAACAGGAGCAAAACCAAACTTGGTATACAGTGCAATTGCGGGTTTGTTTGATGCTCTAACTTCTAAAAGAACTCTGTTGCTGTTGCTGTAATACGCGTAATTTAACAGCTCAACCATTAATTTGGTAGCCACAGAAGATCTTTGGTAATTTGTGGTAACCCCAATGCTCATAATGTGAACCTCGTCATAAAACATTGCCCCGATGGCATAGCCGATAACTTTGCCTTTATCGACTGCCACAAGGCACGAACGCAGTTCAGAATTTAGCTCCTTTACAAACGAATTATACGACCACGGTGGACTAAAAAGTTCATTTTCAAGCTCCACAACTGCGCCTAAATCCTCAAATCTCATTTTTTTTATGTCTACTGTCACAGTATTAAACCTGCCGCCTCTAAAATCGCAAACAGAACAAATATCATACAAGTACTACTTACTTCTCAGGTCTCTTGCCAGGTAGTTTTTGAGTCGTTTGATCAAGAATATATCTGAGGTTAAAATTGCCTAACCTCAAAGCTACCTTGTCTCCCAACCGATTTTAATGTTAGCCTGTCTTAAGTAATTAGGTTTTAAATCTGACGCAAAGACCGAGTCTATAAGTCCAACTTGTTGTGCAATCTTAAGCAAAGATTTCACATCCGGTTTTTCAAAGTAATCATCAGCGAACAACACCGCATTAAATCGATTTTCATTTTCGGCTAACTTGTTAAAGTCTTCACAATATCGATTTAAACCAGATCCCAACAAAACTACTTTTTTGTCACCGATACCGTCTATTGAAGCCAAATGATCAAACACATTTGACGGCGATGACGACATTGCGTTACCTTTCATTTCCAGATTTGCATCAAATGCCGCTATCGATTTTAATAAATTAGACGGAGACATCGGTATCGTCAAAAAAGGGCAAAAGTAGACTTCGTCTTTTTTAGCATCAATTACAGGTACGATCAGATCGCCTTTGAGGAATTGTCCTTGATGGGCCAAGATTTCCAAACTTGAAATAGGTATGGTCCTGAGATTGGTTGATTTGGCCAATGCCATGGTCGTGGCAATTCCCGTTCTTATCCCAGTGAAAAGTCCGGGACCCACATCAACGGTGATTGCATCCAACTCCCTTAGTTCAACGGATAGACTCTTCAATAACTTTCCGATAGATTCAACCAGTATTTCAACATGTTTCTGATTTCTGTTTATTGAAAAAGAACCGGCAATTGTTCCATCCAAAGCTACACCGAGTTCAAGATAGTGAGTAGAGGTCTCTATCGCTAATAAATTTAAATTCTGTTTATCGTTATTGAGTGGATTCATATTTGTTGAGTCTTCATTCATTTACAATCTGATTCTATGGTTATTCTTGTACCGACATTTGAGTTGGATTCTTTAAATTAACAATCTCTTTCATCTATTTCCGCTGATACCTACTGTCGATAACTGATGTTAAAAAAACTCAGCAAATTTCCTATAACTGGTTTTAATAAACAAATAGTGCAATCAACTGACTCCGCGATCTTTAATTATAAAGGCCTAATCATAAAGACTTTGATTGTAAAAGCTTTATGGTTAAAGATTATTTACTTAACGTTAATGGTCAAAGCCAACTCCTCCAACGCTTTAAGCACAGCCTGATTTCTATTTTTGTCATGACACATCACCTCTATATCTCGGGTATTATCATCGTCTCCCAACTCAAAAGTAATTGTCATAAACACATCTTGAAGAAAATCCGCTACTCTATTTCCCCATTCGATTACGGTAACGGCATGTAAAAAGTCTTCGTCTAGACCCAAATCCATCACTTCATAAAAACTTTCCAGTCTGTAAGCGTCAATATGAATTAGATTGATTTCACCTTTATACACAACTGCGATTATGAAAGTCGGCGACACAACATTGTCATTAACTTTTAGAGTTGCTGCGACACCTTTAACAAACTGTGTTTTACCCGCTCCCAAATCACCGCACAATAGAACGACATCTCCCCTTCGCATTAGTAATGCCAAAGACTTTCCGATTTTTCTGGTATCTTCAAACGAATATGACTTTATATTAAATTTCAAATCTGTCATCTTAATGTCCGCCATCAACGCACCAAATTTGCGGCCTTTAAAAAATCTTCTTTCATCATTTCAACTACTCGCTGACCGTTTCTTAGAGCCGCCGAAGGATGAAATGTGGGTATAAGATCAATATTCCTGTAAGAATACAGCTTAGTCCTGGCTTGGGTTACTCCTTCTTTAGTGTTAGTTAAGGCTTTAAATGCAGTATTTCCCAATGCAACAATAACACTTGGAGAGATCAGCTCTATCTGTCTGTTTAAATAGTCGATGCAACTGTTAATTTCAAGCCTCTGCGGAGTTCTGTTCTCTGGCGGTCTACACTTAATTACATTTGCTATATAAACAGAATCACGGGTTATATTCAAAGATTCGTTAATCAGCCGATCCAAAAGTTTACCGGATCTTCCGACAAAAGGTCGCTTTTGCGCATCTTCATTAGACCCTGGAGCTTCACCCACAAACAAAATTTTGGCTTGAATACTACCTTCCCCAAAAACCACATTTTGTCTTTGTTTAAACAATTCACATTTTTTACAAGCCTCGACTTTAATCAAAAGCCGGTTCAACTCTCGATCAACATTTATAGGATCCTGGTTAGATCTATCTTTTGTATTCATTTGTATATTTGGCTCGGCGCTAATCATATTAAAGACCATATCTGCCTGCTTATTTTTCTAATTCTTTAAAATTTTAATTGGCTTCATTCAAGCTGCGATATTTAAATACGTAATCGGCCTTTTGGATACAAATATTATATACTCTAACTGCAAATCTAATTCATTATCAATGTCGATATATCGTCGAAGATAACTTAAAGATCTGAATGCGATACTTCCGTAGCTAAATCTATATTGTGGATTATTTAAGTTAGTCGGTACTAACGATAAAACTTTTTTTACAAGTGTGTCCTAAATCCGTCAATATTTCATAACTTATTGTATTAAGTTTTTTTGCAATTTCATCGGCAGTGATTCGGTCAAAGTCTTTGTTGTTGCCGCTACTATTTACTTGAAACCCAAACTTTTTCTGTTCGCCCAATATAACGACTTCTTCGCCTCGTGAAATATTGAACTTTTTATACAGCTTTCCCACGTCAATCATCATATGATTCATGGTAATGTTGCCCACAATTTTACATCTATACCCTCGCACAAGCACTTGTCCGTTAACTTGAGACAGATTACGAAACAACCCGTCAGCATACCCAATTTGAACGGTCGCTATAGCTGTGTCTTTGTCTGCGACGAAATTATGGCCGTAGGAGACTCCCTGTCCCGCTTTGATTTCTATTAAATTTTCAATTGGTACTTTAACGGATTTAACGGGTTTTAGGGTGGGAACCTCTTTGTGTGTTCTTACTAAATTACCTATCCAGTCAGCCGGATAGTAACCATAAATTCCGAGACCCGTCCTAACCATATCCATCCGGGTATTCGGAAGGATTAATCCTGCGGCGGTATTAGCCATATGTGTATAAAATTTACCTCTACCTAAAGGCTTAAGGCTATTTACAAAAGAGTTAAATCTGTCCTGTTGAACCTCATTATTTCGATTGCCATTCAAATCAGCGGTTGCCATATGAGTCCAGATCGATTCTATCGAGATCAAATTTTGATCTGTTGCAATAATTGACAATAGCTCTTGTGGAGTTCCGCCCAACCGGGACATTCCGGTTTCCAATTTCAAATGAATCGGAACTCGTTTTGTGTCTTTAAAGAAAACACCCGAAGGTGAAAAACTTAAATTACAACCAAAACAGCTCTTATTTTTCTTATTTACACCAATTAATCCGTTCTCTAGCCGTTGATTTAAAGATTTAATAATTTTAAGGAGCTTTTTAAAAATCTCATCGGTTATTACCGTTGTCGTAAGACCCCAGCTAAGCGCATCTTCCAATTCATAAACAGTTGGTTCACTTAAGACCAGTATCGGCGCACGCAAACCAGACTCTCTTAAAACAATCCCTTCGTCGACGGTGGCAACCGCCAAACACGAAGCGCCCGATTTTATTGCAGTTTTAGATACTTCGATGATTCCGTGTCCGTAAGCATCAGCTTTTACAACGGCGCAAAGGCTGGCGGGACGAATTGTTTTAATAATCTCTTTAACATTATTTTCGACGGCAGGAAGATCAATGTATACCTGCGCCGAGTAATTTTTGCCGGTTTTATATTTTTTGTCTGACTTTAAGGTCATTTGCCTAAACCAAATTTACTTTCTTTTAATACGCAATAACAATATTTTGACATTATTCGAAGAGCAATTAATTTTAAAGAATTTCACTGGAATATTTTTATTACTTTAAATTTAACAAATGGGTTGGTTAACCAAAATATTAAGCGCACCGACAACTCCGTCAATAAGTTTAGAGGAAGTAAAACCGAACTTTAGTGTATCCGAGTCGCAATTTAAGTAATTAAAACCAACAGAATGAATGTAGGCCGCCGCCGCTGTCAACTGGGTTAAGCGGTCAAATGACTCAGCTTCGGTATTTGAAGCAGGACTAAATTCACTTCTTGCAATCAAACCTGTTATCAACCCGGTTAGCACATCACCCGTTCCAGCAGTTGCCAAAATCGGACTGCCAGAATTAATAAAAAAAGTTTTCCCCGTAGGCGAAGACACTGTGGTCGTAAAGCCTTTTAAAAGCACTATTGAGTTTGTATCAGATGCAAACTTTTTAACATCCAAATAGGTAAAGTTGTATGATTTTAATCCCAATAGAGTTGCAAATTCTTTCGCATGAGGTGTAAGAATCTTGACAGCCTTGATACCTTTTAGAAAAGATTTGGGATCATGCAGCCCTCCTATGGCATTTAAAGCTGATGCGTCCAAGACAACCGGTAATTCAACCTTAGTTAACACATTTATTAATCGGTTTATATCTAAAGAGTCAAAAACCAGACCGGGCCCGATTGAAAGAACTTTAAACCTGTCAATTTCATTTAAAATTTTTTGATCCCAATTGCCGACAAACGGTTGGTGAATCACTTCGGTCACGTCCGAAAGTTTGGCGGTGTTTAGACTTAAAACCTTAACTATCGATGCACCTGTTTTGATTGCTGTGTCGCAAGTCAGCTTAGCGGCCCCCATCATATTTTCACTTCCGGCAACAACATAACCTGCATGCTTCCACTTATGATCGTTTTTGTTAAATTTAAAAGTTAAAGACCTAATATCACTTGATTCACACAAAAATGTGTTCACGTCATGAAGATCGGCGCTCAAGTTTTCAAAAAATACACTTCCAGCGTATTCTGGACCTTGATTAAAATAAAACCCCGGCTTAAGAGCCACAAGGCTAACGGTATAGTCTGCCTTTATTGCACCGTCAAATACGGTTCCGTCATCGCAATTTAACCCAGTCGGAACATCGATAGACAAAATCGGGACTTGTTCGTGAGAAAAAAACTTATAAGGTCGTTTTAAACCGGTCCCAAATGCGGCATCTACAATCAAATCAACTCCGGTTACTTTTTCACACGAAGAGTCGGTGGGTATAACGGTGACCTTTATATAGTTTCTTTTTAAGTATGAAGCCAATACTCTGCCATCATCACCGTTGTGACCGGGTCCTGCAACTACTGCGACGCGCTTACCGTAAGGGTTTTTAAGAATTTGAAGAGTCCTAACGTAAGCGGCATACCCGGCTGCCCGTATAAAATTCTGTATTTGCCCGGTACTCTTTAAATTGTTATCAAACTTTTGAAGATCCTCTCCTCTTAAAATAGGAATCACAATTATTTGTCCTTTAGTTCCACCACTACAACGGCAACCGCAGCGCTTTTAGAATGACTCATTGATAAATTTATAGAACTTATATTAACTGTATCAGCAAATTTAATACGTGCGCTTTCCCTAGTTACAAAATCGATTGACGGGATTCCACCTTCGGTATTTCTAACTTCGATTTCCTTAAACGGCATCTTATACATTCCTCTTCCAAAAGCTTTTATAAAGGCCTCCTTAGCCGCAAATCTAACGGCAAAATGTTTTGCTGGTGACTTGGATTTATTACAATAGGCAATTTCAGACGTCGTAAAGATTTTGCTTACTATGTTGGGGCGTCTTCTTAACACCTCTTCGAATCTTTCAATTTCCACTATGTCTATTCCTACCAACAATTTATTCTCCGCAAATTTAACGCATAATACCGATCAAATCACCTCTGAGTAAATCACAGCAACAAGCAAATTACTTTAATTTATATTAAGATCCGGTGTCCAAAATACTTTTTCTCAAAGAGGATTTTCCCTTAAGAACTACGTCACTAAGTTGAAATTTCATGTCAAAAACCTTGAGCGCAAACAATTGCTTCTGTAAGCACAATTGTACCGCTGTATTGGTTATGAATATTCCTTTACAAAAACCTTACCACCCATAAGCTCTCTCATCTTTCTTTAAAATCACTCCTAAATTTTAAACCTGCTTGATTATAGAATTTGACACTAGGCGCACAGAAACTTAGCAATATATATGGAATTACTTCACGTGGCGATTACCCATCCACGAGTTAATTATCTTAAGCACCGGATAAAACCAATGGTACTTGTCGCTATCGACTTAAATTCTGTTTTAATATGGCTGTTAAAATGCTTGAATTCTAAATCCAAGTGCAGCATCCAATAGATAAATGATAAGCTGCAGTAAATTCAATGTGAACCAAATTACCAGTTAGAAAGAATCACTATCCTGTCCTTAAACTTTTTTTGCAAGTGACTGCATGCCGGCTTTACTACATATAAATTTCCGAACTCGAAACTGACCGTACCAATTCCATTGAATTGAATTTTTTGGCTGTTCGTATTTTAGTGAGTTGTATGTTTTAGCACAATACGATTGTCTGTAATAACTTTGATGAAAACTGACTGCCGATTGCAACTATTTGCGATTTACAGCTGCACATCTTAATAAATCAGATTTAATTCGCTGACAGCCACCGGTTGAATAAGTACTGTAATGCGTTTTGACCTTTATTGAATGAATTAGGTTATTCCACGGTAACGGTCTTGGCAAGGTTCCTCGGCTTATCCACATCGTTGTTATGTATGATCGCAAGTTCATATGCCAAAAACTGTAAAGGAATTATATCTACTACAGGACTGAATAGATCAAAGGTATCTGGAACATAAAATACATCTTCAAAATAGTTTGAGATAGTACTGTCGCTATCGTTTGCCACAACTAATACTCTGGCGTTTCTGGATCTCACCTCTTCCATATTGGAAAGCAACTTGTCGTAAAGTTTATTTTTCGTTGCAATGCCGACTACTGCTGTGGTGTCATCCAAAACCGCAATCGGGCCGTGTTTAAGTTCTCCAGCGGGATATCCTTCGGCATGCAGGTAAGAAATTTCTTTAAGTTTAAGGGCTGCCTCCAATGAAGTCGGATAGCCCATGTGCCTTCCGATGAAGAAAAAATCCTTAACATCTTTGAATTTTTTAGCCGTATCTCTGTATTGAGACTCTCTGGTCAATGCTGTACGAATCTTATCTGTACAGTTTTCCAATTCATCCATAAACCTGTAGGCTTCAGATTTAAAAAGTCCGCCTGTAATTCGACCCATTGCTATTGAAAAAGATAGCAACATCGACAGCTGACTTGTATAAGATTTGGTTGCCGCCACCGATATTTCCGGACCGGCCCTTGTGTACATTACCGCATCGACATTGCCGGTAACGCTGGATCCCACCACATTTGTAACGCATAGAACCTTTGCTCTTGATTTTCTGGCAAAATCCAAAGCAGCGAGCGTATCGATAGTCTCTCCGGATTGAGTGATCCCTATGACCAATGTTGACGAATCTAATACTGGATCTCTGTACCTGAATTCGCTTGCGATGTCGAGTTCAACCGGTATCCTGGACCAATGCTCCAGGGCATATTTTGCAACCATTGCAGAATGATAAGACGTACCGCAGCCCACCAAAAATATCTTTTGAATATTTTGTAGGTCTTTTGGATCAAAACGAATTTCATCAAAAAACAAAGTCGGATCATCTACGTTTCTACCCACAAGTGTTTCATAAAATGCCTTAGGCTCTTCGTGCATCTCTTTTAACATAAAAGTTTCATACCCAGATTTTTGAGCATCTTGATAACTCCACGCTATCTCAGTTGAACTAAATTCCATTTGGACAAAGTCAAAGTCATATACTTTTAAATCATCCTTACCAACTGAAGCCATCTGTAAGTCCTTAAGATATACAAAAGTCTCTGCCTGTTCCAAAATGGCCGATACATCAGAAGAAACATAATTTCCGGATTTCCCCAACCCTATTACCACAGGAGACATGTTTTTAGCTACTAAGATCCGATCGGGGAAATCAGCAAATATCACACCGATTGCATATGTACCTTCTAGTAGTTTAAGAGTCTGTCCGAAAGCTTTAAGCAACGTTTCCACACTTAATTTTTCACTTGCTAATTTAGATAAATTCTCCTCCAAAAGGTGGGCGATTACCTCTGAGTCCGTATTGGATACAAAGTCATGACCCGAATCCTTTAAAGCATTCCTTAAATCTCGAAAGTTTTCAATTATTCCGTTGTGTACAATTGCAATACGATTATCGCATCCGAAATGCGGATGTGCATTTAGGTCATTGGGGACACCGTGCGTTGCCCACCTGGTATGAGCTAAACCTATTTTTGATTTCGAATCGACCACTTCTTGAACTTGCGCCAGTTTATCAATCGACTCCGTCAAATAAGCAAATTTATAAATTTCAAGCCCGTCTGAATTTAAAAGCGTAACTCCAGCCGAATCATATCCACGATACTCCAACCTTTTAAGGCCGTCCAATAGAACTTGACTAACGCTGTCGTCGCAGATGGCTCCAATTATTCCGCACATTTTTAAAATACCCTTTTAACGTTTCTTGATTTGGTATATAAATCCTAAAGATTTTGTAAGTTAATTCAACTGCTAATTTTGTCAATGACAGTTGACGCCATATCGCTAATTTTAGCCAAGTAGCTTTCAACTAAAGCGTCAGATTTAGCTTCCACCATTATTCGTAATAGTTTTTCCGTTCCAGACGGCCGAACCACTGCTCTAAAAGCTCCCGCTTCGGATTCGGTTATAGAATCGATCAAACCGTTTAATTCCGCATCGC
>DAHXLF010000073.1 GCA_027371755.1 Acidimicrobiales bacterium
AAACACCTTGCAGTTGCCATTGCCGGCTTCGGATTTATCAATACTTTTACTTTCAGTTTTCGACAATATGAGCCTTTCGGTTTAGTTAAATAGCCAATTAATTAAATAAAAATCTAATAGATATGGTTTATAAGGTCAAAAGTTAACTCCTAGACCCTAAATGTTTCACGTGAAACAATTCCCTATAATTAATCATACAGGATACTTCTCGAATAATAACGCATTGATATAAATTATTGCAAAAACTTATATCAATCGTTTCTAGCCCGAATATTACTTTGAACATTATTGCTATTATTGGCGGAAATGCTTCCACAGCAGGTCTTAGTTGTGGTTAGGAATTTAGCTCGCACTATTTTGAGACGGCTTAAGACCGCCAATGACTTAGCCGAAATAAGCCATTACTACATCTCTTTTGAAATTGCCTGTTGTTTGGAGTTACCTGTTGTTTGAAAACGGTATCAATTACATTCAATTGCCACTAATTTTATATGCTATTAATCAAAATCAATAAAAACAGTTTTTGATACAGAATATACGTTTCACGTGAAACACAGTTTAATTAGTTTGAACAGCTTAAACAATTAGATAATTTGATAGGTGTTTAAACTTCTAAAGCTTGCATATTTATTCGCAATCTCTGTTTGCCTCAAATAACGGAGATAGTTTTATTGCTTCTTTATCACGAGGAAACCGGGAATCATTGTTTTGAACTTTTTGAAATATCCAAAACCAATGGTCATCCAATTCCTCTTTTGACACATATTGAATTCCTAATAAATTACATGCTTCAATAAATCTATTGTCTGTTTTAATAGAATCCAGACTGTGAGCTGAAATTATCAGTTTTGAAGATACGCTCAAAATTGGTGCTAAGTATTCTAAAGTTACGGGTAATCCCGCAAACAATCTGGCAGTTCCTAAATTATGCGTAACGTTTTGGTTTCGTTTTTTATATGTTGCCGCAGATCCCCAAAATACCTTGATTCGGTCATTTAGTTTTAGATATGTTGCCGCATCTTCTAAAAAGTCTGCTCTTTTTTTAGAAGCCTCAACCAATGTAATCGAAGCCCTAGGGTAGTCTTCAAGCAGTAATGCGATTACTAATCCCGGCAGTCCGCCTCCGCTTCCGATGTCGACAATGTCTAAGTTAGACAAGGTTAATGATTGTCGCAGAATACACTCAAAAAATAGAGCAGAGCTTTTAAGATGATTTAATATGTCACCTTTACCGACGTACCCCTCAAGTTGTGCCCTTTTAAGTACATCTGTCAGGGGAGATTCGGCTAATTTTCTAAAATCAGATTCTTCCAACTAATCTTCGGATTTTGGTCGTATTATCACATAACGTCTTGGTTCGACACCAGCAGAAGAAGTTTCAACTCCTTCAATGTCGGCGACTGCATTATGCACGATTCTACGATCAACCGCACCCATAGGCTCCATTGCCTTGCTAACTTTGGAAGAAGCGACCTCCTGAGCCACTTGAATGGCGAAGTCTTTTAAGGCATCCTCACGTTTTGCCCTATATTTAGCGATATCCAAATTGATACGCGCAGGTCTTTCGTTAACTTTATTTTTAACTACCTGTCGCGTAATTTCTTGAATTGCAGATAAGGTAGCACCCTTTCTTCCAACTAAAAAGCCTAGGTTATCGCCACCAATTGCCAATTCGATATTTTCATCTATTATTTCAGAGGTAACGGTCGCATCAATAGCCAAGACCTTAACCAATCCCGTTAAAAACTCTTCGCCGATTTGCTTTTCGTTTTGCATTTGCTCCATAGTTAATTTCTCCTCGCTTTTATTAGGCTGTGTTACCTTCTTTTCCTTAATGGGTTCAGGTTTTACTGCTACTTTTTTTTGATTAGAACTTCGTTTTCCGACTGGTTTTGTGTCATCCCTTTTTGTCTCATCCTTGGGTTTTTTAACCGGTCTGGCAGCTTTTGAACTGGTAGTTGTTTTCTTAAATCGGCTGTGCTGTAATCGGGGCTTGATTCTTGCTTTTATTTGTGCTTCGTTTTTAACACGTCCAAACAGACCTACCTTAGGTTCTTCGATTACTTGAACTTCAATTTCATTCAAATCAACCTCTAAAATGGCCTTTACTTTTTCAATTGCCTCTTCAATAGATTTTCCGGATGCTTCTATCCACTCCATTGTTACTTTCTCCGTTTTTTATTTTTGGAACGGGGATGCGGTTTTTTTTGATCTCCGTTAGGTATATCTTTGTTTGTTGTATTTTTATCTCTATCGTCAATTACAAGACCGGTGCTTCTATCTGTATTTTTTTGTTGCCTTTCGCCGTTACCTAATACAAACGAACCGAAAATTTTTCTCTTAACGCCGTCAAAATCACCGCTGGCCAATCCAGGATGTCTAAAATATACAAATTCATATTGGAAAATTCGAACTAACGTCGAGACCAGATAATATACGCATACTCCTACTGGAAGTATTAAGTAAAAAAACATAAATACCAGCGGCATGATTTTTTGCATCATAAATTGTGCTTGAGCGTTCATCTGGTTATTTTGCGGCATACGAGACGTCATTCTGTGCATCTGTATATACTGAAGTATCGTACCCACTACCAAAATCAAATAATACGGTATTGAAGACCCAAGCGAACCGTGATGAGCAGTAATTTTATCAGACAGATTCATACCGAAAGAGATCATATTACCATGGCTAGCCATGATATTTTTATATAGGTTTGTACTATGTGAAATATACGCCGGATTAGGCTTAGAAACCAGTTTCTTGCCAACTTTTACTGTAGAAACATTAGTCAGCCCTTTAATCACATTATAAAAAACAAACATGATAACCATTTGAGGAAGTAAGGGTAGGCAGCCTCCCGCCGGGTTTACGCCTTCACTCTTAAATAACGCCATAGTCTCCTCTTGGCGTTTGGTTGGGTCTGTTTTATAGAGCTCATTAATTTTCTTTATTTCAGGCTGAATCTTCTGCATCTTTGCGCTTGCTTTTATCGTGCGTGCAATTAATGGGGTAAACGGGGTTATGGCTATAACAGTCAAAAGTCCAATAGCAATCGCATAATTCGGAATTACACTATATATAGCTGCAAGTAAAATACCAAATACTATATATAGTGGGTGGATGATTTGGGTTAATGATGACATTTAGCCTCCGGAATGGGATCATAACCGGACCCGCCAATCGGATTACATCTTAAAACTCTATAACAAGTAAGGAAGAATGCCTTAAAAAATCCGTAATTTTCAAAAGCTTCTTTACCATACTGCGAGCAACTGGGTGTAAATCTGCATGGAGACAGTCTCGTATATGTGGCAGATTGATAAAAATTTATCAATTTAATGGCTGTTTTGTTCTTTTGTTTCTTTTGTATTGTTGTAGTATCTGCCACGGTTAAAATCACCGGTTTATCTTTTAAATTTATTTTTGTAATATATTTCGTTATATTTTGTTATATTTCTATACTGTTAATTCGTTCTATATATGAGCTGAATTAAAGCTTTTTTTCATCGTTTTTAACAATTCGGTCTTTAAATCTAAATAATTTTCCCCGGATAGATCTTTGTATACAATAATTAAATAACTTCCCGGTAAAAGGCTCGCCACTTCATCTAAAATTGCCGCTCTGAGCCTTCGTTTTATCGAATTACGCACAACAGCTCCGCCAATTTTTTTGGTAATTACGAACGAAACGCCCAATACTTCCGATTTTGCGTAAACAACGGAAAAATTTCTGCCTTTCGCACGCTGTTTAGAGTCTTTAAGCTCGTTAAATGCTTTTTTACCCTTTACCGGCGGCAGTTTCACGCGCTCAGCTTAGCCCTGCCCTTACGCCTGCGAGCTTTAATAATTGCTTGGCCGGCTCTGTCAGCCATTCGATGCCTAAAACCATGTTTTTTGGCCCTTTTTCTATTATTGGGTTGAAAAGTTCTTTTCACTGAATACCTTCCTATCGGGATGTCTTCCTGTTTGATTAATCCTGTTTGATTAATTATGTTCGGTTTCTTAAACGTCCGTTAAACTAACCGTATTTAGCATAAACACAAATAGCAGGATACCCTACCTAGATTTTGTAATCAAATAATCTTTAATCTTATGTTTTAATCTTTTTTGATTCTACCATAAGCATTAAAAACGTTTTATGCTATATATCTATCCTAAACCATATCTTTGTCATAAATTTCAAAAACTTAAGGATGTAAATTATGTAATACTTAAATTATAGGCAATTTATGTGTAGGGTGTTGATAAAACCAATACTCTGCAATAGGTATACAATACACAAAGGTTAAATCAAAGTTATCTGCCTGTGGATAACTTTGTGAATAAGAAGTTAGATATTAATACAAATGCTGATAGAAGACGTAGACGGCTTGTGGAAAACTTGTTCTGACGATATAAAATCGCAGGTTTCTGACGCCACATGGAATATGTGGCTCGCTTCGGCAAACTTAGAAGGTTTAGACGGGGATTTAATCACCATTTCCGTACCGAGCAAAATCAATCTGGAAAGAATTGAAAAGGTATATAAGGGTATTATCGAAGAATCATTTATAAAAATTTTAAACCACCCCATAAAAATAAAAATAAAATTACGTTCAGTCGAAAACAGTGTTCCTGTTCAGTTAAATTTGGCAACCGAAGACATTCCCGTAGCTGTAGTTGAGCCTGTTAAAAATGCCAGATTGAAGATCAATGAAGATATCATTATTAATCCAGAATACGATTTTGGGTCATTTATCATAGGTCCTTCTAACCGTTTTGCTCATGCGGCGGCTATGGCTGTTGCCGAAAAACCGACAAAAGCATATAATCCGTTATTTATTTATGGGGATACTGGGTTAGGAAAAACTCACTTACTCCATGCTATAGGTAACTACATAAAACAACACTTTCCAAATTATGTAATTAAATATGTTTCGACTGAAACTTTTATGAATGAATTTGTCGAAGCTTTACGAATGAACACACCCACAGCCTTTAAAAGAAAATATCGTGAATGTGATGTTCTTTTAATAGACGATATTCAATTTATTGAAAATAAGGATTCGCTTCAAGAAGAATTTTTTCACACTTTTAATTCATTGTATGAAGCAAGCAAGCAGGTGGTTATTAGTTCGGATCGACCTCCTAAATCCCTTAAAACATTAGAGCATCGACTTATTAGTCGATTCTCTTCGGGATTAATAACAGATATTCAAGCTCCCGAACTGGAAACCAGACTGGCTATATTAACTTCAAAGTGTCAAAGGGAAGACATAAAAGTTAACTACGATGTATTGGAATTTATCGCCAGCAATATAAAAGATAATATTAGGGAATTAGAAGGAGCTTTAATTCGTGTTAGTGCTTATGCATCGCTTTATAAACAGGAGTGTTCGCTAGAGAACGCCAAAACGGTTTTATCAGATATTGTTGACAGTAGAATCGAAAAAAATATTACGATTGATTTAATAAAAGAGTTGACGGCTGATCAGTTTGGATTGACGGTAGAAGATTTATGTTCAAATTCACGAAGCAGGCCACTGGTTTTGGCAAGACACGTTTGTATGTATCTATGTAAGGAGTTAACTAATTATAGTTACCCGACAATTGCAAAAGAGTTTGGAAACCGAGACCACACGAGTGTTTTATATGCCGTTGATAAAATCTCATCTTTAATGGCTCAAAGACAGGCTGTATTTGAACAAGTTAGTACGCTAATATTGAAAATTAAAGGTGATAGAAACGAATAAAAATTACTATATTTAACAATTTACCCTGTTTATTTTTGCCTTATGGTTGTGAATAACTTAAAATATTGTTAATAATTGTAATGGTTAAAAATTTAATTCACAAAATTTTGAATAAGTGTATATGTTTTTAAACAGCCAAATACATTAATTAAGCGGGAGTTTTATTAATTTATTCACAATTCACAGGTATTATTATTACTTTTAATACATATATAAAGAAAGGATAGCTATGAAGTTTAGTGTGGAAAAAGATCACTTACTTAAACATATAAATATCGTAATTAGAGCAACTCAATCAAAAATGTCTTCTGGTGGAATTAGATCTTCCATTAAATTAAGTCTTGTTTCTAATCAACTAACTTTAGTAGCTTCTGATTTAGATATATCTATAGAGACAGAAATCAGCGTAAATGGAAACGAAGACGGAACGGCAGTCGTACCCGGGAAAGTAATTCAAGATTTAGTTCGATCATTTAAAGCCGGGTCTATTACGTTTTATAGCGACAACGATAATCTTTATATAGTAAATGATACAGTTAAATTTGAAATTAAGGTATTTTCAAGTGATACTTTTATACCAATTCAACAAGTAACGGGCGAGCCGACCAAAGTGTCATCTTTAGAGTTATCAAAAGCCATCTCTCAAGTTAGTAGAGCTGCCTCAAATGATGAAATAAGACCAGTGTTAACAGGGGTTCTTATGGCCTTTGGGGATAAAAATCTTCGATTGGTAGCTACAGATTCATATCGTCTTGCAATTAGAGATATTGATATAAACGATTCAAACTTAAACGGTACAAATATTCTTGTTCCAGCTAAAGCTCTAACCGAGCTAGAGAAAATATTAACTACACTGTCAGATCAGAATGAAATTGAAATCGTAGCAGATGAAGGTCACGCTAAATTTATAATCGGTACTACCAAAATAACTACCCAATTAATTAACGAAACATTTCCCCTTTATGAAAAGCTAATTCCAGATGAAATTAACCAAAAAATTGTTGTTAATAAGGACAATTTTGCGGATTCAATCAAAAGAATGCGTTTATTTGTTAAAGATGTTAAGTCTTCCATACAAATTTCAAGTTCGGAAAACGGAATTAAACTCTCGGCATCTTCATTTGACTTCGGAAACGGAGAAGAGGTAATCGATGCCGATACAAATGGCGACGAACTTGAAATCTCTTTTAATCCAAGCTATCTGTTGGACGGAGTGGAAACAATTGATGACGATGAAACAGAAATTCTTATTGTTAACTCAAAAAAACCAGCTTTAATTAAATCCATACATTCCGATAAATTTAAATATATCTTGATGCCGATTACAGTTTCGTAAACTTTGTTGTTTATGGTTTTAAACTGTTGTTAAATAGTGTTTGTACAATCAACGGAAACAAAAAATTTACGCGGTCTTCAAAATGGAATTTATGAATTTACCGACGGGGGAATAAATTTAATATTAGGGAAAAACGGATCCGGAAAAACAAGCATATTAGAAGCTGTTTATCTAACGAACAGCGGAGAAAGTTTTAGAACTCAGAAAAAATTAAATTTAATTAAAACCGGCGAAGAATTTTCGGTTCTCACCACAGTTTTTAATATATTTAATTCAAACGTAACCGTTTCGGCATTAATTAAAAATATTACTCACTATACAGTAAACAATAAAAATGTAGGATCAGTTTTAAATACCAAGACCAGTAAAGATAAATTTAGATGTTTGCTATTTACCCCAGATGATATTCAAGCTATATCAGGAGCCCCAGTGTTGCGGCGTGATATGTTTGACAGGTATATTGGCGCTTTAGACAACAGATATTTTAAAATACTTTCTGAATATAACAAGGTATTAAAACAGAGAAACGCACTGTTAAAATCCAACGATAAATACACATCAAACAACGCCTCGGTCTTAGGGGACAAAAATATTACATTTAATATTTGGAATTTGAAGTTAACAGAGTTTGGAAATCAAATTATAGAATATCGCGATAAATTTATTACAAAAATTAATGAAATTGCGCAAACCTATTATAACTACATCTCCCAAGAGGACAATAAAGTCTCAATTTACTATAAACCCAATACAGCCATACTTGAAATTGAAAAATTAAACTCAGGGTTAGAAAAAGAGAAAATAGCTCAAACCACACTGTTCGGACCCCACAGAGATGACTATGAGATTTACCTTCAATCTCAAATTTCAAGATATCAACTTTCAAGAGGTGAACAGCGGACCACAGGACTGTCTTTACTGTTTGCCACCCACCAACTCATTAAAGATAATTTAGGGTTTAATCCTGTATTATTGTTGGATGATATAGCCTCAGAACTTGATTCCACAAGAGTTAAGTACTTAATGGAACATATTCCAATAAGTCAGGCGATAATAACCACAACTGAAAAAATAAATTCTACTAATATCTCCAAAGTTATAAATTTATAAAAGTATAATGTCCGAAAATTTTAAAAACATTACCCAAGGACTAAATGATGCCGTTAAATATCTTGGCATACCAAGTTCGGGGGCTTTAACAGAGGTTTTTAATAAATGGCCGGATATAGTAGGAGAAAAAATAGCAAAATTTTGTCAACCAAGTGAGTTCAAAGACGGAATTTTACTTTTAAAATGCAGGGACTATACGTGGTATTCACAGTTTAAATACTATAAAAAACCAATTGAAAACTCACTTCAAAACAGACTGCAATTATCCAAACCCATCGAGGTTCAAATTGTCATGACAAAAGAATAATTAAATAAAAGGGTGAGTTTTAAACTGTTAAAATATAATATGAAGCATTCAATACAGCGTATTTTAATGTGTTTTAATCCGTTCGCCTTATCGTTTTTTATAATACTTAAAAAGAAAGAAGCTTGCCTGTGACGCAGACAGAAGAAAAAAAATTAAACTCTGAAGTCAGCAACTCAGAAGGAGCTTACAGCGCCGAACAAATTACAGTATTAGAAGGACTTGAACCAGTTCGTAAGCGGCCTGGAATGTATATAGGTTCAACGGGACCAACGGGACTTCACCATTTAATTTGGGAGGTTGTGGATAACTCAGTCGATGAAGCCATGGCTGGGTATTGTAATTCGATAACTGTAACGCTTCTTGCCGACGGTGCCTGCAGCGTATCAGATAATGGTAGGGGAATTCCCGTAGATGAGCACCCTCAATATCCGGGAAAGTCTGCAGCCGAAGTTGTATTAACAGTTCTTCATGCCGGTGGTAAATTTGGCGGAGGAGGTTATAAAGTCTCCGGTGGATTGCATGGAGTAGGTATTTCCGTAGTTAATGCACTTTCCAAAAAACTCATCCTTCAAATTAATAGAGACGGAAAAAAACACGAAATGACCTTCGTGGACGGCGGTCAGCCGGCCGGATCGTTAAAAGTCGTAGGGGAAATTTCCAAAGAAAACAATGGAACCACAGTCACATTTTGGCCTGACGATAAGGTATTCGAAGAGATTGAATTCCGGGCACAGACTGTTATAGAGCGGTTACAGGTTATGGCCTTTTTAAATAAAGGTTTGGAAATTAAGTTTAAAGATGAGAGACCAGGGCATCAACAAGAGGTCGTTTTTAAATATAACGGTGGTATCGTCGACTATGTTAAACACCTAAACCTATCCAAAGAAGCTCTTTTTAAGAAGGTATGCTCCTTTTCACAATCGGATGCGGATCAAGAAGCCGAAGTTGCCCTGCAGTGGAACACCGGGTATTATGAATCAATTCATTCATTTGCCAACGGTATAGCCACAACCGAAGGTGGAATGCATGAAGACGGTTTTAGGAGGTCTCTTACAAGTGTATTAAACAAATATGCAAGAGCAAAAGGAAGTCTTAAGGAAAAAGACGACAATTTACAGGGCGAAGATATTCGCGAAGGTTTAACGGCCATAATTTCAGTAAAGCTGACCGAACCGCAGTTTGAAGGTCAAACAAAAGCAAAACTTGGAAATTTGTCCATACGGTCGTTGGTGGAAAAAACTACCAATGAAAAACTGGCTGAATGGTTGGAAGAAAATCCCAAAGAAGCCAACCAAATTGTAACTAAAGCATTATCTGCGGCAAAAGCAAGAATAGCCGCGCAGCAGGCCAGAGCCTTAACGAGACGAAAATCAGCTTTAGACGGCGCCAATCTGCCTGGAAAGCTTGCAGACTGTTCTTCTAAGGACCCAAAAGAGTCAGAACTTTTTATAGTGGAGGGAAATTCCGCTGGTGGTTCGGCAAAAGACGCTCGTGATCCGCGTACTCAGGCAATTTTACCAATTAGAGGAAAAATTCTAAATGTCGAGCGTGTACAGATAGAAAAGATGTTGAAAAACTCCGAAGTCCAAGCTCTCATAGCTGCAATCGGAGCTGGATTAAAAGATGATTTTGATGTTGCGAAAATAAGATATCACAAAGTGATAATTCTTGCCGACGCTGATGTTGACGGTAGCCATATCAGAACCTTGCTTCTTACATTCTTCTTTAGATATATGAAACCGCTGGTTGCAAACGGTCACGTTTATGTTGCTCAACCACCTTTATATTCCACTCTTGTAGGTAAAGAAAAGGTTTATTTGAAGGATGAGCATGCAAAAAATGAGTTTTTAAGCAGTCACCCAAATCACAAAAATGAGTTTCAACGCTTAAAAGGTTTAGGTGAAATGGATTTCGAGGAACTTAAAAACACAACAATGGATATTTATAAAAGATCTTTGTTGCAAATAAAACTTGAGCATGAAACGGTGGCCGACGAAGTTACCTCAGTTTTAATGGGCGAAGACGTTAATTTAAGAAAACGCTTTATTCAAACCAACGCAAAAGACGTTCGGTTTTTAGACATATAACAGCCGGAGTTTAAGTGCCAGACGATATAGATACCAACGAAGAAAATAACATTATTGTTGAACCGATTGAAATTCAAGAAGAGATGGAG
>DAHXLF010000074.1 GCA_027371755.1 Acidimicrobiales bacterium
AAACGCCAAATTCTCAGCCCCGTTTGTCAAACTTGGGATTCATCCAGGGTTTGGGCTTACCTATTTATTGCCCAAACTGATCGGACACGCAAATGCCACGGATATGCTTTTAACTGGAAGGCGCGTATTAGCCAAAGAAGGACTCAGCATGGGCCTTTTAAATAGAATCGTCAGCCAAGACCAGCTGCTAAATACGGGAATTGAAATCGCTACGCAAATGGCAGATAATGCCCCGTTAGCGGTTGCGGCGACCAAGAAGACTCTTAACTATCAAACAGTTAAAAAAGTACAGAAGATTCTCCTACATGAACTCAGCCAGCAAGTTGAATTAATAACGACCAAAGACGCTGCCATTGGAATCGAAGCTTCACTAAGCCGTACGACTCCCAAATTTTCCGGAGAATAGCACTATTGATTATCCTCAAAGCCCAATTTAACTGAGGCGGCATTTTAATTAGTCAACAGAGCTATATTAAGACTATTGCCACCGGTGAATGTCCGACGTAGATAGGTTTAGAAGCAAGACCTGCCGCTAAATCAATCGGATACACATAACCATTTTCTCTGTCTGTTACATAGGCATATTTCTGATTTAACGTAATCTGTATGGCATTCAAATAGGCATTGACGTCACCGCCTATTTGATACGGGGTTCCCGCCGTTCGGTTCGGAGCCGAAAATCCCAAAGACAGATCAACCGGAACTACAATGTTCCCATATCCGACAGCTCCATCGGCCACGTAAGCAGTGTTTCCGTTTGACGTAATTGCGACGGCCAACGGCCCTCCTCCGATTTGTATAACTCCTCCGACTGCTGCCTGCGGAAGAGAAACCGGAATCAACTGTCCGTCTCCGTAGCCGCCGTTAACTACCCAAGCTATGCTTGAATCCGGACTTATGGAAATTGAGTTCAAAAAATACCCCGAGCCGATTCCCACCGAAGCCGAACTTACAACCTGTAAATTCGGCAGATTAACAACATATACTATATTTCCCGCACTTTGACCGCCGTCATCCACCACTACGGCCCACCTCTGATTGGGCGCAATTTGCAAACCGTCCATATAAGCTTGATTCGAATTATTTAGGACAACTTCGGCCGAAACTGTTTCGTTTGTCAAATCTACTGATGCCAGTTGGCCTTGCGTTCCCGAAACTAATACCGTGGAGCCATTTGACATTACAGCAACAGCCACAGGCTGAAAAGGCAGCTTCATATTAAAGGAAATCTGACCGGAATCATAATTAAAACCGATTAAGGCATTTCCTGCAGCACTTGGAGTATCGCTAATAATAAGTCCCAAATTAAGTGATGGTACCGAACACATAACATTTGGATTCTGAGGCGGAGCCGCTCCCGTAAAAATTTGTCCGACGATATTATTAGTAGCCGTATTTATAATACTCACCAAACCGTCGGAACCAAGAACCAAAGCTTTTCCAACAACACTTATTTGCTTTGGGAGCAAAGGCGATCCGACCGGTATGGTTGTAGCCGGAACGGACTTTCCCACCTGCGCTCTCACACCTTGCATCTTAAGGCTATGACTCGTCATGGCCTTAGCTGGCGGCGAAAAATTTAAAACCTTACTACCCGAACTACAACTGACTAATACAACCGAAACCAATGCCAGCAGTCCAAATTTGAAATAACTGCGAACCCTATGAATGTCAATCATATTAATCTGTCTTTTTTGGATAGAGTATTTTAAATTGAACATTATCATTGAACATTATCTTTGTGCACAGTAATTTAGAACTTAGGTAAAGTTGATTTAATAAAGTTTACTTTTCAATATTAGTGTCAGACTAATGAATAAACAAAACACAGCGTTATTTCGTTACTTCTTATTATTCAGTTTCTTTTGAATTATTTTGAGCCGACAGACTGCCTCAATACACTAAGTTCACTAAGTTCCAGCTTACGAAATTGACCGGGTTGTAATTTAGGGTCTTTAATAGGTCCAATTTCAATGCGAATCAACCGTAATACATCATACCCCAAACTGCCCAACATACGCCTAATCTGCCTATTCCTACCTTCGAAAATTTTAATTTTTAAAAATCGATCACCTATTTGGCTAACTTTTGCCGGAAATGTCATTTTGTCATCCAACAAAATGCCAGCCCTAAGTTTCTTAATATTAGAAAGAGAAATAGGTCTGTCTATTTCAGTAATATATGTTTTAGAGATTTTTTTTGACGGGTGGGTTATGCTAAATGCCAAATCGCCGTCGTTGGTTAAAATGATTAACCCCTCGGATTCATAATCTAACCTACCGACTGGGTAAACCCTAGGATTCGTTGGGACAAAATCCACAACTTTTTTCCGTTTTTGCGGATCCATGACAGTTGAAACGACTTTAACGGGTTTGTTTAAAAGATAAGTTACGAAATTAGGATTTAAATCCAACAGTACATTGTCTAAATATATTTTGTCGGAAGTAATGTCAACTTTATCGCCAAGCACTGCCACGCGACTATTTATTGTTATCCTTGAAGCGTTAATAAGCTCTTCGGCATGGCGTCTGCTTGCGACACCGACCCTTGACAGAACTTTTTGTAATCGCTCAGAATTATCCGACTCAGTCATCAAATGTAGGTTTTAATATCTGTTCAAGAGCTTCAACCTCTGTTGCATCGGGGATATACTCGCTTAAAGCAGGTAAATCATGGATGGAATTTAACCCCATTTTTTCCAAAAATAGTTTTGTCGTCCCAAACAAAATTGCCTGCCCGATGCCTTCATCTCTGCCCACTTCTTCGACGTATCCCCTCTGAATCAACAGCTTCATAACGCCGTCTGAGTTAACCCCCCTAATAGCTGAAATTTGTGCTCTGGAGATAGGCTGTCTGTATGCTACGATTGCCAAGGTTTCAAGTGCGGCAGGAGAAAGTTTGGTCGGCTGGTCTTGGGTCACAAAATCGACCACAATTTCGTCTAAGTCACTGAGGGTTTCAAATCTGTAACCGCCTGCAACCTTGGCAACCCTAAAACCCATGCCGTTATCAGAGTAAAGGGAAGATCTACTTTTTATTACCTCGTCTACTGCGTCCTCGGTTAGATTCAATACCTTAGAGAGGGTTTTAGACGAAACCGGCTCTGTAGCTACCATCAATATAGCTTCAATCTTTGAGGCTTCGGTTTGAATGGTTACATTCTCTTGCATATATATTCCTTTAGCTGTCGCCTTTACAATGTGTTTTAACCTTCATAGGAATCAATCAAGCTAAATTTTGACAAATCTATAGATACAGTTTCGTCTACATTTTTTGCTAGAGTTAAAGTGAGTTCACCGAAGGTTGTGAACTGTTCAAGCTCTATGATCCCAATTTTAAAGAGTTCTAATGTTGCCAAAAAAAACACCACAATATCAATTGGCTGATCAAACTGCCTAATTGCATCCTTAAAGGTGATACTCTTGTTATTGCTTAAATCCCTAGTAATTGAGACGAACGCCTCTTCTATGGATATTCTTGGAGATACAGAAACGTGCGAGAGATCGACCTTTTGAGGTAAAATACGATTGTCTCTTTTGATCCTCGTTAAAGCAAAAACAAGATCTCTTGGCGTAACGTCCTTTAAAAGATCACTTAAGACATTTGAAAACTTGTCTTCTTTGGCAGCCTGTCGAGAGTAACGAGATTTTGCAGCTTCCATCATGGACAAAAAATTCTTTGAAACTTCTCTGAAAGTACGACAGTCGACCAATCGCGAAAGCAGTAAATCACGCTCTTCATATAGAAGCAAGTCTTCGTCGGACAGATCATTTTCCTTTGCCGGCAACAATTTTCTGGACTTGAGTTCAACCAAAATTGAGGCAATTAAAGTAAACTCTGTAATTTGATTTAAATCAAACTTTTCCATTGCATTTACCACGGCCACGAATTCATCCACTATTAACGAAATTGACAGTTCACTAATATCCAAATCATGACTGACAATTAATTTATATAATACGTCAATGGGACCTTCAAACTGATCTGTTTTTATATCAAATACCATTTAATCCTTCGCATTGCATATTTAGAAAATGTCATCGAATATATCATAAGCACAAGTTTTTGACCTTTAATTTCCGTATCTCTAGAATATCGCACCACTGGCTCTCGTATAACTGGGTCTCCGTATTGCGAATGACTGTTTTTTTAAGCCTTTTAAGTTACCAGCAACACCTTATTTAAAGAAAAAGAAACTACAGCTATGCGACTATTCTATATCTTTAAAAACACAAAGCTTGCAACAGCGGCTATCTTTTACATTATCCACAGAGGCGAATTACATGTCGGATACTTCAATTTTAGATTAAACATTAGCGTTGCGGAGTGTAGCTTAAATAAACGCTCTTGATATCAATAATATTTGATCTTGTCCCACTATTTACGTTGTAACATTGTAAAATGCCAATTGTATTTTCAGGAGTCCGACCCACGGGAAATATGCATTTAGGCAATTACCTTGGTGCCTTTAAAAACTGGGTTTTAAGCCAAGATACCGCCGAGTCTTACTACTGCATAGTTGATTTACATGCTCTGGCCGAAGAGGTCGATCCAGAAACACTTAAAGAACGAACCCTGATGACCGCCATTACGCTGTTGGCAATCGGCCTGGATCCTAACAAATGCACTCTTTTTATACAGGGACAGGTTACGTCTCATGCAGAAATGGCTTGGCTTTTGTCTTGTGTTTCGTCATACGGAGAGTTATCCAGAATGACTCAATTTAAGGACAAAGCAAAAGCAAACGAATCCAAAAAAGGTGAAATAAGCGTTAAGGTTGGATTGTTTACCTATCCGATTTTAATGGCGGCAGATATTTTAGCTTATGGAGCAGACCAAGTTCCCGTCGGTGAAGATCAAAAACAGCACTTGGAGTTGACCAGGGATCTGGCTGTCAGGTTCAATAACAATTACGGTAAAGTTTTCACCGTACCCGAAGCAATAATTCCCAAGCAAGGGGCAAGAGTAATGGATCTGTTGGAACCAACTTCTAAAATGTCCAAGTCGGCAGATTCCAACGCTGGAATTATCTATGTTTTGGATCCTCCCGAAGTAATAGACAAGAAAATAAAACGTTCGGTTACCGACACACTAAACAGTGTCAATTACGATCCTGATACTCAACCAGGCGTTAGTAATCTACTCGAAATCTTTGCGGCTGTTACGGACGAAGACCCCAAAACAATTGCAGACAGATATGAAGGTTACGGAGCCCTTAAAAAGGATCTTTCCGAAGCCTTAAACGAAAATCTGGCTCAAATAAGAAATCGAGCAGACGAATACTCGAAAAACCTAGACGAGGTAACTTCAATTCTTGGAGACGGTAAAAACAAGGCCTTTAACCGCTCTGATCCTTACGTCAAAGCCGCAAAAAAAGCAATGGGACTAATTTAAAAAAACTTTCTTTACAGGCGGTATCGTGATTTTAAACAATTATTTGTTAATGGGTTAATTGGGAGCAAACCGTATCTAAGGTTCGTAGGATGTGAAACTCACGAGACATCAATTAGACATAGCAATTAAAAATAGCTCTTTGATGCAAAAATTTAATGTGGGGTTGGGCATAAACTCAAATTTTTAAACCTGCAAAACCCGCGTCAATTAATTTAACTTACTTTAAACCTTGCCTAATCTTGCCAGCACAGTCGATGCAGTAACGCGCCGAGGGTTTAGCTTCAAGACGGGCGCCAGCGATCTCATTATGACAATTCTCGCAAATCCCGTATTCACCGTCGTCAATTTTCTTTAAAGCCGAATCAGCCAGCGCCAGAGCTTCTTTCAGCTCAAGTATCAAACGATCCACTTCGCCTCGCTCGGCCGTTACCTGAGATGAGTCTGCGAAGTTTGAATCATAGTTTAAACCGTTTCCGCCCTCTCCAAATTCAGCCAGCCGATCCAGAAGTTCTTTGCGCTCATTTTCCAACACCGGTTTGAATTCTGAATACTTTTGTTTATCTGTTCGCGATTCCATAATAATACCTTACTATTTTTAATTAAGATTAGCACGCGGATGCGCTTTAAAGTATTGCTTCTTTAAATTCTCAACGGTAATCTTAGTATAAATTTGAGTTGTCACGATAGATGCATGCCCAAGCATTTCTTGTACTATTTTAAGATCAGCGCCGTTTTCTAACATATGAGTCGCACATGAATGTCTTAAAATGTGAGGATACCAGTTCACAGACAACCCTGAAGTTTTTGCCCTTTCTTTAAGTATAAGCCAAGCGCCTTGCCTGGTTATCCGGGTTCCTCGCCTGGACAAAAACAGTGCTTCCAAGTCAGATCTCTTAGACAGCTTTTCATTAAACATCGAGTCCCTATTATTGTGTTCCAACCATTTCAATATAGCTACCTGGGAATTGGTTCCCAATGGCACAATACGTTGCTTAGATCCTTTGCCGGTAACCTTTACAAAACCGAACTCTAAGTCCAAATCGTGCAGGTTAAGAGATACCAATTCGGAGATGCGCAGTCCAGATCCATAAAGTAGCTCCACCATCGCTTTGTCCCTCAATCCGGCCACATTGTCCGTTGGAATCGAATCTAGCAGGCGAATTACCTCATGTATTGTCAAAGCCTTGGGCAGACTTTTTGTCTTTTTAAAACCAGCCACAAATTTGGTAGGGTTTGAACTTAAATAACCCTCTGCGACCAGATATTTAAACATGCCCTTCAAACTTGTCAACAGTCTGGAAGTCGATGCCATGCTATAGTTTTGTTCGACCCTGTAAGCCAAGAATTCCTCAATGTCGGTATCTTTTATATCGGCTAGTTCAGAGGCGTGATGATCGGTTTCCCAACTTAGAAATGCAGCTATATCGCGTCTATAGGATTTAATTGACAGGTCGGCTAAATTCCTCTCAACGGTTAGGTAATTTAAGTACTCCATAACCGGAATCGGTAATTGTTTCTTAATTAATGATTCAGCCGAGTCCACATCAAACTATGTTTTTAATAAAAATAAAACCTTACAGACTCAATTCGAACATTATCCAAATTCCTATACGGTGTCGAGATCAATAAGGCGTGCACTCTTTGACTCACTGCGATCAATAGCGGCATCTATCAATCCCACGAACAGAGGGTGTGGGCGATCGGGTCTGCTTTTAAATTCGGGGTGAGCTTGAGTTCCTACCCAGAATGGGTGGTTATCTATTTCAATGAATTCAACCAACTTTTTGTCAGGTGACATCCCCGAAAATATCAGCCCCGCTTCGAGCAATCTCGAATGAAAATTTGGGTTAACTTCATATCTATGACGATGCCGTTCCGAGACAACCTCATCGCCGTAAAGTTCGAATACCCTAGAGCCTGGTGCCAATTTGGCAACGTAAGAACCCAGTCTCATAGTACCGCCCTTATCGGCAACCTCACTTTGAGATTCCATTAAATCGATAACCGGATTGCGAGTAGCAGGATTAAATTCGGTTGAGTTGGCATCAGTGAGACCACCTTTAGATCTGGCGTAACTGCACACCATAACCTGCAACCCCAAACAGATGCCCAGACAGGGGATATTCTTAACCCTCGCATAGTCGGCTGCGGCAATTTTGCCTTCAACTCCCCTCTCTCCAAATCCGCCCGGTATAACGATACCGTCTAATTCATCCAAGCTCTTAACCGGCTGTTCAAAGTCTCCGGTGTAAATCTCACTATGAGAGTCGATTAAATCTATAACTGATTCTGCCTGAATGTAAACCGGCTCAACTTTTACCCCATGTTTAAAGCCCGAGTGACGCAATGCCTCTACGACTGATAAGTATGCATCAGGTAAATTGACATACTTGCCTATAATTCCTATTTTTACTTCCTTTTGGGAAGACTTTACTTTATCAAGCATGTCTTTCCAACCCACTAAATCAATGGGATGATCGTTTGTGTCTATGTTCAACAGTTTGCATATGACAGTATCCAATCCTTCTTCATGCATATTTATGGGAATTTCATATATACTTTCCGCATCGACTGCAGATATCACACCATCGATGGAGACGTCACAAAGCAACGAAATTTTACGTTTTAACCCACTCGGCAAAGGCTGATCGCTACGACAGACTATAATATCAGGCTGTATACCCCTCCCTCTAAGCTCGGTTACAGAATGTTGGGTGGGCTTGGTCTTATGTTCGCCCGAAGGAGCCAGATAAGGCACCAAAGTTAGGTGAATATAACAGACATTTTCTCGTCCTACATCGGATCTGAATTGCCGAATCGATTCCAAAAAAGGGACAATTTCAATGTCTCCTACCGTTCCCCCCACTTCACAAATGACAAAATCTACGTCATTCATTACCAAGCGTTTGACCCTGGACTTAATCTCGTCGGTTATGTGAGGAATAACCTGCACTGTTCTGCCGAGATAGTCCCCTCTTCTTTCTTTGGCAATCACTGTTTGGTATATCGATCCAGTCGTGGCATTTGAGTCTTTATACAAATTCTCATCGATAAACCGTTCATAATGACCCAAATCCAAATCTGTCTCTCCGCCGTCTTCTGTTACAAAGACTTCGCCATGCTCAAACGGATTCATGGTTCCCGGATCCACGTTTAAATACGGATCCAGTTTGCACATAGTTACCTTAAAACCGCGCGACTTAAGCAAACGTCCAAGTGACGATGCGGTAAGCCCCTTACCCAAAGAAGAAGAAACTCCACCGGTGACAAAAATAAACTTCGTATTATCGAATCTCGCCAATTACCAACCTCATATCAATCAAAAAACCCTCTAATTTTGCCAAGTTCGCAAGTTATTTCATATATAACTTAGCCCAAGCAAATGCCATTAAAGTAACTTATAATAAAATAATATTCAAATTCTTACCACGGCAACCTTCACGGCGAGTGTCTGGTGTTTAGCCACATGCGATAACATGAGTTTTGTGTCAATCAGCGTCAATTTGGGTAGCATTTTTAAGAATATGAGCCTGCGAGATAAGTTCTTTGGCATGCGCCAAACCGGATTGCGTACCCACCACACCCGATAGCATTCGATTAATTTCTTCAACCCGCGAATCTTCGTCCAATTTAAAAACCTCTACTTGAGTAACGTCAGAATTACTCTTTAGAACCATAAAATGGTTGTCGGCAAAAGCTCCGACTTGTGGTAAGTGAGTTACAACAAAAATCTGCTCTTCTCTGGCCAACTTGGCAAGCGACAACCCGATATTTAATGCTGTCTGCCCGCCTATGCCGGCATCAACCTCATCAAAAACTAGAGCGGAACCGTCAATTGTATAATTTTCATTTTCTTTTAAAGACAGATTGATTGCGAGCATAATTCTAGACAGCTCCCCGCCGGAAGCAATTTTACTCACGGAACACAACGGCATTGAAATGTTAGTTGAAATTAAAAAATCGACATCGCTCGGTTCGGCACCGTTTACAACTATCTCAAATTTTACTTGCGGCATTGACAAATCCGCCAAATGGTTTAAAATATTTGACTTCAGAAATTTCGCCGCATCAATTCTTTTAGATGTAATTTTGGCTTTAATTTCTTGGATCACCAACATTAATTTAGCCTTTTCCTTCTGCAAATAATCCTTTTGATCCTGAGAATTTTTTCCCAAATCAATCATCTCTCGCAACCGCTGTGAGTTCCCTAAAACCGCTTCGAGCGTACCGCCGTATTTTTTGGTTAAGCTTTTGAGGAGCTGAATTCGCTGATTAATGTCTTCAAGGCGCTCTGAATCAAATGCTAATTTATCCTTTAGATGACCAAGATCGAATGCAATATCTGACACCTCTATACGAACATCGTCCAACCGTCGGAGATAGTCTGCCATCAACTCATTAGGCAAAGAATTTAACTGATCAATTGCGTTTTTTAGCGCTGTTAGAGTGTCGACTTGAACCATATTGTCGTCTGCGGCCAATTCGCTCTTCGCCACAGATAAACCATCTATTATCTTCTGTGAATCAGCCAATATCTCTTGTTCTTTAATTAATTCGTCCAGCTCACCGACAGATACAATATTTGCACTTAAAATTTCACGCAGTTGAATCTCATAAAACTCAATTTCTTGTAAACTCAACTTACCTGTTTCGATTTCGGATAATTGTTTTTCTACTTTACGTAAATTTTGCACAGCTTCTTTGAGCTGAAATCTTAAGTCTCCATTTTCTTCATCCGTTTTTAGTCCTGCGAATCTGTCAAGTACCTCACTAATATAACTTGGTTTAAGTAGTTTTAAAGAAGCATGTTGCGAAAATATTTCCACTTGGTTAGAACCTATATTTGCAAATTCTTGAAGCGGAACAGACTCTGAATTTACCCAGCACCTAGATTTCCCCGTTTTCCCTATGGAACGCACAAGTGAAATTTTATTTTGTCGACCGTCAATAAACTCGGCTTCGATTAAAGCATTTTGACCAAATGGTCCTACGGAAGATTGTGAACTTTTTGCTCCGCTAATAATTGCCAAAGCCTCAACCAAAAGAGTCTTACCTGCTCCGGTTTCTCCGGTCAATACATTAAACCCTTCGGTAAATTTTATTTCAAGGTCCCGGATAATCCCCAGATTTTGAACACTTAAGTAACTAAGCATCTTCTAACTAAAATTTAGATTTAAGTTTCTCGATGAAATATTCGCCCGTTTTGAACTTTACTAGTTCCACGTGCTCTTTTTTAGTGTTAACCTCAATCAGATCG
>DAHXLF010000075.1 GCA_027371755.1 Acidimicrobiales bacterium
ATCAAAAATTAATATTTGAAAAAATTGTATCAATCGGTGATCGGTGTATGATCGGTCGTGGATCACATATTATCGGGCATATGCACGTTGAAATCGACGACGATGTAATTACCGGTCCTTACGTTTACATTACAGATCAAAATCACGGGTATCTAGATACCACATTACCCATTTGGAAGCAAAACCCCGTTGATAAAGGCGTCTATATAGGTAAAGGAACTTGGCTCGGTACCCAATGCGTTATTTTACCAGGTACATATATCGGTAAAAATGTGGTGGTGGCCGCAGGCGCCGTTGTGTCCGGAGAGGTACCGGACTTTTCTGTAGTCGCGGGCTCTCCGGCCAAGGTTGTCAAAAAATATGACGAAGAAAAAGGTTGGATAAAACCTTAACCAAGTCTTTCGATGATTGTGGCATTTGCCATGCCTCCGCCTTCACACATGGTTTGAAGTCCGTAGCGTCCGCCCGTTCTTTCGAGTTCACATAGAAGCGTAGCCATTAATTTGGTCCCCGATGCTCCCAAAGGGTGTCCCAGGGCAATCGCTCCTCCGTTTACGTTAACCTTATCCATGTCGGAGTCAAGCTCTTTTTTCCAAGCAAGTACCACCGAAGCAAAAGCTTCGTTTATTTCAACCAAGTCAATGTCATTTAGTGTCATTTTTGCTCGATCTAATATCTTTTTTGTGGCAGGTATCGGGCCCGTCAGCATGGTTACAGGATCCACCCCTGATATTGCAAATGAATGAAATCTTGCTCGCGGAGTTAAACCTAACTCTTTGGCTCTGTCCTCGCTCATAATTAAGGCAGCCGAAGCTCCGTCGGTTATTTGCGACGAATTACCCGCCGTAACCTTACCGGTTTCAGGAATAAATGCTGGCTTCAAATTGGCCAAAGTTTCAGTGGTGGTATCGGGTCTGATTCCTTCGTCTTGGCTAATAAACTCACCTGTTTTTTGACCGCTGTCATCTTTAATTTCAATTGGGATAATTTCTCTGTCAAATCTTCTCTCTTCTGTGGCCTTGGCTGCTCTTTGTTGACTTAAGGCACTGAATTCGTCCAAGTCGGTCCGTGAAAGTCCCCATTGGTCCGCGATCATCTCAGCTGAAATACCTTGAGGTACGAGCTTGTATCTCGTCGTGGTGTTTGTGCCGAAGGGAAATCCCACTCCGGAAGAAATCGAAGCTCCCATCGGAACCCTGGTCATCGTTTCTACACCCGCTGCGATTACAATGTCATAGGCACCAGCCATGACTCCTTGGGCCGCAAAATGAGCGGCTTGTTGGGAAGACCCACACTGACGATCTATTGTGGTTCCGCAGACACTTTCGGGAAAGCCTGCTCCGAGAGCAGCGTTTCGCCCTACATTAAGCGATTGCTCTCCGACTTGCATTACACAACCGGTAATGACGTCTTCGACTAATTCGGGGTCTAAATCATTTCTCTTGATTAAGGCTGACAAAACTTCGGCAAGTAGGTCCGCGGCCTGCCAATTCTTTAATTTACCGTTTCTCTTTCCGCCCGGAGTGCGAACGGCATCTACAATTACGGCATCTTTCATAAAAACACTTCTCCTTTTATAGTACGTATAAAGCAACCGTAAATAAGTTACTCATTAGTAATTTAGTCCCAACGGGTTAAATAATTCAAATTCTTGAAAAATTTTGTTTTGTTTAATAAAAATGTTAACATTTTTTTATGAAAAATATGGACCGATGGTTGGGAAATGGAGGAATGCCTATTATCGAAACAATAGGGGGTAGATTTGACAAATACGGTTTGGGGCAAGATGATCAGGCTTTTTGTGAGGGAATTTGGGTTCCCACTCAAATGGCCTGTAATCCGCACGGGACCGCACAAGCAGGTGTTCAAAGCGTTATATTGGATGCGGCAATGAACTTTGCCATTAATTCGGGACTGGAGGGAAAAGACAGAACTAAAGCTACGATAGAGATGAAAACGAACCTGATAAGAGCGGCCTTTTTAGATACTCAGTATGTTTTTGTCGGTCGGGTAATTCGCATTACCAAACAGGTAGGATTTGGTTTTGCGGAAATATTGAATGTAGACAATGAAGTAATTTCAAATGCAACGGGGTCGTTTTTACTGCACCGTGAAATTACTGCACTGTGAAATTACTGCACTGTGATATTAACGACCCGGATATTAACGACCCGTGAACAAATTGTACTGTGAAACCAAATTGTACTGTGAAACCAAATTGTAGTGTGGAAACAATGGTAATCGGTGAAATTAATAGTGAAAATAATTAACCGTCATAATTTACTAAAGTCTAAAATTACAAAAAAGAGCATACATAAAGCTAAATAGTAAAAAGAATCAGTAAAGTAAATCAGTAAAGTAAATGAGCAAAAACAACAGGCGAAGCTATAAGCCCGAAGATGACTCAAATCGTGAATCAGGTCGTGGTTTAGGCAATAATTTAAGTCGCGAATCAGAACAGGTCAAGTTGATCAATGAGATTTCTTTAAGTATCGAAAGCGATTTTTTGGATGCGGACAACTGTTTGGACTTGCTTTCGGCTAAATTAATGGCCTTATTTCCAAATAAGGTTGAGATAGAGTTCAGACAGCAAAATCCAATGACACCTTCATTAAACTATGCTGACGAATTTAAAGTAGGAGCATTTACTGTAGAGCTTGACAAAATAAGACTTAAGGCGATTTGGAAGAAGGGAAACAAAATTGAATATTTAATTGCAAATAGGCAAAGTTCAACAAAGACTTCTACCAAAGAGTTAGATTTTGAAGAATTTAAATATGAGCTGTCTAAAATAGTTGCTCTTCAGGCAAAAAAGAATAACATTTTGCGTAACGGTATAATCGCTCTTTTGGCTCCAAACTTAAATTAGTTTTTAGGCGTAAGGTCTAAGTATTCCGGAGGGTTATCCGATACCTTCCAAATAATAAATCCTTTGTTGTATTTTTCATGATAGATATTCGTGGCCGCAATCATTGATTCAAACTCGGTAAAAAACCCGTCTAAATCTTTTTTTAAAAGAAGATTTTTGAGAGTCGTCATATGTTTTTCAATAAAGTCGTAAATATCTTCTCTGTATTTCGGTCTTACGACAACTGAAGTTTTTAATAGCTTTATCGTTTCATTTAATTGAAATGTCGCCAACTCAAAATTTCTATATTTAGCCGCCCACCAACAGATTGACATCTTAGGAGATATCTCAACCATCAGTCTTGCCATGCCCGGTTGAATTTCGGCAAGTTCGTTTAAACTAAGTTCAGTTTTCCCGTTAGAGACTGAATGAGTATGGTCGGAGATGTTTTTTGGGAGGTCATTTGATTCCATTATTTTCCATTGTTTTGTGAACGGGAGCTGTTATTTCCCTTAAACTAAATTGCACGGCATTTTAATTCTATTAAATGTACAATTAATATTAATGAAAAATCGGATTTGCAGTCCTTTTTATTTGGACAATTAAGGCACAATTATATATAATGTTTGGTTCGATGGCTAAATCTGAAAAATTCGGAAAAAAAAATAACAGAGATGACGTACCGGTAAGTGAAATACTTAAATCCGAACGACTGCGTCAGGAGCTTCAAATTGTTGATATAGCAGAATCATTGGGTATCCCAGCAAGTCGTTTGGCTGCTTTGGAACAAGAGCAGTTTGACATATTTCCTACGCAATTGGCAATTTTAAGTGCCCTAAGGCAATATGCGAGGGCATTGAAATTAAATGGTGACATGTTGGCTTTAAAACTGCTAGACACGCTGTCACAGGATCCTGAGAGCATATTAAACACCGATAGTGAAGACGATGAATCCGGAGTCGATGCCATATCTAATTCCGGTAATAATATTGCCAATAACGGGAGTCTTCGAAGACCTCAATTAAATCAGACCAATAAAACAGCCGAAGTCCCTTTGGTTAAAGGACCCGAACAACCTGTCGGTAAAAAGAAATCACAGCGCCGACAAATAATAGTACCGAGAAGATCATCGACTCCTCTAGGATTGAAGGTTACTTTTTGGGTTTCAATTTCATTGGTGGCAATAGGTTTAATCGGAATTATTTTAGAAAATTCCAAACCTTCATGGTTTCAATCCATCCATGCCCCCTCGGTGGCACCGTCCACGATTCCTATTACGGCTCCTACTGTCGTTAAGAAGACAACAACGCCCAAGGGGAATTTTAAAGTTACGTCATCCAGCTCTTCATCGTCAACTTATCAGATAGGTTCAAGCAGCTTTGACTTAAAAATTGTCTCCACCGGTACACCTTGGATTGAGGTGGTGAATAATTCAAACTCAAGCGTACTCTTTGAAGGAATTCTCAGTTCGGGGCAGTCTCAGAGTTTTACCGGATTATCAAACGTTACGGTTCAAATAGGATCTGCTAATCTGACGATGTCAATTTCGAGTTCTTCAAAAAATATAGGAAATGTAGCACCGACTCAAGCTCCGTTTACCTACAATTTTATTTCAGGGTAGTAAAAAATAGAATTTTTTACGGACACCACTTGTTTGCCGGAACCAAGCGGCAAATATTAATTAATTCGGTAACTGCAGGGATAGTCAGATTTATCGCACCAGGTGAAAATTTAATGGCGGCTACATTTGCTGTATTTGGGTTGTCCAATCCGCTTACATTTGCTCCTAGAGCGGTTCCGAAGAGTTTCAGTTTGGCTTGAATAAGGCTTATCGTAGGCGCGGTGCAATTGGAGTTTGATATGCAGTTTAAAATTAAACCGTCTGTGGTGAACATATTTACATTCTGGCTGTCGCAGGTCTGTTTTGCGGCTTTTGAATTAATCAAATTATTTTTAATACAGATTTGATTGTTATTTAGACCGACTCCCAAGTCTTCAAAAGGTGATATGTTTAAAAACAGACTTTGATCTGTAACTGCTCTGTTGTCAGTAATTGTCACGTATTGAGAGGTGCTTACACATTCGGTGTTTGCCAAGTCCACTGATTTTGAGCACAGTCCGTTGGTCGAAGGCAGAAAAAGATCGGCTACGGTCGTAGCCCACAGCTTGTTCAAACTGAATGAGTTATTTTTAATTGAAAAGCCGTTGCTTCCCAATACTGCAACTCCTACTCCGTATGGTAAATCCGGGAACTGTCCCGTCAAATTAAAGTTATCGTATAGATTGGCGTTTGTCGATTGATTATAGTTTGTAACCGAGGTTCCGTTATAAGCGGCAGTTAAATTAAATTGATTATTTGAAATTGTAGAACACAAGTTATTTAGATTTTTTAAAGTCGATGTTGATGCAGCGGTGACTTGCAAACCACAAAAAGTGTTATTACCTTGACTGACTTTATTTACGTCTATGGCATCGATTGAACTAAAGTTATTTAAAAATTCGGAATTAGTTACAGTGAATGTGCCGGAATCACTTTTTAACAGTATTCCCGAGAATGAGTTTTGAAAAGTTAAGTTACCGGCGTAAATGTTGCAGTTTGTGCAATCGGAAACGTACATGCCCGCTCCAGCAAAATTACTTATTGACGAGTAATTAAATTTAAGATTTACGTTTCCGTTTACAACCACTCCATAGTTAGAGACGGCCTGCGGCTGAGGTTGGGCTTTTGTTTGATTGCTGTAAGTTAATTTTACGTAAGATATTCCGGCGTTAATTGGGTCGCCGTTGGGATTGTTGTTAGACAAGAAAATCTGCGCACCCATATTTGTGTTGTTTGATGCCAAAAAATTACAGACGGTAAGATTTTCAATCGTGTCACCTGTATTTTCAATAATAATTCCGTTTTGATTTTGGGATGTAGCGTTGTTGGTCGACGATCCGTTTTGAGCGCAAGAATTTGAACCGCCGGTAGACGAAGTTAAACTGGGTCCGATTACCACGGTATTTTCGTTTAGACCCATAAGATGTATGTTGGGTTTGTTTATAATTATCGAGCCCGAAGTTGTCGCAGAATAGTAACCCGGTGCCAACAAAATATAATCATTTGGTTTCGCCGCATTTAATGCCGCCTGAATATTTGTAAATCCAGACTTGTATCCGTTAAATGAGCCCACTAATAGTATGTTTCCACTCGGAAATAATGATTTTTGGGTGCCTTTTTTGAGACCGTTAGCTGTTATGGCAAGCGCTATAACAATGAATAACAGCAATACCAAAGATAGAATTAAGATTCTATGCGAAATTTTACGCATCGTACTTTAGCTGAAACCTTAGCTCATAAAAACGTGCCGGAAACGACACGGTTTGCAAATTTTATTTAAATTAGTTTGTATTTTCGAGTTCTTGAATTTCAATTGAATTAATTGAATGTATCGTTTGTGGTTTACCCATTCCCGATGATTCATTCGCTGAAGCACCATCGAGTGCGATGTGGAAAATATTGTCCATCCCCGAAATAACTTTGCCGAATATTGTATATTTTGGCGGAAGCGATTCGCCGTGTGGTCCGACCACTATAAAAAACTGACTTCCGCCGGAATCTTGTTGGCCGGTATTTGCCATAGCCAGCGTACCGACTTCATACATACCGGCCGAACCGGGAAATTCGTCAGGGATATTATAGCCTGGTCCGCCCCGACCGGTTCCTGTCGGATCTCCTCCTTGAACTACGAAATCTCCGATTACTCTGTGAAATATCGTACCGTCATAGAAGCCCTCTTTGGCCAGGAAAATAAAACTGTTTACCGTGTAAGGGGCAACGTCAGGATACAGTTCAATTTCTACTTCACCGACGTCGGTTTTCATAACTGCTTTATATTTGCTGTTTGAATTGAGCTGCAATGGAGGCATTGAGTTATACATGTTTAAAGTTCTCCTGTTTTTTCGATTGCATAAATTTTACTAAAAGCTGACTTCAATATAGGTTAAAGCGATAATTAAATATCCAGTCTTAAATTTAAGCGTTTTTATTCTAAGAATGCTTTGGTATACTATTACGAATTAATTATTTATAGTTCATGGGTAAAATTTGAACCTATAAGTTAAGGAAGGGCCATTAAGTGAAAGTAATTAGTAAAAAAAATAGACAAAAAATTAAAGACAGAAGAGGTAACTTTAAAACTCTGTTTTTGGTATTGGGATTGTCGGTATTGCTTGCCGCATGTAGTTCGTCTTCAAAGTCTTCAACGCAAACGTCGGCTTCAAGGAATACCGCCGTTCAAAGCACAACTGGACAGAATTTTAATTCGGGAAGCTATGCCGGTTTGAATGCGGGTAAATTGGGATCTTTAACTAACTATACCGCCGAGCTTGTCGCTGATAATGCGACCTTTAGCTATAAGGTACATTCGCCGACTGATTGGGAAATGCTCACCGGTTCTCTTAGTGCCGCTCAAACAGATTCTTCAAGTACAATTTTTAATATTTCTGGTTCAAGCTACTCTTATCAACCGGTGGTAAACGGAGCGAATGTTACATATGCCTGGAAGACTGACGGCCCTGCAGATTCTTATGTTCAAAGTGCATATCCCGCAAATGCCAAGGCTTTTGCCGGATTGGCACGCGTAACGGGAGTAAAACTTGTTAAAGCCGGTTCGTGTTCTCAGGCGGGTCAATCTGGCGAAATATGGAAGACGGAGCCGTCTGTAATCGGTGCGGTAGCGCCGAATATCTTTGCATGTGTTTCCACTAGTTCTGGAGCTCTGTTGTCGTACGACATGGGTAAATCGTCGTCGATTTACGGACAGACTGCGTCAATGACCGAAAGCTTCAGTGTTATAAGTATTGGAAACGTTCCTCCTATAGCCGTTCCTTAATTATTATTGATTTAGCAAATTACTATAGATTAGATGTTGATTAGGCAGTTTGTTTTGCTTTAATTTCACAAGAATTGGCATAGTAAGCAATTTAAGGACTCAGTAATTTAAACCGGTTGTCTATCAATCACATGAATGATCATTATAGATCACTTTGTGGCAACGGTGGAAGTTCCCGCAATACTTTCTCCTTCAGTCGCTTTATTAATATAAAGTGTCTTATCCGACGATTTAGGCTTTTTAACCGCTCGGGATCATTTCCGGATTCAACAGGACGCTGGTATTCATATCTAAATTGTTCTCGAACCGCAAATACTCCTGCCACCACAATCAATAAAATTGGGACTCCAGGCATGAATGTGGGTAATCTTGTACAAATAAAGTTAGGTATCCCTTTATGGGCAAGGGGTTTAGTTCTAATTAACCAAGCTCGTAATTTGTATCTGTTGCCCTATCCCTTTTTCAAGCAATGAAGAAAATAGGCGCCGCGCCTATTTAAGTAATGCGCACCGGGTAACGTCTACACTAGAAGCATTAAATATGACTCAATATTCCCAATAATTGCCCATATTTATGCCTGGAGTCCCATTTTTTTCACTATTTCAGTAATTCTAGAACACCAAGAAATTTAATTTTGCTTCTTATTATAAGTTATTTAAATAGCTTATTTACAAACAAAACAGGAAAGGAAATGGAATAGCAAAATGAGAACGGTTTGGCAAATATTTAGATCTAAATTAAAATATAACATATCTGACAGATAGATTTCTAAAGTTGGTTGACATCTGTTTCGAGCCGATAAATTAGTAATCTTGTTGTATTGTTAATGCCTATTCGTTGGACCAACGATGTTTTTAATCTCAAACAGTTAGCTGCCAATAAACCGAAATTGATGCTATTTAGCGCAAACCAAGTCTGTTTGGACCTGCCACGCTTATGTTTTTAAAATTTAGGACGAGATCTGTTATACATCTTATAAAATCTGAAATTATTTATTGTTAATTGTGGCATATTCCTTCAGTTGAGTTTGATAAAGTATTTTTATAATTGGATGTTTAAATTTAGATCAAGTAAATTAATATCCGTTGAGAGATTTAGGAGTACAAAAAATGGGTGATTCTCAAAGTTCGAATCCCGCGATCGAAAACTATTTTTTAGAAAATCGAGTGTTTGAACCCTCCGAGGAGTTTAAATCTAGAGCATTGATTAACAGTTCTGAAATTTATGAATCAGCCAACAAAGATTATCTTAAGTTTTGGGCGGATAAAGCTTCCGAATTGAACTGGTTTAAGCCCTTTGACAAAGTTCTCGAATGGGATGCTCCTTTCTCCAAGTGGTTTTTAAACGGTACTTTAAACGCAAGTTATAACTGTTTGGACCGACATGTTGAAGCCGGTTTTAAAGATAAAGTAGCCTACTATTTTGAGGGAGAACCGGGAGATGATAGGTCGATTACTTATGGCGAACTTTTGGATGAAGTTGAAAAGTTTGCGACTGTTTTAAAGGGTCTTGGAGTTAAAAAACACGACATCGTAGCTATTTACATGCCTATGATCTTGGAGTTGCCTGTCGCTATGCTTGCATGTGCGAGGATAGGGGCAGCTCACTCGGTGGTATTTGGAGGATTTTCGTCTTCCGCTTTAAGCGATAGGATAAACGATGCGGAATCAAAAGTTGTAATAACCGCTGACGGCGGATTTCGACGCGGTGCCGTAGTTCCTCTTAAAGATAACGTAGATGAAGCTCTTAAGACTTCGACTGACGTTCAAGTGGTAGTCGTGGTAAGACGCGTCGGCGAAAAGCATCCGGTAAACATGGTGGAAAATCGAGACCATTGGTATCACGAGCTAATGGAAAACGTAACCGAAAATACGAAAGCCGAAGAGGTAGATTCAGAAAATCTGCTTTATCTGTTATATACTTCCGGTACTACTGCAAAACCCAAAGGAATTATGCATACTACCGGAGGTTATTTAACTCAGGTAGCCTACACCCATAAAATAGTGTTTGATATTCATCCCGAAGAAGATGTTTACTGGTGTGCTGCCGATATTGGGTGGGTAACCGGCCATAGCTACATTGTATATGGTCCTTTAATGAATCGCACGACTTCAATACTTTATGAAGGTACTCCGGATTTCCCGGACAAAGACCGTTGGTGGTCAATAATAGAAAAATATAAAGTATCCAAATTATACGCCGCACCGACTGCAATCAGAACATTTATGAAATGGGGTATAGACTATGTTCAAAAACATGATCTGTCTTCTTTGAGGCTTTTGGGATCTGTTGGAGAACCGATTAACCCCGAAGCATGGATGTGGTATCGTGAAAATATCGGAGCCAACAGATGCCCCGTTGTAGATACTTGGTGGCAGACCGAGACTGGTGCGATAATGATCACCCCTCTGCCCGGGGTTACTTCCACCAAACCGGGGTCTGCAACGTTTCCGTTCCCTGGGATTACGGCAGAAGTTGTCGATGACCAAGGCAATGAAGTGGAATTAGGAGGCGGATATCTAACTCTCGGAAGACCTTGCCCCGTCTCCGACAAAATATTTATTTTCATACTTTGACCAATAGGTCTGCTTATATCTTTCCGGATCTTTGTAAATTCCGCGC